>NZ_JBSYVT010000008.1:0-123875 GCF_054112845.1 Acinetobacter sp. NigerLNRRAM0016
TTTGGCCCACACTGCGTTGAGCTTTGTTGGATTTCATTAGTATCCAACTCACCATTTTGATTTTTATCTAAACCGCTTTCAATGCGCGTGCCACCACTCCAACAATCATCATTTCCAAGTACTAACGACTTCTGTTAGATCAAACTGTTCAATCCATTTTGACCATTATCCCCATCATCAGTACATGCGGTTAATAAAATTGTCGAAGCTAATAAAGCTAAGGTTAGTGGTTTTTTTTTCATTTTTTTGAAGCATCATGTTTAAAAAGCTTCATCATAAGAAGCAAAAATGACAATTACATGAATGAAATATGATCAATGTAAAATTTTAGCAAATTAAAAATATCAGTAGTTTGTGGGGGTTATATCTAGGTTTTCTTCATTATTTATCAAATGTGGTTTGAGGTAAAATTAAAATAAAACTTTAAACTGCCACAGTATTCTAGATATAAGCAGCCTTATTATGAAGCTGTCTCATAGGGCAGGGTTATACCAATGCTAAGTTTGAAGTGATTGAATCATCCTACTTACTAACGACACAATGTGACGTGTCGAAATTTATGTTTATTGAAAATTCCCCCAAATAATTTAAATTACTGTAATATTTTCCAATAGTTAAAACATTGCCAGTAGCATCATCAACTTAAATGTACTGTGTTGCAGGTAATAGAATTAAGACATCAGAAATAGCTTCAGCACCATGACTAAACCACAGGCAATGGTGATGACAGTGGTTCAACAGATTATCAAAAGTTACTTCCAACTGTCGCTTTAGGCTGGGATATATTACCTGAGCTTTATACTTATGCTAGCTATGGCAAAGGCTTCGAAACACCAACCTTTACCGAGATGGCCTATCTTACAGTAGGGACTTCAGGCATTAACTTTAATTTAAAACCTGCGACCAGTGATACCGTAGAACTTGGCTTAAAATCGCAGAATACCTTAGGGTTATTTACTTTTGCTGTATTTCATACTGAAACTAAAAATGACATTGTGCCTGACGATGCCAATGGCGGGCGAAGCACATTTCGTAATGCAGAAAAAACCTTACGTGAAGGCTTAGAGTTATCGTGGCAAAAACAGCTCTGGCAAGCACTCAATATTCGAACCAGTTATAGTTATTTAGATGCGACTTTTGATGCTGATATTCCAGCGACCACAACCAAACCGCTGATACAAAAAGGAACATATATTCCAGGTATTGCCAAGAATCAAGCTTTTGTAGGCTTGGCATGGCAACCTGAGCAGGGATTTCAGGCAGGCTTAGAAGCACGTTATATGGACAAGATTTATGTCGATGATATCAACTCTGATACTGCACCAAGTTATACGGTCGTTGCGGCAAATGTTGGCTATTTGTGGGTCAATAAAGACTGGAAAGTAAATACTTATGCACGACTAGATAATTTATTAGATCGAAACTATGTGGGTTCCGTGATTGTCAATGATAGTAATAATCGTTTCTTTGAGCCCGCAGATAGACGAAATTTTAATGTTGGACTATCGATAAAAAAATATTCTAACATAGGCTTTGTTGCATAAATACATAACCAACTGATTTTGTTCATTAATTTTTAGGTTGAAATTCATACAAACCTATTTAAATCAGAAGCTTACAAAATCTTTATGCAACAAAGCCGTGGAACAGCCACAAATAAACTCAGTAATAAATTTTTAAACATATTAATCCCCCGTTAAGTAACGGATTATAACAGCCGTAACTATCTAATCACATGCAAAAAGTAGCCGTTTCGCCTTTTCCTGTCCTCACATGATGCAAGCGGACCATACATCTTAATCAGATAGAAATCGAGTCGAGGTAAATCAATCCATCACAAATGGAGCAGAAATTATGCTTGATCACACTCTTGGTTAATGCTGAAAAGTCTTTGAGTTTTAATTAATAAATAAGTGTATCCATGTCTACCCTCAACTTTACTTATTTTCAGATAGCAACCAATCGAGAGCACTCATTTTTACAATACCATTATAATTCGCTTCAGTCCCTATCGTGTCTAAGGTAAGCAAATACTTGGGATACGAATCAGAAATTTTCTGTAATGGACGTAACTCTCGGCTGAGTGTCTCCTCATTGAGCGTTTCTAATGCCACCTGATAATAAGTTAAATTCTGTAAAGTATCGACAGCAACAAAATCAATTTCATATTCATCAACCCGCCCTACATAGACCGTATAACCTCGTCTGACAAGCTCAAGATAAATCACATTTTCTAAGATATGACCTTGATCAGCATTAGCATCAGGCAACATAATCCGGCGCAATCCGACATCAACTAAATAGTATTTTTCAGAGGATTGTAATAACTCACGCCCGCGTACTTTAAATTGTGCGGCACTATAAAATAACAAACTGTCCTGTAAGCCCTGAATATAGCGTTTTACTGTTTCAAATGAAATTTTAACCCCACTTGAAACAAAGGTATTTTTAATTTTATTGATGGAAATAGGTGAGCCTGTCACGCTTGCCAAATATCTTGCGACACGCTCGAGAGAGTTAATATCGGCAGTATTCAAACGGGGAATAACATCTTTAAACATTACACTGGCATAGACTGCTTGCAAGTAATCATAAGTTTCCTGCTGGCTAGTCATGGCAAGCGTATAAGGGAAACTACTGCGCGTATACATGGCATACAAATCACGATTTGATAATTGTTGGATGATCGGATTATTTTCAATATGCCACTGTTTAAATTCTTGGAATGACAGAGGTAGAACATGTTGCTCGATATAACGTCCTGTAAGTAAAGTCGCAAGTTCTCCACTTAGAAAGAATGCATTTGAGCCTGTAATATATAAATCGATATAATCCCGAACATATAAAGAGTCGACTACTTTCTCAAAATTTGTAACATGTTGTATTTCATCTAAGAAAACATAGTTTTTTTTACTTTTATCAACTTTGGACAATACATAATCATGTAGTTTACGGTAATCGGTGAGTTCTTCAAATTCCATAAATTCGAAGTTGATGGCAATGATGTTTTCGGCTTGTACACCCTGTGCTTTTAGGATTTGTTGAAACATTGCCAATAAGGTGGATTTTCCAGAGCGACGCACACCTGAAAGTACTTTAATGACATCACGGTCTTGCCATGTATTCAGAAATTTTAAGTAGCCATCACGTCGAATATTAGCGCTTCTCATTATTTACACTTGGAATCTAAAGTTTTAATAAATTATATCAAATTTTAGAACGTATATGTAAATATATTTAATTTTAAAAAAAGTTTAAGGTTAAGTGAAACATTCAAAGCTGCTGTTGAAGTATACGGATAGTAAATGTAATAAAAATCCAGATTCTATCTTTTTTGACTCTGTACACGACAAAAAATCTAAATATGCCTAATATCGTATCTGGGTCTACTCCTTAGATGAGCAATGGTGATGCCTTGTTTTCGGATTTGTTGAGACTGTAAATAAAACTATGTAAACGCTTAAACTCCCCCAACGTTGTTGGGGTCAAACAAAAGGTGTTTACCATGAAAGATGAAGCAATGTTGGCACTCGCTAAAGAGTTAGCCAAGAACCTAAAAACCGAACTCGATCTCAATAATTTTAGTCGGGCTTTAAAGAAATTGACTGTTGAAACTGCCCTTAATGCGGAACTCACCGACCATTTAGGTTACGAAAAGAATAGTCCACGAACAGGTAAAAATGCTCGCAATGGTTACACAACGAAGCGTCTACTGACTGATGATGGTGAGTTTGAACTAGATACCCCTAGAGATCGTGAGGGTAAATTTGAGCCACAGCTTATCAAGAAAAATCAGACCCGTATCACAAAGCCAATTTCTGCTTTTGAGTGAGGTAAAGCAATTTGAACCGTTAACATATTAGTAGAAATAGGATCTAATGGTGCAGAGCAGGATAAGGCAATAAATGCAGGTTTATTCGGTGGTGGTGAGCGATCATTCTTTGGTTTACCATCAAATAAGCGAATCCATTTGGATACAAGATTTGTATCCAATCCATGTTGCAAAGCGACCGAAGCAATTGAAACGTCAGGTGCTTTACAAGCCTGAACGATCTGCTGTTTAAATTCAGCACTGTATGAACCGTACCAGGTTTGTCGGAGACGTAATCATTTACATGATCGACTAATCACTCAAGAGATTTCTCAATTAGGTTTTCTAACCGATCTGCAACGTTCGCATCGGGTTGCCGATTGGGCGTATAAGCAGACAATAGAGAATGAGTATTTAGTTTGGTTGGGCGGAAAAGATAAGCAAATTTTTCGATCTGTTGGTTTGATAGAACTCCTGCAAAATCGTCTTGTGGAAACGCTCACATATACCATTTGTTTGCGGGGAAGCTGCTTTTGTCTTCGTGTGATCAATATCATTGACTGCCAGATATAACTCATAGTCATGTTGTTCAGATAAGCAGGTGCTGTCTTTTAAATCTTTGTGCTGCAAAGCCTTTGGGAACTAAAAATAGAAGTGGTACTTCTACTGGTTACTAAAATTAAATTATATTTAATAATAAATATATAAAACAATATCTTATAAATCTATATGATGCGTAGTCTACGCATCATATGAAAGTCCTTCTATTTTGGTATAATTAATTTGATCAGTCCATTGATAGGTTTCATTCAAATCTCATGAGTCTTACTGAAATTAAAGTTCGCCAAGCTCATTGCAAGGAAAAAACTTGTTTTTTATCGGATGAAGATGGACTTAGTCTAAAAATTGAACCAAATGGAAGGAAGTCTTGGAGTTATCGATATACAGATCCAAAAACCAAGAAACGCCGCCGAATTCAGTTAGGGCTTTATCCTGATTTATCCCTGAAAAAGGCACGACAAGTCAGGGATGATTTTAGAGACAATAATTTCTGTTTTGAAAATGAAACTGTTTCTAATTTAATTACTTTTCATCAGGTAGCAGAGGAGTGGCTACAGTTCAAACTTAAAAATGCATTCAATGATTTACCACGCTGTGGTGTTCTCCAGTTAGCAGAAAAATGTTTACAGCATGATATTTATCCAGTTCTTCAGGATATCCCTTTTCAAGATATTAAGCGCTATGACCTAGTTTCAATAATTAGAAAAATAGAGTCACGTCAAGTTAAAGAACCTGTCAAAAAAGCTTGTAGTTATTTGAACCAAATTTTTGACTATGCTGTAGCAATGGGCTATTGTGAATATAATATCGCGCATGGTTTAAATAAAATTGCTGTTAACAATAAAATCAAGAAGAACTATCCTTATTTAAAAGCTGAAGACATCTCAGATTTTATGCATAAATTAAAAAAGTTGGATGCACATCCCATTATTAAAAAAGCACTCATGTTTAAATTATATACTGGCGTGCGAGGGGCAGAGTTGTTAATGGCTGAACCTCATCATTTTGATATAAAAGATAAAATTTGGAGAATTCCAGCCTTACATATTAAACAGTTTCGACGTAAAGTTATCCTAGGACATGAAATTCCAGATTTTTTAGTTCCACTTTCAGATCAGGCATTAGAGATTTTAAAAGATGCGATGCAATGGTCATTGGGTGAAAAATTCATTTTTGCTAGTCCGCGAAAGCAGGATCACCCGATTCATTTTAATACATTAAATATGGCTATACGTAAGATGGGGTATGGAAAACATCAACTTTCCTCCCATGGATTACGTTCTACCTTCAGTACTATTTTGAATGACTCAGGATTGTTCCAAGATAATTGGATTGAGGCTCAACTTTCGCATATTGATAAGAATCGTACACGTGCTAGCTATAATCATGCGGATTATTTAATTCAACGAACTGAAATGATGCAGTGGTGGGGAGATTATTTAAGTGCTGCTCTGAACCGTACCGGGTTTGTCGGAGACTTTTTTATTTAAGTTAGGCCCTGACCTAACGGGTTAATCTTATCATAGTACATTGCTTCAAACTCAAAAGGCGATACATAACCCAGTGCACTGTGTACACGCTTTTTATTGAACCAATCTACCCAGTTTAGTGTCGCAAGTTGTACATCTGCTAAACCTTGCCAATCTGCTTTTAAATATTCAATCACCTCTGTTTTGTATAAGCCATTCACCGTTTCAGCCAAAGCATTATCGTATGAATCACCAGTCGTACCGACTGATGCTCGTAAATTTGCAGCTTCTAAACGATTGGTATAGCGAATAGAAGGATATTGAACACCTCTATCAGCGTTATGAAACTTGGCAATAGTCTCGCTATTCCCTACGTTTCATGCCTGATCTGTTCAGTTTTAGCCTACAGCGCAAGCCATTTATGAAATGTCAACAGACCCTAATAAAGACAACAATAATTTTTTAAGCATACAACCTCCTCATCCATCATATACTTGTTGTAAAGCACTACAGGTCTTCAGCTTGATCAACGATGTCTTTTAACTTATTACGCTCTTGAATATTAGCTTTTGTAGGCTCAACCAGAGCTTTATCTACAGCTTCAGAATGAACTATTTTAGATACATCTTTAACCAACTCAGCAAGAGCTTCTAAAGCCACATCATAATCCTTATTAGTCATCTAGTTACCCTCAAATATATGGAACAAATATAACAGCCGTAAACATCTAATCACATGCAGAAAGTAGCCGTTTCCGCTTCTTTGCGACTTCAGATGACGCACAAAATTCCTAGTGTCAACGGCAAGCTAAAGAGGATCATCAGGGCCACGTTAGGATTCAAGTCTATGAAAACGGCTTATGCCACAATTAAATGTATTGAAGTCATGCGTACACTACGTAAAGGACAAGCTTCATCATTCTATTATGGTCAGCCTCAGGGTGAAATATATCTAGTGAATAGAGTTTTCGGTCTCTAAGCACTTTTTAAAGGGGAACATTATCAGCTCAAATCTCTATTTGCAACAGTGCCAACAAAAGTTAGTTCACCCATATCAAAGGCCTCATTTTGTATGACTAATGTTAGGTAATAAAATATAACCACAATTAAAACTGAAGGTATTTGCAAAATTAGCCATATATTTACTTATTGATGGGCTATTGGGAGAAGGAATGGGTGATAGACTATGAACGAGAGTGCGTAGTCATTATTCAGTATTTTTAAATTTAACTAAATGAAATTTAGTGAATTTTAATTATTAATTAGAAAATTAAAACGCCAAATTTAAAAAAACTGGGCGCTTCACTAATGGTAATAATTATTACCATCAACCACTAGAGAACACAAACCATGTTTCAGTTTTGTGTTTTATAAACATACTTTGTGTATTTGAGTTTGTAAATGATTTTTTGCTCAGATATTTAAAAATCAAATTACCTTCTTGTTGTTTTGTAACTTTAGACTATACCCTAAAGTTACAATCTGAAAATTCATGAAATTATGTATCATTTAAATTATTTTTAATCATAAGTAACATGTAACTTTAGTGTTAAAGGTTTATAATTTACGAAATTGTTCATTTTTATCCAATTGGGGCGTGAAAAAGTGAAAGGCCAAAAAGTAGGGTATGTCCGGGTAAGTTCTGTCGAGCAAAACACTGGACGTCAACTTGAAGGAATTGAGGTCGACCGGATTTTTGTTGACCGTGCTTCAGGTAAAAATACTGACCGACCTAAATTTCAGGAAATGTTGAACTATGTCCGGGAAGGGGACAGGGTGATTGTACATTCAATGGATCGTTTTGCGCGAAGCCTAAAAGATTTGGTCACTGAAGTAGATAAACTGGTCAAACGAGGGATCGCCATCCAGTTTGTAAAAGAAAATATTACTTTTACAGCCGAATCCACCCCGATGGATAATTTGATGCTTCAAATGATGGGTGCTTTTGCACAGTTCGAACGTGAGATCATTTTAGAGCGGCAAAAGGAAGGAATAAAACTCGCCTCTGCTCAGGGGAAGTACAAAGGTCGGGTGCATAAACTAAAGCCTGACCAAGCTGAAGCTTTACGACAAGCATGGAAGGAGGGGAAGTATCCATCGAAAATGGCATTAGGGAAAGCTTTTGGGATTAGTCGTCAGGCGGTATACCGATATTTACAAGTTAGTGAATAGCTTATTGGGATTAGCAACTAAATTTAGTTTAACTTATAAAAAACATGAAACACTGTTCGAATTTTAAGCGTGGAACATGAATAATCAATAAAAAGCCGCTCTGGTGCCTTACTTCCTAGAGCGGCTTAATCTAATATACTGAAATTTAATGATAAATATAAAGTGTTTCGTATAAGGTGTATTATGTTAATTTTAGAAAAACTAACATTCATGCCCCTAGTTCATTTATAGCAAATCAATACCGAAATGGTGCAATATAGCTGCCCATGCAAGAAAAAGAAGAATGGTCATTACGTAGCAAATGGCTAGAGATAGCCAAAATCCATAACGCTGATAAAGTATTGGGAATGCTAAAAACATAGGTAATGTCGGTACTACATACCAAAAGGTATACCAAGCATGATTTGAAATTTTCTGCGGGTCTTGATTCTCAAGTTTCATCCATATCAGCACAAGTATCGTTACGATAGGCAAGGCTGCAATCAATCCGCCTAGACGGTCACTACGTTTAGCAACTTCTGAAATAAGTATGACCATTCCAGCAGTTAGAGCGTACTTAGCAATAAGCCAGACCATGTGCATTTCCTAGATGAATAGATTTATAAAGTTCTATTTTACAAACTGCTAAGTTATAAGCATCTGTTGAATTTACTATTAAAGGATAGAAAAATCTTTTATGACTTTTACATATATTCTTATTAAAGGAAAACTATTTTTAATCCTTTAAAATTGTTATAAGATAAACAAAATTTGTTGATTTTATAACATGAAAATATCATTACTGATCTCATCACTTCCCAGTCAAAGCACAACCGCAAGAATGCGAATTTGGCGTTCATTAAAGTCAAATGGTGCAGCAACTTTAAGAGATGGTGTTTACCTCTTACCCGAAGCACATTCTGAAAAATTCGAGTCTGTTGTTCATGATCATCTTAATGAACATGGGCATGCCTATATCTTTCAGACTGAACCTCCTGCACATTTAGACCTTGCTCAACTTTTCGACAGAACTGGAGAATATGAAGAACTGAGAACTGAAATTTCACAAATACAAAATACGCTTGAGGAAAATAAGAAAAAAGAACATCTCAAACAGATTCGAAAATTAAGAAAAAACCTCAATTCACTGATAGAAATAGATTTTTTCCCAAATACTCATCAAAGCAAAACACTGAATGAACTCACCCGATTAGAACAAGTTATTGCCCGGTTAGGTGAATACGATGAACCCAATAATTTTGAACAGCAATTAAAAGTCCTATGCAAGCAAGATTTTCAAAATAAAATCTGGGCAACCAGAAAGCGTCCTTGGGTTGACCGTTTGGCATCGGCATGGATCATTCAGAAATTTGTAGACCCTCAGTCAAAATTTATTTGGTTAGAGCATCCCAATGATTGCCCCAAAGATACCTTAGGTTTTGATTTTGATGATGCCCAATTTACCCATATCAATCATCTAGTCACTTTTGAAGTGTTAATGCATAGCTTTGAATTACAAAACCCTGCTTTAAATAAAATCGCTGAAATTGTTCATTTTTTAGATGTTGGGGGAAATGAGCCTGCCGAAGCCTTAGGCATTGAAAAAATCTTGCAAGGCTTAAGAAGCACGATCACAGATGATGATCAATTACTCCATCTTTCAAACCATATTTTTGATGGCTTATATGCAGACTTTCAAAGGAATTTAACATGAATAATAAGCCATCTTTAATAGATGAAACAGAAATTGAATCTATCAGCTTTTGGCAAGCATTCAAATTTTGGTTAAAACTGGGATTCATTAGCTTTGGTGGCCCTGCCGGGCAAATCGCTGTTATGCACCAAGAGTTAGTTGAAGAAAAAAAATGGATTTCAGAACAGCGTTTTATGCACGCATTGAATTATTGCATGCTCTTACCCGGCCCCGAAGCTCAACAACTTGCAACTTATATTGGCTGGTTAATGCATAAAACCAAAGGTGGCATCGTTGCAGGGGTTTTATTTGTTCTACCTTCTCTTTTTATCCTCATTGGGCTGTCTTGGGTCTATGTGAAATATGGCGACGTCCCGATCATTGCCGGTTTGTTTTATGGCATTAAGCCCGCAGTTGCCGCAATTGTATTTCATGCCACGTATCGTATTGGCAGTCGTTCATTAAAGAATAAATTTCTATGGGCGATTGCAGTTATCGCTTTTCTTGCAATATTTATTTTTAATATTCCTTTCCCTTTAATCGTTTTATGTGCAGCGATATCGGGTTATTTGGTCGGTAAAAAGTATCCTGATTTATTTAAGCTAAATGCACATCAGTCCAGTCAAAAATCCTATGGACGTGCAATTATTGATGATGATACCCCTACACCTGAACATGCTGTTTTTAAATGGTCTCATCTGATCAAAATAACTGTAATTTCAGCACTTTTATGGGCAATTCCACTCATCTCTTTAACAGCAGTTTTGGGATGGAGTCATTCTTATACTCAACTGGCTTGGTTCTTTACTAAAGCTGCACTTCTGACATTTGGTGGTGCTTATGCTGTTCTGCCTTACGTTTATCAAGGCGCTGTCGGTTTTTATCACTGGCTCACCCCAACTCAAATGATCGATGGTTTAGCCCTAGGTGAAAGTACTCCCGGCCCATTGATCATGGTGGTGGCTTTTGTCGGCTTCTTAGCAGCTTATAACCATTCGCTGTTGGGTGCTGAACATCAATTTATTGCAGGTGCATTAGGTGCAATCATCGTCACGTGGTTTACTTTTATTTTCTCATTTTTCTTTATCTTAGCCGGAGCACCTGTTATAGAGTCCACACACAATCAAATTAAATTTACTGCCCCTTTAACCGCCATTACCGCTGCCGTGGTGGGCGTAATTTTAAATTTGGCACTCTTTTTATGTTACCACGTGCTTTGGCCACAGGGTTTTGAAGGGAATTTTGATTATATCTCTGCCATTATTGCAATTTTAGCTGTAGTCGCATTATTTAAATTTAATCAAAGTGTGCTCAGAGTCATCATCGGTTCTGCTTTAGTGGGTTTAACGATTAAAATTTTACTATAAAGAATGAACACTAGAGGTATGGATAAAAAATCTATGCTTCTTTTGACACGATTCAAGGTATCTTCTTTCATATAAAAAATTAAAGAATATTCCACTAAATCACTCCCCATTTAACATAATGGCTGTTATGCGAAATTGACTTGTAATGCAATTTGCATTACACTATTCCTAGTACATTAAATACTTGGGAAATATGATGGCTACTGTTAACTTCAGGGTCGATGAAGCCCTTAAAGAAAAATCTTATTCAATCCTTAAAGAGCAAGGTATTGCACCTACGGATTTCTTCACTAGTATTCTTGAGTATGTTGCTACGACTGGGAAACTGCCTGTCAAAAAAGCTTTGCTTTCGGAAGAAGATGAAGAATTATTAGCTCTTGTCCGTAAGCGCATTAATGATCCTAAAGAGATGTTTGAGGAAGTCACATTAGATGACTTATAAGCTTTTACGTCACAAGGACTTTATAGCAGAATGGGAAAAACTCCCTGTTGCTATACGAGATCAATTTAAAAAGAAACTAGCCAAAGTCATAGAGCAGCCACATATTCCAAAGAATATGCTTAGAGGCGATCTTGCAGGTTGCTATAAAATCAAATTATTAAAAGCTGGTGTCCGACTTGTCTATCAAGTTAAAGATGATCAGGTAGTTATCCTGCTCATTACCGTCGGAAAACGAGCTGATAGCATAGTTTATGACGAAGCGAAAAAGCGAATTAAAGACTAAAAATGGGAGCTTATAGCTCCCATTTTTGCCTTCGTATAAGGTGTATTATGTTAATTTTAGAAAAAACTTAAAATTATCTATTAGAGAATCATATATTTTTGGATTACTTATAAGTGAAATAGCACCTATATAGTGCAGGCTTAGCTAGAAAAACTATAACACTCTAAGAAAGTATGGGTTTTTATGTACAAGGCAATTTCATGAGAAGCCAGATGATAAAATTCGAGGCTCCCCAATTTTGTAAATCAAATATATGCAAAATAATGTGAGTAAGTCGGCAGTACCAGCATTAACACTGGCTGCACTAGGAGTAGTATTCGGCGATATAGGAACGAGTCCATTATATGCATTAAAAGAAAGCTTTCATGCGACACGCGGGCTACCTATTAATGAACTTAATATCTTGGGAATTCTCTCTTTAATCTTTTGGACCATTACCTTAATTGTTTCGCTTAAATATGTTTTGGTGATCATGAGAGCTGATAACAATGGTGAAGGGGGTATCATGGCATTACTCGCCTTAAACCTTAGGCAAAAAGGATTGTCCCGTGGAAAAAGACTGGCAATCATTATCTTAGGTTTCATTGGAGCATCCTTATTCTTCGGTGACGGTATCATCACCCCTGCTATTTCTGTTTTATCTGCAGTTGAGGGACTTTCTGTTGCTGCCCCGTCATTTGATCGCTTCATTATTCCAATCAGTATTGGAATTCTTATAGCTCTCTTTGCCGTTCAAAAACATGGGACTGCAATGATGGGGAAGTTTTTTGGTCCTATTACGCTGTTATGGTTCCTATCTATTGGTGCCATTGGCATTATGAGTATTATTCAAAGTCCATTTGTTCTTGCATTATTCAGCCCACACTGGGCTTTTTTATTCGTTATTAACAATCCTCTTATTTCATTTTTTGTGATGGGAGCTGTGGTTTTAACAGTAACAGGTGGTGAAGCCTTATATGCGGATATGGGACATTTTGGTATTTTACCGATCAAGTTAGGCTGGTTTTTAATTGTACTGCCATGTCTGATGCTGAATTATGCTGGACAAGGAGCATTACTGTTAAGAGATCCTTCGGCTATCACCAATCCTTTTTACCTGCTTCTGCCTTCAGCCCTTCTATATCCTATGATTATTCTGGCTACTGCAGCTGCAGTGATTGCCTCACAGGCTTTAATCAGTGGGGTATTCTCTATGGCTAAACAGGCAATACAGTTGGGATATCTACCTAGGCTTACAGTTTTACATACCTCCGCTTCGGAAATTGGACAAATTTATATTCCATTACTGAACTGGCTCCTGTTTATCTCTATCACCATCTTGATCTTAATATTTGAAAGTAGCAGCAAGTTGGCAGGTGCTTATGGTCTGGCCGTCACTGTGACCATGTTCTGTGACACACTGTTAGTAGCTTTTCTGGCTTATAGTTACTGGAAATGGAAAACATGGAAAGTCTTACTGTTCATTATTCCATTCGCCTTTATTGATCTGGTTTTGCTGAGTTCAAACCTATTAAAAGTCCTGATTGGAGGCTGGGTACCAGTCGTTATTGCGGTTATTGTTTTTACCCTCATGATGACCTGGAAAAAAGGCAGAGAGATTCTTCAGGACAAACTGCAGAAGGACACGCTTCCACTGAATGTGTTTCTTGAGCACCTTGAACAGACAGGTCAGAAAGTGAGTGGAAATGCCGTATTTTTAACTGGAACGCCTCAAGTCGTACCCCATGCGCTTTTACATAATCTAAAGCATAATAAAGTTCTGCATGAACGTAATTTTTTGGTGACAATCAAGACTTCTGAAATCCCGTATGTTGATGAAGCTAAGCGAATCGTTACTGAAGTACTAGAGAATGGTTTTTTCAGAATAACGATCCATTATGGATTTAAAGAAGAGCCTAATGTGCCTCATTCATTGAAACAAGCTTTTTCAGTACTGGATCTTGAGTATGACTTAATGAATATCAGCTTCTTTGTTTCTAGAGAAAGATTAATTCCAAGTCTGTCCAGCAAGATGTCTACATGGCGTGAAAAGTTATTTGTCGCAATGCAAAAAAATACCAGCCCTGTCAGTGATTTTTATAAAATCCCTTCTAACCGGGTGGTAGAGCTAGGTAGTCAGATTGAAATTTAAGAATTTCTAAAATGAATAGGCACCTTTAAATAAGGGTGCCTATCTGATCAGAATAAATCTTTTACTTTAATTTTCCAATAGTTGACCAATCTCTAAAGCTGAATAACCACGTTCTTTAAAGATCAAAATAATTGCTTTTTTATAATCTTCAGAAGTAGAGGTCTTATATTTTGTTATAAGTTGAATTTCAGAATTAAGCTGAAGGTCATTTTTTATCGTCAACACTTCCGTAGAGACTTTATTAAAAATCTTGAAATTAAACATACAGGCGCTCTTTATCAATATTATAGCGGCCCGACTACAACAAATACCTGCCTTAGCTCAGCTAGACACCCTTGGCTGCAAGGATTACAAATTAGACAAGATTCTGCAAGTTTTGCTCCATTGAAAGTATGAATATTCAACTAAAGAAGGTTCCATTTAACATAATGGGCGTTATACGAAATGCCTTTTTAAATAGTTCTATTTATCAAACACTTAATTCAATAAAACCAAAACCAAAAAGATCAAAAAACACACGCTTTAACAACTCGTGTGTTTTTTGATCAACTTTGTCATATTTTGCCACTAATTTTGACCAAAAATTACGCTTTTCAGCTTGAGTGATACAATTTTGTGATACATTATTGTATATACAAATTTGAATGTTTTTTATGGAACAGTATTTCGAATGGGATGAGGCAAAGAATCGAAAAAATCAAAAAAAACACGATGTCTCTTTCGAAACGGTAAGCCTTGTTTTTGAAGATCCATTGAGGATCTCAATCCAAGACAGACATACCGATGGCGAAGAACGTTGGCAAACCATTGGAAAAGTAAAAGGCGTACTAATGCTCTTAGTAGCTCATACCATCTTTGATGAAGATGACTGTGAAATCATACGAATCATTAGTGCAAGACAGGTAACCAAAACGGAGCGAGATAAATATGAGCATGGTTAGATACTCACGCAAAGAGCTGAATGAAAAATTCAGCGACAAGCAAGATGCTGAAATTGAACGCTTGCTTGCTAAAGGTACAGTTCCTGATGATCAGCTAGATCTATCAGATATTCCTGAAATTACTGATTGGAGTAATGCTGTACGCCATAATCAATTTTATCGCCCAGTGAAGCAACAAACTTCAATTCGGTTAGATGCTGATGTACTTGCTTGGTTCAAAGCACAAGGTAAAGGTTATCAAACACGAATGAATGAAATTTTGCGGGATGCCATGCTAAAAGAATTAAAAAATCATCAATAAAAAAGGGAGCCTAAGCTTCCTTTTTTGACTTCGCATAACGTGTATTATGTTAGTTTGAGGTAAATTAAATTATTCAGCTCTAATTACTAATTCTATTTTTCTTTATTACGATTGTATCTACTAGTAGGACATAGAATACTATTTTCTTTAGTATGAACAACATTAATTAGCTTAGCTAGTTCGTCTGCTTTTTTTTCAAAAGTTTCTTTCCTTTCGAATTTTTGTCTTAATGTTAATGGAAATAGTCCCATTTTTATTAACCGTATTTCATTCTCTAAAGCCCCCCAACTTGAGGAAACACTCCACGGATCATTAATATCAATAAATATTTTTTTTCCTTCAATATCATCAATTGCATACAGTTCATGACCATATTTTTCTGAATACTCTTCCTGTAGACGATCAAAGTACTGTTTATCACTATTCATTTCTTATTCCCCAATGCTAAGAATTTCATAAGTAACTAAAGATTACACCAGTAGTTTGAGTTATATAATGATGTGTGCTGAAAAAACAGGAGGTTTTAACTTGGTAAACTAAACACACTCATCAGGAGTTTACCATGAGCAAGAAACACAAGACTTACACCACAGAATTTAAAGCTGAAGCCATCAAATTAATTGAAGCCAATCAAGGCAATATCTCGGAAACAGCTAGACAACTTAGCATTTCAATGCAAACTCTTTCAAATTGGAATACCAAAGCAAAGGCTGGAACTTTAGCAGGTACAAAACAGTATTCACCTGATCTAAACGCTCTACTCGAAGAAAATAAAAAACTCAAACAACAGCTCAAAATAGCTGAAATGGAACGTGAATTTTTAAAAAAGGCAGCAGCGTACTTTGCCAAAGAAAGTCAGTAAGGTACGCCTATATGAAACAAAAAAGATATTCTTTTCCAATTACCTTAATGGCTCGATTACTTCATGTTTCAGTTTCATGTTTTTATGATTGGCTCAAGAGAGGCGTGAGCAAAAGAACGATTCAACGAAATCAACAGACGATATTGGTGAAAATAGCCCATGAGGAGACAAGGCAGAGCTATGGTTATATTCGATTAACCAAATACTTACAAGCTCAGGGCATAAAAATGAGTATGTACGCTGTACGTCAGATAAAAGCGCTGAACCACCTGTATTGTAAGCGACACAAGCGTTTTAAAAGGACTACGAATAGTGACCATAATCGAGCGATCTATGAAAACCTGCTGGAGCAACAATTCTCAATGACTAGACCAAATCAAGCATGGTCAAGTGATATTACGTACATATGGACTGTTGAAGGATGGCTGTACTTAGCAGCGGTAAAAGACCTTTACACGAAACAAGTGGTTGGCTATAGCTTAAATGAGCGCATGACAGCACAGCTTGTTTGTAATGCGCTAAATATGGCTATTCACAATCAAAAACCAACCAAAGAACTGATTGTGCATTCAGACAGAGGAAGTCAATATTGCAGCCATGAATATCGAAATATACTTGAGCAATATGGTTTTCAAGGTTCAATGAGCAAGCGCGGAGACTGTTACGATAATGCACCGATTGAAAGCTTTTGGGGAATACTGAAAAATGAGTTAGTGCATCATTACAACTATCAAACCAGAGAAGAAGCCAAAGCAGATATTATAAAATACATTGAATTATTTTATAATCATCGAAGAATTCAAAAGGGTTTGGGTTTTAAGACACCAAATCAAATGGCCGAAGACTTTTATAAGTTGGCTGCCTAGAATCTCCCAAGGGAAAGTCTCCTGATAATTCAGCGTATATCAATCATATCCCTTAAAGGCAGATTTAAATTTAGACTCCATTTTTCGGAGCTGCATTCTCTTATCACGAGATGGCTCTAATTCAATATCCCCAATGAATTGAGAATTGCAATAAGATCTTGTTCAGGTGTATCAGCAAGCACCGTCACGTTATAGCCACCTCTAAACTGGTGTAATTCAGCACAGTACTCAACATCAGACGCCGTGAGTACCAATTCAACATCAAAATATTGAATCACTTTAAGCACCTGGTACTTTGCTTTAAAGAATCCGTTGTTTTCAGCTAACTTCATCGCTTCAGCAATGGTGATGTTTTCAAGCACAAGACGGTCTTGAGCTGGTTCATCTTCATATGTTTTAAAACTTAACAATTTAATTAAACTTAATTAATTAACTAATTGCTCGTTAAATTATTCTTAATGCATTACGGCGATACGGCTAATAGAAAAATCATATTAGTACGCAAGCGATGTTTTTTAATTGATTAAAAAAGATTGAAAATCTTATTTTTCGAGAAAAGTTTGCCAGGTTGTGTTTTCCCATAAAATGAAACTATCAAAAGCAGAAAGCTTAAAACTTGGAGTGAACAGCATGTCAAATTTAAACGCTCAATCAGTACAGTTACAAGGCACTTTATACATCGGTTTCCCTAAAACTTTTAGCGGTGCTCACATGGAAACATTGTTTGATGAAATCTCAGATTACATCGACAACAACTGTGATTTAACCCTTGCGGATCTTCAAGCGGATAGTGACTATGCTCAACTTCAATTTCAACAGCACATGCCGACATTGGCTGATAAAACAAATTTCTTCTTCATGGACGTTGAAATCTACGTTGCAACATTAAAAGAAAACTTTGGTCATACATCAGTACTCGACCAAGTTACCTCAGTAAATATCTTTGGCAAAAACCTTGAAGACATTTGCACGTTAATGGCTCAAAACGGCTACGCATACGACCGTATAGAAGATTGTTGGTCACGCGAACTTTCTTAATTCAATTCACCCATACGCACGGATAACGTGCGTATGCCACTGAATCACATTTGAGGATATAAACCATGCAAAACCTAATTACAGCGCATTGCGAGCTAACCATCAAACATGATGAAAAACAGCAAAAAAATGTCGGGCCTGTTGTTGTGACGTTTGGGGCGATCTTTACTGCTGAGTCGGTGAATGAACTGTTTTGCGCTATATGCCAAGACGGAATCAGATTTAAAGCAATCTATAACCCCGACAATATGTATTTTTTACGCCATGAGCTAAGCCCAATTGCTGATTTGTCAGTTAAGACAGACCAAGACGGCAACATTATTGTCAGTGTGATTGCATCCACTAGCCCATATTTTGAGATCAAAGTACTAAAAAATGGTTTTACCAACTCAGACACCTTAAATAGTTCTGCGATTCGCACGTTGGTTCGCAACCATCAAAGCCCATTCCAAGAGCAAATTTCTGACTACTTTGAAACAGACCAAATTTTTAAAACCATGCAAGCAATTTTTGCACACACGTATTTAAGCCGATAAGGAACTTCACCATGACGACCGCTACTGCTACCGCTGAAAAGACCGTGTTCAAACGTGAAACGTTGGAGCTGAAGAACATCCATGTTTACACCCAAAACGACCGCATTAACCAAAAGAGTCGCGTTGGCGACCGTGCATACGACAATGGATTAGTGAAAGACATCCTGTTCAGCCCTATGCTTTGGGCTACCCCTGAATTTTCATCTAGCTATGTTACTCAGATTCAAATTAAAGGCACACGCATTTATGATTCACTTTGCAGTTATACTGGCGTTCGCACCTATTTTTATAAGTTGTCAGACAGTGAGTTTGGGTGCATGTATCAAAAACGTCCGTACCCACAAAACGACTTTCTCTTAATTTTTGCAAACTTAACGCAAATGTTTAACGATGCAGTTTGTTACTTTGGAAACAACAGTAATAAAAACGCTTTTAAAAGTCTAGATTTTGACATCGAATGCGGTGTTTCACAGTTCAATTTACAGCAACGCTTATTAGAGTTTTATAAGAAGTCTAAACGCCAATTGACCATCAGTGAAACAACAAGCGGGATGCTTGGTGACTCGAATCTTCGCTATAACATCTTTGTTCGCAACCAACCAAAATTGGACAAACACGGCAAGCCGTTAAAATGCACCAAAAAACTCATTAAGCTGTACAAAGAGCGTGGCACAGTTGCGATCTATGGCGGTGACTGCATTTCACCACTCAAGCTCGTTAAACACCAACAAATCAAGCTAGAGAGCGAAAATGGCAAGTTTTCATATACGACTGACTTCATCACGTTGTACTCAGTAGAACAAGACATGTACACCTTATATATTCCCTATTCAGTACTTAATGAAAGCTACGGAACAACTAATAAATTTTATGGTTTGCATCTCACCCAAGAAGAAGCAGAAAAAACCATCCCGAAATTATTAGAACGTACTCAAAAGTATTTAAACCATAAAAAAGGTTAATACCCTTGCGTTGATCAGCTAATTGATCAACTGCTGGCTTTATAAACGCAAACGATGTTTTTTTAATTGATTAAAATAATCCAAAACTTAATTTTGATAATTCAGCACCCATAATTCTACTAATGCATTTCCATCAAGCCTTAATTCAAACCATATTCAATTAACAATGAATTAACACCACTACGGCGTTATTTCTTAAATGTGGTATATGGCTTTACCCACCCCCTACTCGTCTATGGCTAATTGTTCCAGTGTCAGTCAAAAAATGAAATATAATTCATTCTCAAAAATGAGAATCTGTTCACAAATGGGAACGCGAAGCAGCCTTAATTTTAAAAATACCAGTTCATCTAGACTAAATTTGAGTAAGTCTGATTAATATTGAATAAAAAACCTAAGTTTTTCGCCGTATGTTTTAATCTTCAAGGGTTTAACTTTAATGAAATTTTTTTAAATAAACTAATTTAGTGGATTTTGACCGTTATAATGGTTTTATCTCGAGGCATATTGCCTTAAACTTGGAGCCGTGTGATGTTAAAACTATCTAGTATCTTTTCTCATGAAGCTAGGATTGAATCCCTTGTTATTCAATTTGAAGCCGATTATCAAACTGCACTAAAGCAAGGTTTAGATATTTACTTTGGCGTTGGCTATGCAACTAATGAGGATAGTCAATCTATACAGGCGTATCTTGTGAAAGATAAGGAGATTTATAAAAAGCATTACTGGAGTTGGGAATACCCAAGAACACCACACAAAATTGAAAAAACTAAAGCTGAGCACCGCCATTGGTTAAACCTAGCTGATGTACGAAACGCTGCGCTCGAGGCGAATATTACAAAATAAAAAGGTAATCTAAATGATAAAAAAAAGTGTGGGTTTTGAACGTGCTTCTGATGTTCAAGCCATCGTTTACTCAGTAAAAGATGGATCTGCAGTTTTTGTCGTACCAAATGGCTTTGTGGTGCTGGAGGTTCCATTGTCACAAACTCAAGCCGAGTACTTCAAGATGTATGAGAAGTCACCTAATGTATTTGTGTTGTACGGTAAGGCAAAATTCCATTACGTGTGTGATTGTGAAGTTGAACTGGTTGGCTTTAGTATAGAAAAATCTAAGCTAACAAATCAATTGGTCAATCCAAGCTTATTTAGCCACATTGATAAACCTGCAGTCAGTATAGATTGCATCTATGATGATATGTCTGCACCAACTATAAGCCCTGGCTTTTATTGTTAATTAGCTGGTATAAAAGATGCCCGAAATTCGGGCTTTTAATTTGTCTGAAGACAAGTTATTTCAACTCGCACGGCGCTTTAATTCTGATGTTATTTGCCCAAGAATAAACATCCGAACCTTTTTGTGGGAAAGGCTGACTCTTAGAATACTGCAACCAACACACCGAATTATGGGTTGGATCTTGTGCCTTACGTTTTTCACGTAATTTAATCAGGCTTTCTCTTAACGCTGCAGTATCGTATTTTGGATCAAGTGACATAAAACCTACCGCAAACAGATCCGCATAAGATTCTCGCCATAGTTGCGTTTTACCGCTACTTTCAGCCGTTACAAAGGTAGATACATCATCCATCTTTACTTTGGACCGATCAGACGGCGCAATTGAATTTAATGCTTTAAGTGGCTGGCCAAGTTCACCAGGCACATCGGTCGCACGATCTAAACAGTGAGATAACTCGTGCGCTAATATCAGCATTTCCCAATCGTTGTAGCTTACATCGGTTTTTGCTTCTTTATACATGGTGTTCATGCTGGTTTTAGACATATTCACCAGGCAATATCCTGTACTAGATCTTAATGAAGCTGGAGAAGCTTGCGGTATATCTAAGGAAGTTAAAGCCCAACTTTCGTTAAAGTCACCTAACACAAGTGGCGCGTTGTAGTTTTCCTTGGCAAACTTTTGTAGTTGATTGAAGTTACTACCCGGTACCATCGCAGCAATATGGTCATGGTTGAACTGTTTCTTTTCTAGCGTTTTGAAACACCATATAAAACCATATGACAGTAGAAACATTAGGAGTGGAACAACAGCAACAGAGAGCATAAGTAGCTTAAAGTTTTCGTCTAGTCGCTTGGTTCGGTCTTTGGTCTTAATATAAGGTGTTGCCAAGCACCAGCTGAGCACTACTGTCATCAATATTAAAATAACAAGAAAAGTCATGGTGTAGCCAACTGGTTCAATAAACGTAAAGGCAATCCACGCATAACAAGTTAGGACGGTTAAGGTCCACAAAATGATGTTTAAAATGATTTTTGTTTTCACGCAGTTAGCATCCCTAATCTATAAAAATAAATGTGGCCCATTAAACGGGCCATATTGAGTCTGTTCTCTTCATCATCGCCAATGTGGTCGATATAAATAATTAACAAATCATCAAAGCTAAAAACTTTTCTTAAAAATTTAAGTTGGCTGCACACCAGGATAATCGTTGTAGTTGCCATCAATAAATTGATTGGTCGATTTACTGACATCATACCAAATCGGCATGCATTTCGACTTGTCACTTTGATCGATGGCCATGTATGGAAGTCCTAATTCGTTTTGAATCAATTCAGCACCCATAAATGGCTCAAGAACCTTCATAGGAATGGAAAACAAACACTCAACATACCCATTATCATGAATGACCTTCCGACTGGCTTTAGAAGCACTGTCAAAGCGCAATGCATTCCACAAGTGAGAAGCTTCATTGATGGTATGTGGTTGTTTTAGGTAATTAGGATTTTCAGACGCATAGATCGACAGTGTATTCACATCAATCATCAGCTTAAGTACACCTGAACCGACCATATGTTCAATCGGTATATACAGCATGATAGCGCCGTATCCTAAGCTTCGTTTTTTAGCATCTGGATGTTCACCAATACCACCAATAACGCTATGAATAAGAATAGGTAGAGTTGTGTTCATTTTATAAACCTTTCAATAGTTTTGTAGCTCTTTATACATTTGATACCGCGTATAGCAGATATATAACACGGCGATGTTAATAGAGATTGCATGAAGAATGATGATCAGGTTGGCACCCGATAATTCATCATATAAGGGCGAATAAAACGCATAAACGACTGAGAGTTCAGACATTAAAATCCAAAAAAAGCGGATAGAGGGGATATATTTAAAAGCTTCACTTTTTGCTTAATTTGTTTTTGCTGACTCATATTTCTCACCATTAGATTACAGCCATTAATATTGATTAATGATTTCATCCATCACATAAATTGAGTAGTTGTACTGGTCTAAGCGATATTTGCTTTCTTCAGTATGTTCACTGGCCAATGCTTGTAGTTGAGTTTCGTTCATGGAAGAAGCATAGCGGTTACGGATTGATTTAAGCTGGCTCAATTCTAAACGTCCAGTACTCTTGGTCAGATTGCTGACAGTTGTGAATAGATCCTGGTCATATTCTTGCAATTCACCATACAGCCAAGCAAGGTGTTCTGCATTGATGTATGGGTTATTTTTTTCATAGTAGTTTTTCAGTTTGAATAAACTCAAACCACATATGAACACAGCAACCATAAGGCTAATGACAAGCCCCTCACCGAGTTTAAGTAGGTATAGGAATATAAAGATACTAATCACGCCAATGGCAATAGAGATATATCGCATGGTTTGATTTTGGAACATTTCTAACATGGGCATTACTCACTTTTTGTAATGTTGTTTTGATAAAGATGGTCTATTTGAGCGATGGCAAGTTTCATGCGTTCCGTGGTGCAAGTCAGGTCGTCATCAAAACGATGGTTGAATTCAACAATCCCCTGTTCTTCCATGTCTTGCATTTCACGCTTAGCATTACTTAAGCCTTTTTCTATACCAACCAGATTCAAGTTAAAGAAGTCTTCTAGTAGCTTTTCACTCTCAATGATTTGTTTGAGCTCAGTAACATAGACTTCAGTTTTCTTTTTGCTGATTTCCGCAGCCATCGCATAACGAAAGTTGCCGTTTACAACAACAGTTTTGAGATCTGGTGAATATTCGTTGTATTCACTTGGAATTCGACTAACGGACTGGACGGCGTGACTCCAGCCATACTTCTGAAAATATTCAATTCCCGTCATGGTATATACCTACGATTGTTCTTTTTTAAGTTCAATAACAGCCAATAACGCTTTGTTTTGGCGTTCCAATTCATATTGTTTTTGACGGTCTACATTTTGGCGATCGAAAAGTTCTCTAATCTGCTGTTTGTAGTGGTTGTCATAGTACGAATAGGCTTTACGTTCTGCTTTTCTACGTGCAATGCGAACTTTGGGATGCCAGTTGAATTCTTTGTCGTCTGCATAACCCCTCATGAACTCAACCAGTTTGCTATCACCACGCATTTTACAAACCTTAATGAAGCCCATTTCTAAAACTGTAATTGGCGCACGGCGCGGATCTCCAAACTCCCAACGCCGTTTAATCCCAAAGCCACACATCTCTATTTGAACCGTAATCATGGTTTAACCTTTATCAAATGTTTGAGCTTCTGGATCTTCGACATTAAATCTGGACCATCACTTTCATGGTAAACAAGGTGTTCATTAACGAATGTGATAAAAGCATCCAATTCAGTTTGAATCGTTGCCAATTGATTGCGTAACCACTGGCATGTGGCTTCATCTTGTTTTATCGCCGTTTCAAGCAATCCTCTCGCATGTTCATAGGCATTTGCCTCACCTTGCGCCACCATATCTGCAGATGATTTCCAATCGCCCCATTTCTTATTCCAAAAGTCATCGAGCAACTGCAGTAATTTTTCCACTTCCAATTGGTCATCGCTGATGGCTGGTGTTTGCATTTGATAGATAGATTTTTTAGTTTCTACTTCACTTTGCATCCAACCATCACGAAAAGCTTCCCATTTCGCCTGATGCACCCAAGAAGAATAATTGCCACTGGCCAACAGACTACCGACCACGCCGTATCTATTTTCAAAAGCGCTACGAGCTTCAATTTCTGAAGCAATGTTTTCATTAGTATTTTGCGTATCAATCATGCTGACTATCCCCATGAAGCAAAGGCACTTGTAATGAGATTTTTGTTTCCTTCATCTCATGAAGTTTTTGAATCGCACGTTCTGGATCTATCACCCATGCATCAAAGAGAAGTTGAGTGACAAAAGAAAACTTCTCACCAACTTTGCGGAACGGTGCGCCGTGGCTATTCAGGAATTGTTCAAACACAAGATATTGCTGTTCGATGGCCTGGTTAAGTTCAAACAGGTCAATACAGCCCTCTAGCAAGTTGTACTCACCTGAAGCATTCGGCATAAACATCCATTTACGCTCATGGGTTAAGCCATCTACATGTAGGTAGGCATGTTTGTTGAGACTAGTCCACTCAGGTTTCATCATGACGTAGGTGTTGTACTCGTCATCTTCAAGATAGTTGTAGTGGGTAGCATCAACGGGTTTCTTTGCTAAAACAGAAATGGCCTGTTCAAGTGTCAGACCGAGAATGAGTGCATGTGGTGTAGTTGATGATTGGTGATCCATATTCCCTACCCCTTAGATTGTCGGGCTAGTCGGTTTAGGACCACTCAAACAAACTTCGTTTTGAACGTGATTGTAGATCTCAGCCAAGTGAGGGCGTGTGCTAAAAAATTGATCTTTTGATGTATCAGAGAGGTTAGCACTCATGATGGTGAGTAGTGCTTCATTTTTGAATTGCGCTTGAACCGCCGTCTTTAATGCACCATTCAATGAAGCATGCAGATTGTTGAATAGCGAAATAACACGGGCATTCTGATCATTCTTTTTGAAGAAGATAAAATTAACTTCACGTTCACGGAAAAACACCAGCTGATATTCAAGCCCTGATTCTGATAAATCATTCCCCATATCAATCAATGCATCATCTGGTACGGCGAACGCAGCGTATTTTGAATCAAAGTTTTGAAGTGCTTTATTTGAGATTAGATTCAAACTTACTTTGCCTTGAATCGGCACACATTGGCTCAGTTTCTTAGCCAAGTAATGTGCAGCAGCCATGTGATGTGATCCACCAGCATTTTGAACAAAAATCTTAGGACTCCAGCCATAGATAAAAAATTGATCAGTGGTTGTATCTGGAGAGTTCAATAAACGGATTTCTGGCCATAACAACATTCGATCTAAATTTTCCATACTCACATCACTAATGTAATCAGGGCATGCGTTTTTTACAAAATCATCAATGCTACGGTACTGGCTTAAATCCGACTTGGAATTTGAGAAGCCCCCAATTTCAGATAGGTCAAGTAAGCATGGTGTTTCAAGATGAATGATTTCTGCAAAAATCGGGTTAAATACTTCAGCCAATTCTTCAGCAAAGGTAGAGATGTAGAACGGCTTATGATTTTGCGTATCTTGACCAAGGTAGCTGATGGAATCGTTATCTTTGGCATGTGGATTCAAAACAATGTTTTTGCCTGGTACAAAATTAGTAGGAGATATACCAGTCATACAAAGAGAATCTTTGATTTGATGAAAAGGGAAAACATCGGTCATGGCGATGCTGTCAGAATTGACTAAACGGGTATCAATAAAGGGTTTTAACTTGAGATTCTTATAAAGCTTATGTTTTGCTGAAAATACCGAAAGTAAAGTGTCTAACATTTTAAGCACTCCATTGATTAATGCTTTATTAAAACTAATAAAGATATATTAATACAGAAAGTGCTTATAAGTATTTTTTTGGAAAATTAATTTAAGAATTGCGGTTGAGTGGTATTAGTTGCAAGTGGTTGTACGGCGTTGTTATCGACAGACTTTGAGTACTGTTGCACTTCAACAATTCGCACACCTTTAACGTGTAAACGTGTTTTATAGTCAGTCATTCCAAGTGTTTGTAAGTTTTCTAGCTGTTCTTTAGTCATTGCCTATATCCTGTATATTGGATGTGATTTAAGGGCAATTTAATTGATGTATTAAGGATTGTAAAGGGTAAAACACAGTTCATTAAACTTTTTATGAAATGGTATATACCGATTAAGCCTAAAACAAAACAAGGTTTTAAGAAGTGGTTTAGTTATGTTTAAGAATATGCACGTTAAAACTAAGTTATTATATTAAAATGCATCTAAACTAGGGTTAAAACCAAACTGGATGCCAATATGTGTTCAAACATTGAATCTTACGCCGTGAACCTATCCAATGTACCTAAAGCTATCTCTTGCTTGAATATGTATGACTTTCAAACGTTAGCACTAGGACCAACCTATTTACCCCGATTTATCACTTGCAGATCGCCACATTCCATATACGGCGCTATTGGTTGCATTTGATGTGAATGCGTCTGAAAAGTTTCGCTTAATCGAAATGATGGTGCCTGAAGCCATTCCGCTGTCGCAGTTGTTGTTATTGGCCATATTCAATGAAACGCCGTATAAGAGCGAATATGAAATAGCCCAATACATGCCGAGTGATGAATTAAGGCGTATTAAGTACAAACAGCTCACCCAAAAAAACTAAAGGCTGGATAACCAGCCTTATGTCTTCTACATGGATGCGTTTAGTCATCCTTTTTTTTGATTGTAATGCCTGATCGTAATGAAGCTGAAGAACCTTTTGAACCAAGTATCACCAACAATTTTTCAAAAGTAACGCATTCGTGCGAGAACGGGTTTTTCATCAAAGCTTTTTCAAACTTAGCTGCATACTGTTGTTCTACGAATTCCATTTCATTTTTAGTGCTATGTGAGATGGCTTGATCAAGACTGGCTTTGTTTTCCGCAATGTATTGTGTCTGATCTTCAGGTTTTACATGGCGTGGTATCTGAACAAGCTGATATTCAGTAATTGGCGCAACGGTTAAGTCATATCCTGTTAGGATCTCTTTCAATTCATCATAGTAGCTGTCTAGGTTCATTGGTGTGATAACGGCGCGAGTCACAGTTTCAACATCACTTTCCTGTTGAGCCTGTTCAGGTTCGCTTATACGTTCACCATAGATATTAAATTCAGCATCAAGATCCGCATTGTTGTAAGCACCAGCTTGTACTTGAGGTGAAATGTCAGAATCTTTACCGAAGTACTGGAACTGTTTTCGCTTCTCAATAATCTGGTCTTTAATGTTTGCTTCTTTTTGTGCTGAAACAATACTTTCACGGTGTTTTTGTTCTTTGGAGATTTCACCTTTCGCCGTGGACGAAGACATTACTGTTCTTTGACCAGGTGCCATCCCTTCAGGTGTGATGGATTCAAGACGTCTTGCTTCAAGAATCTGATGTACAAAATCTTGAGTAAAGTCTTTTACCGTGTTGTTGTTTTCGTACAAGGTGTTATTGAGCTTTCTGCAGATCTCAAAATCACCAAGCGCCGTGACATTGGCAGATGAATTGTTGTCTGTCAGTAGCGTGTGTTTTTCCTCAATCTCATGAATGAAGTCTTCAATTTTTAAAGTAGGATCGTAGATTTCAGATTTTTGGATATTGAAGATTGGGCAAAGGTCATTTAAGCGTAAGTACTTGGGTTGATCACCAGCCACATAGAACGCCAACATTGATACGATTTTAACGTCTGAAGTTTTACCACCTTCCCCTTTAGTTGATATGAGCAAAGTAAATTCGCCGTTGTGCTGTCCGGCAATTTGTTCAATTGTCACACGTTTTTCTTTGGCGAACTGGACTTCTGTTTGTGGTACCGAACGGTTGAATACTAGACCTTGATACATATTGATTGAGTTAACTTTACCTTGCCACTCTTCACCAGCAAAACCATCAACCAATTTGTATGTTGTACTTTCAGCACCCGAAGTAGTACGTCCAATGGCTTTAACGGTCGTGTTACCCCATGTAGCAGCTGCTTCCTCTTTAGATCCACGTTCAATATCTTCAAATGTTTGAGCACCGAACGTAATAGAGAAGTTAAGCGAACGTGCCTGAGCTGGTAAAACCGAAGCACCGACAATAACGATGTAGCCCCATTCGTCCAAAAATAGCTTAAATGAAGTAGTGGCGTTGGTTGGTCGTGCGTCAATAATGGCACGGCGTAAACCTTCCATTTTGTTACCAAGGGAACCAGCCATCATTTGTTTAATTGAGCCAATGATTAATTTTCCGAGCATTTTGAGTGAGTCTGGTGAACGCTCAAGAGCTGGTAATGGCACAGTTAAGATACGGCGGTTAAGTACAACGTCAAAAATATCAATATCACCGCCATGCTCTACACCAAAGATGTGACCATAGTTAAACGTCAAGTCGTTAATCGCCTTGGTTAACTGCATGGTGATATAACCGTGTTGCTCACGGGTTTTGGTTTCTTGTTTCTTTAACTTTTTAGGGTTGCTTGAATAACCAGGTAATGAAACGAGGTAGCCTTGAAGCTGTTCAGCCACACGTTCAAAGTCAATCCCGTATTTATCGTTATGACAAAATACCAATTCTTCAAGTGCTTCAAGTTCCATGTATTGCGTGAATACTTTTGGTGAAAGCTGAATGAAGCCATTGTCACGTAGATAGACCAAAACTCGTGTAAGTGCAGCGATAAAGGCCATCGCACGACCTTTCCACATGTCACCACCGCCACCGCCTGAGTCATCAAGCAAGTTGATCAAGAATTCAATCAACATCCCTGAGCTGGTGTTGCTCATTTGGTTCATTGAGTTGGTCATCTTGTCGGTTTGTGCACGTAGCATGTTACGACCTGAGGTAATGAAGTTGATCGTTAATAGATCCTCATTACGCCCAAAGCGGTTACATAAACGATAGTGGTCTTGTTGAGCCTTGGTATCACCTTTTGCGTCTACAAAGATATAACCTGAGTTTTGTACGTACTGGTTGGCACAGTTACCTAGCATGTATTCTGTTTTACCCGAACCCGTAGTACCTAACACAATTTGATGTGTACGGTCATCGGAGTTGGATGCATAAACAGGTAGACCAGTTTCACGGCAACGACCAAGGTAAGTCACACCCTCACCTTGTAGCTTATCGCGATTGGTACGTGCGTATTCCAAAAAGGCTTTTGGATTGTCCAGTACGTCATCTTTTACGCGTGATGTAATGTCAGTTGACGCATCCAGTGAGTTTGAATGCAACGGCGCACGGAATGGCCACTCAAAAAAGTAATCATTCGGATGTGTGTAGCGTTTTAATAGGTAATACGCGATCCCTATAAATATCTCACCGCCAAACGGAACAACAAACAAAATAACTGCAATAGCACCAAGAACGCCAACCAAATAATTAGCGCCGTCTGGCGCTGTAAGTTTTAAATGGATTTTCTCTAAGCCTGATCGTGTATCACGCTTAAGCGAACTAGGTCTGAACTTTGTTTGTGTGCCGTATTTTTGTGTAGAAGCCATACTTTGCGACCTACTCTTTTATCTTCAGGATAATAGGCAAAGTCGTTGTTTAACGACCTTACCCATATCCAAGCACTTCAATGTATATACCAATTAACGCAAATCTATATAGCTGATTGGAGTTAAGAAGAAACAGCTTCAGACTTACGTTGGTTCAGTAATTTTTTCTTCATGTTTTGCTCAAGTTCATAGCGTTGATATTCAACAACCATCTCTTGTGCCATGGTAGAAATCACTGAAGCAGTTGCTTTGTTTTCGTCAAAGTCCGTGCCTTTATTTTTGGCATTTTTCTCAATCATGGTACGCCGTGTCTTAATCTGGTTCTTCGCACCTTTTGGATAGAATTGTGCAAGGACCTTCAACGCCTTACCACGTTCACCGATAAGGTCATACGTGTAGTTACGGAGCGCACGTTCATCGGGATGTGTACTGAGTGACCATAAAAGGATTGGACCAAGTGAAACGGTATATAAGCCCGAACATTCCATTTTTTCGAGTTTAATTTTACTGAAGTACGTTAAGCCTTGATCTGAGAAACCTACGTTACCTGAACCAAGCGCATCCATTTCTAGTTGAGTTAGACCGATGCTGTCACGAATAGCTTCACGAGATTCGCGTGTACCAGGATCGACAATCACATACGCCGTAGCAAAGCCCACCAAGTCTTTAAAGTCTTCTACTTTGTGAGATGCCAAGTTAAGACGAGCACCCCATTTACGCAATGTACGTGCGTCTTCAGCCAATTCTTCTAATAGGATTGGATCGCCTTTCGCAACGTGCAATTCGTCATAAGACATAATTTTGCGGTCTTCAAGAAGCTCATTAATCAGTTGGGTTGCATATTCACGATAAGCTTGTGGGAATTTTGGAATATCGTCACGGCTCACGGCGAACTTACGTTTAATGAACATCCGTACAATCTGGAAGAATAGCGATGTAGTTTTAGGATCTGATGATGTCGCAACTTCGTTTAAGTCGATAGAAGCTACACGAGCGTTACCAATGTCAAAGTTGGTGTGATAGAAGAATGCTGGATAGGTATTTTGTGCAGCCATAATCTGATGCGCCAAAAAGTCCAGTGCTCGTTCATTATCAATATGAACATCACTCCAAACATCTAAAATTGATGAATCAGAAAGTGTTTCAATCATATCGCCAATAGTCGGCATTGCGTAACGGTGAGCCAACGTGCGTCCACGGATCTCATTCATTGAATGGAAAAGATCACGTAGAGCGTAATAAGAAATATCCTTACCTTGTTCAGAATGTGGCTCAATCAGTCCGTGTTTTTCCATGATGCGATCTAGTTCTGGATCTGCAAAGCGCATGTACTTACGTGCTTTATGATCAGCATTCGTATCATCAGCAAAATAGAATGTACGGCGTAGGACCGCACCAATAACGTCAGAAGTGTTTTTGGCTGGTTGCCCTTTCAATTCAGGCGGTGTTACCAATGAACTTAAAAACGCTGTCATTTGACGCATTTCGTAGTTCAACGGGTAGCGTAAGCCCATACTGAATTCAAGCGGATTAATCGCTTCTTCTTTTGAGTTTTTAATACGCTTATAGATGGCATAGTGACGTAGCTCTTCAGGCAATGAATCTTGCACTGTTTCTACTAACCCACGGCTTGACTCACCCACATCGACAATATAGGTCAACGGGATACGTTCGTTACCAGGCATCATGATGTCCTCAAGCATGCCTTTGTTCATTGTGACCGATTTACCCGTACCCGGTTTACCAATGTTAATAGTCGTCCATACAGTCACTTCATTTGAGAACGAATCAAGAATAATCAGTTTACCGTCTAAGGTTTTGTTGAGCTGATGCCCTTTATGGAATGGTGAGTTAATACGTGTCAGCGGTAACATGTAGAACACATCAAACAACGGTGCTGGTGAAATAGGTGCGTGATTACGTACCATCAAGCCCGGTATATGTGATGCCCAAGTCAAAATAGGATCGCCAGCCTGTTCCATGACTTTTGCACCGCCCCACGCTTCAAAACTCTTCCAAAGCTTTTGGCGCCGTCCTACAAGAATGTTTACACCATCTTCGGTATTCGGTGCCCATGTCATCATGGTCATTTGCAGACCAGCAACAGTGTCTACTTGATCTAGGTCATTTTTAGTGGCCATCAAAATGTTACCAGCATTACGAATGGCTTTGTTTTGTGCCGTCATAAAGTGAATAACGCTTGATAACGTGCGTTTCATCATGGTTCCAGCCATACCATCACCAGTAATACAGTAACTCACCGCATATGGGATAGAACGGATGTTACCGTTAGTGTCGTGCGTTTTGGCCTGGTGTAGTAAGCGGAATAGCGTTTCAAACGTATTCGTCTTAGCTGGATATATATCTACCATCAATGGCGCATATACTACGCCGTCAGTGATAACACTTCCCACTGGATAGAATGAACCTTGACTTGTACCAGGTAAGATCGCATTCGTCATGAGTTGTTCTGAGATCGGTTGATACAAAACGTGTGACGCATCATGTTCTGATGGTATTTCTTTCCAACGCATCGGTAAGCGTGTATTCAACATCGGCACAGACAAGGTGAAGTCATCTGAAGTTGAATGTGAGGCAATTTGTTTTTTAATCGTTAGACCAGCTTCAACAACATTCAATACTTCATAGATTGCTGGAAATTCTTCAGTTGAGAGTGAGTTTAAGAATTGTGAGACAAAAGACTCATGGTGTACGTATAAGCTGTCCGATGATTTAAGCATGTCTTGAGCATTGACCGTACTTGGCATTGTAATTTGCGACAGTAGCTTTTTACGGTTTTTTGAGTCTTGAGCTTTATCGATTGGCGATAGTAAGGTTGGCTCAGAGATTAAAGCGATATAACAGCTTTCGTTAAATACACCGCCTGAAATGGTTTCTGTCATTTCATCAATGATGATGTCTAGATTCATCGCACAACGCGCCGTGGTCGCCTTTTGCATGGGGTTCAAGTCATGAATCGCGTATGGCGTCTCATGGTCTACTTTGAACGCTAGATGAATCGTATGTCCACGGTCTTTGAAGTAGTTACGCATGTTGCTCGTCATCAAACCAATTTGACGGCTGAATGCATCACCACTAATTAAACTCTTAATCCCCTTATATTCGATGATCGTAATCATTGCACCAGTTTTTGTGACAAACGTATGTTCGTCCGATACTGTTTCTAAATCGCAATAATCCTCTACGTCAGCTTTCATGCTTTGTAGGAATAACATCAATATAATTTCAATCTTGGAGTAACCAGTCTTTTTATAACCAGACTTCTCAGCTTTCTTCTTACTCATTTAAACACCTTTATTAATTCACCTTTCTACGTCTATCTTTGATTAGACATGCCTTTAAGCATTAAGCACTAAAAAATGGTAATTCTCTTAAAACGTTAATCGCACTGTCGAAATCCTTATTTTGAATTGCGACCTCAAGACTTTTAACAGAGGGTTTTAAGCTTGTATCTAAAACCAACCTTAATAAAAGCTCATAGAAGGTACTGTTAAAAGGGATATTATCATTTTTTGAATTAGTAAATACATCAGTTTTAACGGTTTCGTCCTCTTTTAATTCGACATACTTCTTAAAACTATTTAGATCAAACACTAAACCCTTATTAAGCAGTTGCCAAAACGCCATTTCTAAAACCTCTTGGTTTTCCCCTAAAGTACCCACCTTGAAGTTTAAGGAACCTGTATTTTTAAGTTGGAAGTGAACCTTATCAAGCTCTATGTAGATCTCTTTGTTCTGGTATAAGCCCTGTTCGTGGAAAACTTTAGACACCGATAGCTTTAAGTTTTGGTATATACAAAAAGATTGCAGCGAACACATTTTTAAGTTGCCCGTATCTATCTGGTTTGTCGCATCTTCTACGGACGTTGGTAGGTGTATCATCGGAAAGTAGCGTGTCAGTTCTTCAGACAGTTTCTTTTGTTCCAAAACGCTTATAATTGATAATGGATTGTCAAATCCAAAGTTGGTGCTCAGTAATTTCTTATGCCTCACACTCACACTTTGCTTAACCTGTATTTCAACGTCTAAGCCACTCAGCGCCGTTATTTTGTTTAGGTGTACCAAAGTGTCATCCAACAGCAAACAATCGCTGTTAACGGGGATATTCATCAACAGTAGCGCTTTAATTAGTGGATCTTGAAAATGCCCCGTTGTGTCTTCACCAGTTGTTGTCTGATTCCCTATCGCTATATGTACAACATGGAGTAGCATTAGCGTGTTAGATGTATGGCCAGTGTCGCGTGTCGTTGGTATATACAAATCGTTCAGGAAGTTGAAAGCCTCAGTACCTATAACGCATAAGCGAAATATCGATAGCTGATCGTGCGTTTCCTTTGGTAGTGCATCTATCCCAAGTTCCCAATATTTGTAGATGTATGGACCAATAAATGAGTATTCATCATCATTCAAAATGTCCGTCTCAAATACGCTATCCAATACCGCTATATCATTCACTATGTCAGGCTTAAATGGCTGTAACACTATGCCCGATATAACGTCTTCTAAGCTCATATCTATGTATTCGGTATCTGTTAAGCATTCTGTCATTTATGTGAACTCACTTATCACCCAAACCCTTAAATACATCTAGTGTTTGGTAGTACTCATACTGCTCGTCAGTAAAGATATTCGGGGAAAATACTATGTAGTGGTTTGGCAGATTAAAGCTCTCGTATGCTTCGTCTGATACCTTTTCCAAAGCTTTTGCGAGTTGATACAAAGAAAAGTTTTTGTTCTCTTTGATGGCATTCAAATACCACTCTTTGTACTTGCGGAGCTGGTCTACGTAATCAACGTTCGCTACCAACATATCTTCTTGCTTGGCTTCTTCATATTCAGCCATTGTGTTGAACTTAATGTCCGTGAAGTACAGTTGGGTATCAATTGTTTGGGTTCGTGTCTTAATCGCATTAAACGCCTGTATATCCTCAAACATATTACGTGCGTATTCTGCTTCAGACATCTTTGTAGGATTAGGGCGTTGATGGCGCTTTAACGGCTCTACAAGCAAGCTTTGGCGATGTCGCCGTGCGAACTTAGCAAGCTCAGGATCTTGGTTGTCAGACTTATGCGATAACACCAGTAATGCACGTTGATATTGATTAAAGATCTCTTGAGGTATGTTCGTACTCAATACGCATATTTCAGCTTTCTTTTCCAGTGATAGTGCAAAGATGTGGTTTTGTGCATGGCATAGCGTACAGACCGCTACAATGTTCTCAGCCGTATGGTTGCTATGATCGCCGTCTAAGTGATGTGGCTCTAAAAAGTATTCGTCATAGAAATCACAAAAATAGCATTTAGCTGGTTGTGAAGACATTATTTGCTTTATTGTCTCATTGGTTTTAAAACCATCATGGATAGTTTTATCTTGACGTATCTCTTGCTTGTCGTTTACGCCGTTAATAGGTCTTAAAATACCAAACTTACGGTTTATATGTTTCACTTAAACCCCTTAATACTATTAAGTAAGGTCTAATTAAAACATGTATATACTATTTTTAAAATAAAAAAAGCGCAGCCTAAGCCACGCTTTTAAACTTATTTATTATTGTATTACGCTTTACCAGTAATAGTGTTCGCAGCAGAGAACATGATGAAGCCTACGATTGATAACGCACCACCCACACCAATACAGATCCAAGCAGTTTTCTTTTTCTTTTGTTGATCTTCTTCTGATGTATACATCATATACAAACCAGTACCAACTAAGCCTAAACCAAGCACCATGAACACTACGATTAAGAATTTATAAACGTTTTGACCTAATGTTTCACCACGGCCTAAGATTTCATTCGCATCAGAACCAGCAGCGTGTTTTCCGTAAGCTGTACCACCTGGGTTCCATGTGCCAGTGTTTGCATATGCAACTTGACCCATTAATGCAGAAACAAAAGCTAAAAACATTACTTTTGCGCGGAATGCAGTCGCTTTTACAGTGCGAACTGAGTGTTTTACTAATGATACCATTGTCATTTTCCTTTTATTTAATATACGGGAGCTAATCTCCGCACTGTAATTAAACATTCTTAAAACCCTATTGCTTTAAGTTGCTTAATTTTAAACTTCTCGTTAAATATCTTCAATATCTTATACAAGGTTTTTAAGAAACTCTCACCCTATTTTAAGAAGATTGTTTAAAATATTGTAAAAAAGGTTCCTCCTATTTGTGTTCCAAAGGTATTAACAAAGACATCGTGTACGTCCTGAACGTATACGCATAATACACCTGTTATAATTAAAACCCATGCTTTGCGGTATGTCGCATTGCCTTGAGCATCAATTTTCTCTACAAAACCATATAAGCCACGAGCTACGGCTATAATCCCTACCAGTTGCGTAAAACCTACAACCGCCGTAACGATATATGCACCTAAATCATTAGCACCAGCATCAGGCAAGTAACTTTGTACCGTTACAAGTTCTATGCCATTACCACCAAACAATGAAGAACCTAGTGCACCAATGATATATCCGTCATATCCAAGTGATGCAAAAGCACCACCGATAAGAATCTTCAACAATGCCCCACCAGTGGTAGGCTCTTTCATTCCATGACCAAAGAACTTTTGTTGAGGTGATGATGCTTGCACTAAGTCAAAAAGCGCCGTGCCAGTAATCACCAACCCCGTTACAACAAAGCAAATGCGTATAAAGCTTAGTAGTGGACCGTATATGTTTAATATCGCTTTAACTATATCTAATGCATCCACGCTATTTTCCTTATTTCACCCAAATGGCTTGTTCGTTTTCGTCAACAGCATAGACCGTGCGATTGTCTGGCATCTTCTGACCTACATAGACTGTATATGTATGGTTTTGAGAATCTGTCATCCAAGCGCGATCGCCTACAACCGCAAAAGCATCCAAGCGTTTTGCACCTTTTGGAATTGATAAGGTTTTAGATCCCGATGTACTTAAAGCCTTTTGCTTAGTCTGGTCTTTAGCTATTTTGATTAAACTAGTCTTTAATTCCTTAATTGCCTGTTCTTGCAATTCAACAAGGTTTTTAAGATCGTCATTTTCAGCTTTCAGTTGTTCATTTTTGATTATGGTTTCTGATTGAGCAACTGCAGTTTGTTCGCCGTTTTGTACTTGCCCATGCGCTTGCTCTTTTTCTTTCAAACGTTGTAATAAAATAAGTGCATTCGTACCCTGACTTTGATAGAAGTTAATTGCCTCTATTCCTAGATCAGAATCAATCGGATACGACATGGATTTGTACATAATCATGTATTGACCAGTGGTAGGATCTTTAAACACAATATTTTCATCAACAATGAACGCCGTATCATCAGCAATACTATTGTCCTTTAAAGGTTGTTGATTTTGATTGTATGTTGCTTGTGTTTGTTGAATGCCTTGACCAACAGTATCAATGGATTCTGGTGTTTGTTCTGGAGCAACTGCCGTGCTGACGTCTTTTGGTTTACTCATTTGTATCCAAAAGAAAGTACCAATCATAATTAAGGCAATAACACCAATAACAATAAGAAGTTTTGGAGGAATACCACCCTTCGCACGACCTTCGCCTTTTTGGGGTTTGCCTTCAGCATCTTTTAGATTTTTCTTTGCCTGTTCAGCAGTCATTTGATTATCAGACATTTCGCTTACCCCTTACTTTTCGGTGTTGTTACGTCAGCATCAAAAAAGACTTCAAATACTTTTCCGCTGTTAACGATATACGTAGTTGGTCGAACTGTTGATGTACGTGCCATGTTCGCCATTTCCGTACCAACGTTACCAATGATGTTCCCGGCAATTTCTTTATCGTTTGGCTCTTCCTTCGTGCTTACAACATTGCCAGTATTTGTGATTTGGGTTGTACCAATGTTTTGATAGGCTTGTCCGTAACCCTCAAAGATTCCAGCAGTAACCATACCGCCAAGCTTTTGCAAAGTGTGTTTTTGGACTTTATCAGCCATGCCCGATTGTTTTGTTCCAAGAGTTAAAGCTCGTACTTGGATTGCATACTCTTCGCCCTTAAACAACATACGGGTAAAGTTAAATTCAATATCCGCAGTATTCAGACCAACAGTACCAATAAGTTTTGCGCCGTTAAATTTACCGCCAATAACAGTAGCAAATAGGTTTTTACCTTTATCAGTATTCACACCTGTATCTAAACGCGCTTTCATTGTTGTACCAGCTTTAATGATTGCTAGTCCTTTAGTAGATTCGCTAGTCGTATTCGCAACGTTCAAGCTTCCAAGGTTTTGTTGCCCTTCCGATGCTTTAGTGTTGTGTGAATATTTATATGTTGAATATCCGTTGACCTTGTTCTTTGTATTAGAAAACGCAGCAAGTTGATCAACAAAAGCAGTTTGACTTAATTCACGCGTTGCAGCATTACGTTCTGCATAAGCAGCTGCTTGTTGGCTATATACATTAGCAACATCATTAGCAGCAGATGAAGCATGTTCATATTGTTGCGCGTAGTTAGTTTGATAAATCGGTGCGTTTTGATTAGCACCGTTTTGTGTTTGTGGTTGTTGTGGTAGACCACCGCTAGTTGGTTGAGGTAATGCACCACCTTGATTTGCCATATTAGCTCTGGCCATCTGGTCAAGTTCAAGCGTAATATTTGGTGTACCACCTGTTGCAGAACCGTTTACAGGTTGCCCATTTGGACCTGTAATAAAATTCTGATCGTTCAGATCGCCGTTTGGATCTTGTGTTGCAACTGTTTTAAATTCGGGCAAATAGCTTTCACCATTTTTGCCAGCTCGAGCAGCTTCTTCAGCTTGTTTTTGACGTTCATATTCTACGTATTCAGGAGGGATAACATTTGTACCCTGTCCTTGGATTTCTGGTGTAGCAATAGCAACCTGATTATCTAAAGCTAGTTGGTCACTTTTCCCCATTGGGTTAAACATAAAAAAGCCTAATCCACCAACTACTACCAAACCAATAATTGCAACAACGCGAAAGCGCGTATCTGCAAAAACACGTTTTTTGTTAGCAGTTTTAATACTTGTATTTTTCAGTTTTTTAGGTTGGTCTTCTTCTGAATGAACTTGGTTTGCAGAAATAATAGTTTCATCGGTAGTACCTACTTCAGTGCTACGACTAGAATTCTCTTCAATGTCATTCGGGTTATTTTGTTGGTTCGTTGAATCCATTTTTAATTCTCACTTAATGACTTAAAATGCGTCTTCGAGGTAAACAGTTTTAGGTGTACCGCCAGTCGTTGAAAATGTGATGTACTTCAGATCTTCAGAATCTTCATAACGGAAGATCTTCATACCGTTGTTAGCGCGGAAAGAACTCAAAAAGGCTGGTTGAATAACACCAAAGTTACTACGCACATATATATAGCCACCAAACTTCCAAGCACGGACATTAGGACTATCAGTTCGCATTTCAACAGCACCCTCAGGCGCTAAGCCATCCATAAATTGCAAACTCACACCATCTGGAATAATCGATGTTTGATTGCCTGTTGAATACATAGCTTTGGCTGTTGGGCTTCGACCAGGTATACGTGCGTCTACACGAACATCTAAATCACGTTGGCCAGTAGCTAACATCAAAATTACTGGAGCACCCAATCCCTTTAATGTGACCGTTACGTTTCCGAAAGCAGCTGGATCTAATGGTTCGATTGAAAGGATGTTAGTTTCAGGGATTTCGTCTGGCTCTTTTTCGTTTTGCTCACCTAAGCCATCTGAGAAACGTCCACGGTCCAAAGAAATCTTTTCAATGTTCCATGGATTTCCTGAAGAATCGGTAAAGACAATAGTAGATAGCATGCCAGCGCTTAAACGAATTACTGGCGGTTCCTCACCAGGGTTTAATGAAATACCCAAACTACGGGTTTTCGCTTGTGGCGTATTTACATAAGGACTAGAAAGGCTTCGTTTTTGTTGCAACAAAAGTCCTTTAACTATTTTTGTTTGCTCAGGTGTGAACTGCAAACCAACAAGATTGTGAACCTGTCTGTCAATTTCCGATGCTGTATCAACTACCTCAGGTGCAACCAAAGGAGATTGAGCATCCGCAAAAGTATTCGGAGGCATATCAGCAGCATTAACTATTGTAGTTAATGCAGTAGAAGCAAAAAGAGCCAAAGATAATTTTTTCAATTTCATAAGTATCATCCAATTAACGCGCTGGAGTTAACGTAATTGTCTTAACAGCAATACCGTTGTAGTTCAGATAAGAACGTGGATGCTCAACAATAGTAACTGTCGCAATGAAGCGGTGAGTCTCTTTAGGTTGTTTGTCACCTAAGAAGAATTGAGTAGTGATAGGAACACGAACAGTCCAACTAGGTTCTGCAGCATGTAAATCACGGTTTTCGATTTGTGGAACATCAGTAGCAGTAGTTCGCATCGTTAGGTTGTTTTGTACGATTGTGCCAACTGTTTGTGATTGAGCGATTTGCTTCATCAATGAATCTTTACCGCCCTCAGTGAAATACATTGAACCAGCATTGTTAATAACGTCACGCCAGTTCAAGAAATCAAAGTTGTAGACAGAAAGAATTGCACTCTTACCGAATTCAGAAATAACAACGTCAGTAACGCGAGGGTTTTTTGATGCTTCGATTGGACAGATAACCGAGTTATCTACTGTTTGAACAGCTTTGACTTTTGGGTATGCATTAAAGGCAGCAAAAATAATCATCGCAAGAACAGCACTCACGATAAAAGCGAAAAACACGAAAACAAGCCATCGTCTTAACTTTGCAATCTCCTTATCTTTTTCATCCACCTGTTTTCTGAGCCAAAGACTAGGATCACAAGAACCTATTTCAGCGTTTTCATTAGATTTGTCTTTAGACACAACAGCACTCCTATTTCGCTGGCTGATATATAACAGATGGAATTGGACGATCTGATTTAGAGCTAAGCACACACTTAACTGGTGTGCCGTCATCAAAAACCAAAGATTCAAAATCTGTTGTGGTGAGTTTAAAAGCTACAAAACTAAGCGTTGTTAAAACGGTTAAAATGCACAATGAGGCAAACGTACTAACCAACACTCTTAAAAGCCTTGCGTATTTTCTTTTACCTATTATTGATACTTCAGCGTAGGGAGAACCCCATGTTGAAGTAGTCAAATTAGTTTTAGAGTTATCCATTTAGTCAATCACTAAACCCGACTTTAATTCGTCCTTATAATAGTCGGTATTAAACTCATTTGCTATATTAAGATCAAAATAATAAAAGGTATCTAGGTTATTAGCTAAAAGTGTTTTAACAAATTCATGGCTACCATTAACGTTTTCAATAGAATCTAAAGTAGGCTTTATACTAAAACCACTATGGCCTCTCCACTTTCGCCCATAAAAGTTAGAAGCAGTATCTTTACCAGCATGTCCAAAAGCACCGGCTATCACAAACTTATCAATACCCTTTACCTTAGCATTTGCAATACATTGATGCCTTGTACTGTATAAAGTAGGTCGTTGATCTTCATTAGTTAAAACCTTGCCTCTAAGCTTAAAGTAATTGATATAACTTAAACGTAAACGCTCTTGCAGTATTTTAATAAAAGTCTGTTTTTCATCCCATCCAAAGGTATAGCCACTACTTTTATTTAAACTAGATACCTTTCTCACATACCTATTTAGCAAGTTCCAATAAAGGTATATCTTTTCTTGATCTTCATGTTTAAGGTCATCAAGTATTAAATACCTTTTAAGTCCATTAGCCCGACCATGTGTAGCCTTGCCATTTTCCACAATCATGATCAGTTTTGGTCCTTTTACTGCACAACAGAATGAAACGGAAAACCACTCAACAGGACGCAATCCAACAACAAGATTGGCATCAACAAAAGCAACCATCATCCGATCAAACTCACTAACCCTGGTGTTACTCTCGTTCTTATGCTCGAATTCTCTTACCAAGTAGTTGTAAAACGTGCGTTCAAAGTACTTTGTTTTCAGCTCAGAAGTACGCTTAGGTTTGTCCTTATTAGCTGTATATTTTGTGTTAATGATTCTTAAATATAATTCTTCTAAAAAATATTCATCAAAACCAGCATCTATATCTTCATCATTAATAGAGCCATTATTTAACTCATTAAGCTTTAGACCGATTCCATACACTAAATATGCACGATATGTTCTAAATGTAGATTCCGCGTAATAACCATTTTCAGATTTAGTTTTAAATTCAGAATATATGTTTTCATATAACATTTTTAAATCTAGCTCTGAACTATCTAAATGTTTATCAATCTTTTGCTTAAGCTCAATATCATATTTAGTCTTAGTAGAATACGGAAAATCTTCTATACGACTTGTGTATTCTTTTAATGTCTTTGGATAGCTATTAGGATTCTCAAAACTGCTCACCACTACCACCCTTAATCCACATGCAAAACATGAGCACATACTACAACGTTAAACACCTTTCTAAAAGTACTCGTTAAAACGTTTTTCACTTTAAGCAAAATGTTTTTCACTTTTAAGCCCAATAAATGCAAATGTCTTTTTTGACTCCTCTCTTGTTAGTACAGTGGAAAAATCAAAAAAATGAAGTTGAGAAATCATAAAAACACAGTGGACCTTTTTTACAGTGAAGTGCTTGATATGCATAGTTTCAATAGTCTTTTGCCAGTTGTGATGCCTTAAATTTTTAGGGAAAAATACGATCTAAGCCTATCATTATTGCAGTTTAATTGGTGTTTAAGGTGTCAAATCTTTATATTTAAGATGTACAGCACTAAACCATAAGGTAGGTTTTTATAAGTAGCAGTTTTAATGTCTTTAAACTTTCAAATTAGGAATGGTATATACCAAGATGCATTTTTTTTTCAAACAGTTTTTATCAATTTATTTAATATTAAAGAAGCTGGCTTATAAATAAATTGTATTATCACCAATAATATTTTTAATATTAATTAAAAAAAGCATATATACATCTTTATTAATATACTTCTATACTGTAAAATATAAATTACAGTATTAACATTATTTTAATTAAAAAAAGAATAAATGTACTTTGTTATTTTCTGTATAAATTATATTCTAAAAAAAGAACAAAAAAGAATAGAAAAGATAATAAAAAGAAAGAATAAGACTATAAAGGAATATAAAAGACGTCTAGCAAACTATAAGAGCTCATTTACTCTCTATAATTGATTGAAAAAAGTACGTTGTATTTCCATTTCAGATAAGTACTACTAAAAAAAAGCATTGTTTTGGACAGACAATGCACTTAAAAAGAGTATTTTTTACAGATTTGTCTTGTTTAGGCCAGGTACGACTGCCTGAAGAACGCCCTTAGATATACGTTAAAGCTTATAAATTAGGTTTAAGCGAGTGCCTAAAAGTCGGCTTTATACCTTTTAAGGGATTTTTTATAATTAATAAAGTGCATTTTAATAGTTTTTAGACTAAAATCATTTTGTCTTTATACCCACTTAATCTGGAGTAAAAATGAAGCACAATAAAAAGCTTTTAAGCGTTCTTGCAATTGGTTTAATGATGTCTGGGTGTGCTAGTCGTGATGTAACTCAATTAAACGTAGCAAGCCCTTTATCTATTATATCTGAAGCATCTCAAGAGGCTTTAATTGCACAACAGAACTTAAAGAACTCTTCTGCAATTCAAATGCAAACTGTTCAGAAGAAACAAGGTAGCATCAACCATGACCTTTTAAATATCGACTACATAGGCGATCCAATACCTTTAATTAAAAGTATTTCTAGCCAATACGGATACCGTTTTGTAGAAGCTGGTCCTACTCATGAGCTTCCAATTGTTAATTTTAATAAAAAGCGTCTTACTGGTGTAGAAGCTTTACGCGATGTTTCTGCATATTTAAATACTGCTTCGATAACTCTAGATCATCAAAATAAAAGTATTTTATTGACTTATAACTAATACCCTTTAAATCCTTTTATACATATCTGGAGTTTTTATGGACTACTCAAATAATGCTTCATTACAAGAGCTACTAAACCCATCTAACCAGTCTTCTTTAGAAGTTCATGTTAGTAATGTTGAACAGCAAGCTCGTTATGAAGCCATGCTTGAATTAGTTAAGCAAAAAGGTATTAAGTTAGGGATCAATACTTATTTAAGCAACGCTCGTGAGGTCATCAAAAGCCAAGAGCGTAACCTTGATACAATCTTTAACTTTAAACCTTACATGATCAAAGATGTTGTTGTTCCCCCGGTTATTATTGAATCAAAAGATGTAACTGAGACACCTAATGCCATGTCGTACAAGACGACTAAGCAGACTTATAAAATCTTGAAACAAGCTCGTTTCAGTACTCGTGCACCTGATTGGCGTCAGTACCTTGTTTTCCCTACACTTGATAGCAATGTTGATTACGTGACTTTCATTCCGAAAGAAATGTTACCAGCTAACGAACAAGAACGAAAAATATGGAAAGAGACTGCTGCTAAGTCTTATGAAATGGGTTTAGTTGAGGGCCGAAATATTGTTGAAGATGCAGTAGATCGTCTTAAACGAGATTATTTGGGGATGGTTACTTTCCATAAGTTTGTTTTAGAGGGCAAGTTATCAATGCCAGCAATTAGCAGTCAATCACTGGCTGTTTCTTCTACACAAGACACTATTGCTCTTGATATGAAATTGCTTCAAATCCAACAATTACCGCAGTTCAATTCAAATATTGAAACTTGGAAACCAATTCTCCAACCTGAACAAATTGCACCTAGCTATCAAATTCCAAAAATTAACCTTGTTAGCGAACCTTAAGTTCGCTAACTCAATTGGAAGTTTTAAATGCAAATGAAGGTTTCGACATTAAAAGCAAAATCTGCATTATTTGATGTTAACAAGATTAAAGGATCTGAAAATAAGATTCTGACAGCTACCAAAGACATTCGCAAAGACTACGATTCTAGCCGTGGTTTTGGTTTGGCTACATTAACAGCCATAACGACATACAAAGATCCGAAACAAGGGTTTAAAAGTCGCGATGAATTTGAAAGTCTTCTATATGAAGCATTAGCTCATGGTGCTTCAGATATTTTCATTAGTCCAGATCGCCCCATCACAATGATGAAAGACTTGGAGTTATATTCGTTAACACACCGTATTATCAATCGTGATGAAGCTCTACACATCCTAAGAACGATTGCTGATGAAAATGCCTACTTAGTCCTTATTAATAATAAGTTTATTAATAAGGCATATCGTATTCTGCAGAAAGACGCTTCAGGTAAGGAAACTCGTTATAACTTTCGTGTGAACGTATCTCGAACTTCGTATCGTGGATCTGGAGATTCTTTTCAGATAACGTTACGTACAATTTCTGGCATTCCCCCTCACTTTTCAAAAGTGGGTTTAGATGAAGATTTCATTAAAAGATCGCTACCTCACAATGGTTGCTACATCATTGGCGGTATCACTGGTTCTGGTAAAAGTACAACACTAGCTTCAAATATTCGCTATGTGTTGGAAAATAATACTCATATTCGTGGAAATATTTTGACTCACAACGAGCCTATCGAATACGAGTATGACGCAATTGAAAGCACACACAGTATTGTTAGTCAAAGCGAAATCCCCAATAACTTCGAGACTTTTGCGGATGCAAATAGAGAGGCGATGCGTAGACGTCCTGCTGCAGTTGAAATCGGTGAATTGCGAGATAAAGAAACAATTTCTGCAGCTCTAGAACTTTCTTTAACTGGCCACCCTGTTTTTGCAACGGTTCACGCAACCACCGTAGACAAAATTATTCCACGTATGTTGAAGCGCTTTAAGCATGAAGAACATCTTCAGGCTGCAGCTGACATTATTGGTTCAGTTTATACATTGATTGCTCAACGTCTTGTTAAAGATGTGAACGGCAAGGTATTTGCTGTAAGGGAACACTTAATTTTATCACCTCAACTGAAAGAAGAATTGCTTTTAATTGATGATATTCATGCTCAACAGAAGTTTATTCGAGAGTTAATGATTAATTCTGATGGTTCAGATCCAAACATCAGTAAGAGTTTCAGGAAACAAGCTGACGATCTACTCAAAGCTGGTCGTTTGCATGAAGACTACTATTACAAACTGATTTATTAAGAGGCGAATATGGATGATCAATATGCACACTGGTCGCAATTTAGATTAAATCTAATCCTATGGGGCGGTTTAAACGGATATTTGTTTATACCTTTTCTAGCTGTTGTTATTAAGTTTTCCTTGTTCAAACTTATGCTTTTCATCGGCTTGATAGTAGCAACATTGGTTATTGAAAAAGTATTTAAATACAAATACAGCTATATCCCCTCTGCTCTTAGACGCTTAGTTTTTGGGGGCAATAAATACACTAGACGCGGTAGAAGACGTTACTCGTTGTAAATCTTGAAAAATTGAAAGGTAAACTTATGAAAAATACTCAAAATGAAAAACCAGCGATTGAAGAACGTTATATTGTTCTAGGTATTGATGATGGACATGGCGGTACAAAGCTTTATGCTGGTCTAGATCAAGATGGAAATGAAATCAAACTGACTATTCCTAGTATTGCTTATTCAGGAAAAGTCCTCACTGGCGAAGAGGATTCTACTGACTATTATGTGGTTAAAGTTAATGAAAACTTTTATACAGTTGGTAAGAAGATCAATAGTAGTGTTCCTCTGGATACCAGAACAGACGAATACCCGACATCTGAATATAACAAGGCACTAATACACCAGGCAATTAAGGCCTATATTGACCATATCGGAACATATGATGGTAGAGCGTTTGCAATCGCTACTTCACTTCCTGTTAGTCGCTATTACACACCTGAAAAAACCAAAAACATGCCACTTATTGATATGAAAACTAATTTTCTACTCAATGGTGATGTTTGCTTCAACTTAAAAGATCATAAAGCTGGTAAACCGCTTAATATCATTAAAAGACATATTGTTAAATGTGAAGCTCAAACAGCTTATTTTAATGAGATTATTGATGTACACGGAAACGGTTCAGAAGATAGTGATCTTTTAATAAGTTCTGAATGTGCTGTAATCGATATTGGCGGTAAAACCACTGATATTGTAGTCACATTAGATGGAGGAAACATGCTTGATGGCCATCGTTCTACATCACGTAACCTTGGTATTCTTACCATCTATGAACGAATCACTAGCTTAATTCTTGAATCTGGCTATAAAACAGTTAACGCTAACTGGCTAGATTTCGCACTAAAATCTGGAACTTATGGTATAGGATCTCAAGCCAAAGATATTACAGGTTTAATTCAGCAAGCTAAAAACGAATTCATGATCGAATTAAATAACTTTATCTCTAAACAGATCGGTGGAGGCGATGATTTAGCATTAGTATTATTTTGTGGAGGCGGTGCAGCTTTTCTTGAAAAAGAGATTAAAGAAAAGTACGACTTACCGAACGTAAGAATCGCTGAATCACCAGAGTACGCCAATGCTAAAGGTTTATATAAGTTAGCTAAATACATGTATAAAATGTACGCAGAAATCAAATGACAGATTCAAACTACATACAACTATCCTATCAATTAATTCACTTAACAAGAGAAGATCTTGATGTGATTAGTAGTGTTAATAGAAATCTACCAGGTCTAGACTTAAACGCTTTTAGTTTAAGTCTGCTGTATTTAGGATTTATCTTTTGTACTGACAAGCAGAAGATTTTTCTAAATGCGCCAGTGCAAAATGAAATAGACGAGACGTTTGCACAGCCTGTACGAATGAAAATAGATAAAAATGCAAATCAAAAACTATTTAATTCAATTAAAAAACATCCTCAAGGAAAGCTTCGTAGAAATTACATAACTGCTGTTTTACATGCTGGTATAGCGGTTCTAATTGAGCTTTCATACCTTTATAAGTTGTATGAAGTTAATGAGGATATGGCAAGCCTATATTCTGTCAATTCTTTCCTATTAAGGTTTGGCTTAAGTACTTGTGTTGAAACATACACCAAGTTTAATACTGCTTACTATGTGTACGATATTGAATATCTTGAAAAAAAGTATCTTGATCATATATCCATACAAATACCAGAAAGTAGTAAGGAGCAAATTGAACAATCACCTAAAAAGCCCGTAACTAATTCTATCAAGAGCAAGGAGGTTCCTGTTCAAAAAGCAGTTAAGATAAAGGAAGCTAAACATACTGAACATAAAAACATTCAGGACCACTCCCCTACCGTTGAAACATCTCAAAATACCGAAACGTCCGAAATTAATAATGCTAAACCAAGTCAAAACGTATCTGAATCAAAACCAGTAACCAATCCAAGTAGTTCGGATTGGCTTAACCAGACTTTTAATCCAGATCTATTATAAAAAAAACCGGCAATGCCGGTTTTTTTCATTCAAAGTTTTGAAACTTCAATCATTCAAGCTCTTAAAAAACTCTTCAATTTTTCTAGCTTTCTCTTCTGTAATATCTGCATCCAAGGCTACTCGCAACTTAAGTACACTCTTACCTTTGGTACCACATTCAGAACTCATAGAACCAAATTTAACGCCCTTATCTGTCTTAAAATCGAATTTAATCTTACTCGGTTGTTCTTCAGTAGTAGCTTCTTCAGTTTTTTCAGGCTTAGTCGCCTTATTCGCTTTTTCTTCTTCACTCAAAATAGCTATAAATCCTTTATGACGCTTGCCCGTGGATTTAAATTCTTCAACGTATTTATCCCATTCTGGTCTTAACAAGTCGAAAATTGCTTTTTCGGTTTTAGTTTCTAAAGCTTTATTTATTGCGGTATTCACTTCTTGAGCAATATATCCAGAAATTAGCTCAGGATCTTCGTTCAAAGAGTCCAAAATGAACTCAGGTAAGTCTAGAATATATTTGAGACGGAAATACTTCGACTTATCAATCGCAAATTTTTCAGTAACAAATTCATAACTTTCAAAAGGATAACCAAACTCTTCACATAATTGCTTGATTTTTAATATGCTTTCAAAATCTGAAAGATTTTGTCTAGCAGTATTATCCAATAAAGCTGTTATAGCAGCTTTATCATCATTCATAGATGTTTTAACTAAAGCAGTAATTCTCTTGAGCTTTAAAATCTCTTTAATTGCTCTAAAACGTCTCTCACCAGCAATTAACTCGTAACGATTACCCTTCTGTCGAACTGTAATCGGGTTAATTTGTCCATTAGTTTCTATATCAGCAGCCAAAATTGGCAACTTCTCATATACACGTTTATTCATGATACGTGGTTGATAAGGTGATGGATCAATTAAATCAATGTCGATTGATTCTAAATGAGATCCGCTAACAATATTTTTTGTTTCTCGCTTAGCTAGTGGGTTAAGACTCCCCTCTTCTATAGTTGGAGTCACTGTATTTTCTTTTACATCAGTAACTTGAGCATCACTCCCTGTTGCATTAGCAACAGATGTTTTTTTCATGCTTTTTACTTTATCTTTAAAGTTCATATCAGCACCTTATAATTTTTTGTATTCAGAAACCATTAGATCTACAAGTTGATTAATTGCTTGTTTTGCTGGTGTTTCTTTTCCAGCATCCAGATCAAATACGGAACACTTAACATATGATGCTTGACTAAAAACCGTAGCATTTGGAATACAGATTAATTCCTTATTTACCAGTTTTTCTTGCAATTTTGGTTGAGCATATTCATTGCGAATATCTTCAGCCAAGGTAAGATCCACTGTATTACGCTTGTTATAAAAGTTTAGTACTGGCGATAGAATTTTTAAATCTGGATTGCTTGTCTCTAAGTCATCCATAGAGTTAAGTATATCTTCCAAACCCTGAATACTGTATTCACCCTGTAATGGAATTAATAAACTGTTTGATGCTAACAAAGCATTAAAAGTTAGAGTTTCCATTCGCGGTGGACAATCTAACAAAATAAAGTCGAAATCCCCTTTTATCTTTCTTAATACACTTCTAATAATTTCATTAGGAACTGGACTAGAACGCTGAATATTGATTTCAACATCACGAATGTTATTAGCACAAGCAATCAAAGACACATTTTCAAAGTTGGTTTTATCTGGACCTTGTATAACATCGTGAATGTTAATTGTTTTATAGTTTTCAAAAATATCTTTTAGAGTGCCATCTATATCGTTAATATCTGGAACATTTGAAATATGTTTTGTTGCATTACGTTGGCTATCTAAGTCGATTACTAAAACCGTATAACCTAATTTTCCAAGCTTAGCAGCACAATTCACCGTAGATGTTGTTTTGCCCACACCACCTTTAAAGTGGATGCTTGTACAAATATAAGTTTTTCCTGAGTTCTTTTCCATTTTTCAATCACCTTTCAAGTAAAGTCAAACAATACAATATTTGAAAAATATTTAAAATACTTTTTCACTTTATTTTTAATATATTTCAACTTTTTCAATCTATATGCCTAACATGTGTCCATATCTTATGTGTTTTTCATTATCAGACTGATAACAGCTTTAGATTCCTTGTCGTGGATTTTTTCATTATCAGACTGATAACAGCTTTAGATTCCTTGGCGTGGATTTTTTCATTATCAGACTGATAACAGCTTTAGATTCCTTGGCGTGGTTTTTTCATTATCAGACTGATAACAGCTTTAGATTCCTTGGCGTGGTTTTTTCATTATCAGACTGATAACAGCTTTAGATTCCTTGGCGTGGTTTTTTTCATTATCAGACTGATAACAGCTTTAGATTCCTTGGCGTGGATTTTTTCATTATCAGACTGATAGCAGCTTTAGATTCCTTGGCGTGGTTTTTTCATTATCAGACTGATAACAGCTTTAGATCCCTTGGCGTGGTTTTTTCATTATCAGACTGATAACAGCTTTAGATTCCTTGTCGTGGATTTTTCATTATCAGACTGATAACAGCTTTAGATTCCTTGTCGTGGATTTTTTCATTATCAGACTGATAACAGCTTTAGATTCCTTGGCGTGGTTTTTTCATTATCAGACTGATAACTGCTTTAGATCCCTTGGCGTGGTTTTTTCATTATCAGGCTGATAACGGTTTTTCGATTCTAAATCGTTGATTTATTCATTATCAGACTGATAAAAAGGGAGTTGCCAAGAAGAGGGGAGGGCTTACTACTACTTACAGTTAAATAAATGGGTAGACGTTGTGAAATGCACAACTGAAAATGATCTATATTAGCTGAGTAGGGGAGTGCCCTATTCAATAAAAAGACTACCAACAATATTTATAGAGAAATTTATTATATAGGCGGTTAATCCACTTAAATGTCTAGTAGGGGAGGGCTTCTTATTCATTCTTTTTAGTATTTGACCAAGAATACTGGCTTAGTGTTGAGATTGACCTGATTTAAGCTTTAAAAGGTATTAAGTGCCACTTTAGTCAAGAGCTTAAAACCAGACTTAAAATCCTTAAAAGGTTTAAGGGGAATTAGATTAAAACCAATATTAACTATATAATACCCAACAATACACATATTAATAGGCTATAAAATGGCAGATCCAAAAGATAAGCTTGTACATGAGAATCATATTTATATATTTACTGTTGTTATGGTTTTAGTGGCTTTTTTGGCTGTATGGTTTGCTTATAAACCTCAAATTGTAGGGTTTTTAGTATACACAAAAGGCATTTTAATTATTCCTCTATGGTGGATACATAGCATATTCAAAGCTATCGGGCTTAACTACGTGCCTTTACTAAGTGAGTTGGTGTATTCAACAGAACACCTATGTAAACCAACAAACAATTGGCTTCCATTATTTTGTCAAAATAAGTTTAGCGAAGTCACTATTTTTCAAATTTCAAAAGCCAGTCAAGCATGGAATTTATTAATATTTTTGCTGGCAACACCTTGGATAAAGAAAGCTTATGACCGCTTCAACAGCGAGCATCCAGCACGGGGCTTTATCAAAAGCATGAACCTAGAAGAGTTCATAGAGGAACAAATTCCAAACCAAAGACACTTACAGGTTTTTGGTCCATTAGACTTGTCAAAATATGATACGAACAATGGTCATTTTAAAGCGCTAGATTCAACTTATGAGTTTGCAAATAGGCATGAATTAATTACAGGAACTAAAGAGCGCCTTGTGAACATTACAATCAACGGAGTAACGAAAGAATATAATGATAAAAGTGAAACAGTACCTATCATAGATGAAGAGAAGTTTTTAAATGTCTTACGTGAACAACTAGGGGATCTTTGGATAACCCTTGATAATTCAAAAGAAACATCACCCGATGAATTATCGTATTTATCCGATGTTGATACAATTTTGCTAGCTTTGTATTTACCAGTAGCATGTGCGACCGATGAATCTATGGATGATGAAGAGTTCCGTAAAATCAAAAAAGATTCAACAACATTAATTAATTACTATTGGGATATTTGCACAAAAAATATACCTAACAACCCATTGTTTGCAATTGAAAATCAGTATGTTGAGGGCGATCGTAAGCTTGTAGGGTTTAATTTTGATTTCCTTAGAAAAAGAATTCACAAATACATTAAACATCCCGTTGCTACTAAGATTTTTAAAAACCATGCATATGTAAGAACTATTTTGTGTGAGGTTGTATTAACAGCAAGACAACTAGGTGTAATGCCACCAACAGATATACGCTGGTTAAAACTATACAATCGAACTGCATACGCATTCATACAGAATATTGGTAGACCGTCTTTGTTTAGTGAGGGTTTAGGTCCAATCTCGCATTATCTAATTGAGGTGAAATTAGGGAAGCCATTAGAAGAGCCAGACTTTAACATTGGCCTTGTTGGTTTTGAATACGAATTATTGAGTTTTGCCATGACTGAAGCTAGACAAAAAGCTGCTGAAGATGTGAACAGTATTATTCGAGTAGTAGAGTTTACGGACAAGGAATTAAACAACGGATCTTATAACTCTAAAAACAATGATAAAGATGATTTTAAGTATAGTGACGATCATGTTTTTGATATGGTGAGCGTAGAAATACCACAGGATGAAATACAAAAAAATAAGCAAAAAGGGTTTTAGTCTTAAACTTATAAGTTATAATTGACCGGTATTAAAACACCGGTCTTTTTTATTTAACTATTTTTTTAAAACCATATTTTAACTATACTGCTAAAACATGGCTTAAAAGGTAATACTCTAAAATGCTTTTAAATAATTTCACTAAAATAGTAGCAAGTTGCGCTATTAGTATTATTACAATCTCTACTTACGCTGCACCATCTCAGGACCTTACTTCTAAGATGCAAAAAATGGGCAAAGTAAAAGAAGTTAAACCCTTTAGTGGAGGTTTAACTTCTTGGATTCTTGAGGCACCTAATGGGAAAAATGCGGTGTTTTTTACAACATCCGATGAAAAAGTCATCTTACATGGTACAGCTTGGGATTCTGCTACTAAAAAAAATATATCTGAGCCTCTTAAATTAACTGCAAAAAAAATGAATACACCAGCACAACAACCAACAGCTTCCGTTGGGAATTTGGCCAGTGCATACAATCATCCAGTCTTTAAAGCTGTAAAAACGCTTTCAGGGTTTAAAGAGGGGAAAGCGAATGATAACAACACTGTATACATCATTTACGATCCACGCTGTAAATATTGTCACGAAACATTCAACCTTTCTCGCTCATACGTTAAAAGCGGTGCAACTATTAAATGGATTCCAGCTTTAGTTCTAAACCAAAGTGAAAACGGAAAACAATTAGCAGCTGGAATTCTTCGTAAACCATCTGAAGATACTATTAATAAAACCTTTAATGGAACAGATGAAGAAATTAACTCAATTAAAGTGATTCCTACACCACAGGAACTTGCTGAGTTGGATAAACACTTAGGCGCTCTTCAATCTATCTTCTTCTATCACGAAGATATTGTTGCAATGCCAAAAGAAGATCGTGAACAGCGAGAAGCAATTCGTAGCGCTGGACAAAAGCCACAGCCACTAACTGCTGGTGTACCAGTTGCTATCTTTGTAAATAAAAAGACTGGAAAAGTTGAAGCTCGTAGAGGAACTTCAGAAACAGCCACTCTTGACTATATTTTCAAATAAGAGGGAATTGAGATGAACAAAACTCAATTGAAAGCTTTCCAATCGATTGTCGGAAACTTTTCACCTTATTTCTCTAAGATAAACAATGAGTCTATGTTTTTAGATTCTGACCTTTCTGGAGATACGGATAGAAATCGCCAGGTGAGCATCTTCAATATAGATGCAAAGGCCACGGATTTACTATTAACGATCAAAGGATTTGATCAGGTCGAGAATAATTTGTTTAGAGGACAAGTTTTCTTAAAGTCTGACGAAAACACAGAAATTCTTATTAGTGAGCCATGCTATTACTTAAACAAAAGCAAGGTTCGTTTCAGTACATATGAACTTCAGAGCTACATAAAGGAAGTTTGGCATCAAGCTCTAAATGAATATAAGGCTGATGTTACAGACAGCCCTATACGTTCTAATGAAGAAAAATACAGCTTATCTTTAGCAGATAGATTCTCTAGTTTTAAAACGTCTTGGCCAGCTATGGGCATTGTAGCTGCAGTAGTTGTTTTTGCTGGAGGCGGTTACTTTTTAGGTTCAGGTACTAATGCGAAAAATGCATCTTCAGAAACAAGTTCGCAACAACTAAGCACATCTGATAACCCTGAACTTGACGGTAAAGCCTTGGCTCTTAAAAACATGGGGTTAGATCCTAACTCAATGGCTTTTGATAACTCATGCTTTCAAGAAAAATAAGGTGAATTATCTATGAGAGCTAGACGAATAGAAAACCTTGAAGCATTACAGCTAAAGGCCTCAGAAATAGCACAAATAACCGTTAAAGAGTTGGAAGCACGACACTATTTAGTTTGGTGGTTGAGCTCATATGACCGAAACATGAAACGTGGCTATAACAATGAAACCATTTGCTTAAGCACCTATCAGGTGAATGAGTTTTGTTTTTCATATGCAATCACAAGCGAAGTTGAAAAGTTTTATTTACTAATACAACCCGAAAATTGGTTTTTAAATGATTTAACTTTCGAGTCTGCTTCTATAGATGAAAAAGGCTTAGTTTTAAATTTAGCTGAAGTAAATGATCAGTTATTCAAGCTGTATATATCGCGAATGCAAATCAGATTTAATCTTGATGAAATTCATGCTGAACGTTTAACACACGCAAAGAAATATGCAAAAGAACTGGTCTTTATTCAATACAACCCACAGAAAAATCAGGTCATGAATGTAGGTGTTTCTATCAATTTAGAAAACAACACAATCACTCGAAAATCATCAAATCAAACGGCAAAAAATAAGCGCTTGAAAGGGGCATTCTAATGAAGAAATCAAACTATTTTAAGGTAATTGGTGCAATAGCAGTTTCAACAGTTGTTTCACTTGCTTATGCTGGCTTTACTGAAATTAATAGTTCTGGAGACATTGTATCTAAAGACAGTGCAAATGCTTTACGCACCAGTTTTTCAACACCAAATCAAAATATACCAGCGCCATTACGCACATATTCACTATGGGATAAGATCTCAGAGACAACCAAATATAATGGCACAGTACAACCAAAGCCAACACCTGTTGCAATTGAGAGTACATCTTCTCAAGCACAAAATATTCAAAGCAAAAGCAATATTAATGTGGCTAACATAGAGAGCCAACAGGAAATCAAAAGATTACAGGCAGCACTAAAAGAGAAAGAAACTGAGAATAACAAGCTCAAATATTCAAACCTTGAGATGCAAGTGCAAGTAGTTGAACTAAAAAGCGATATAAACGAACTGAAGCAACAAGTTAACTTTTTAGCAAGCCAGATGCAAATTGTTGAAAGCGATGTGCTTGTAATGAAAAACAAAAAACCAAGTTCTTTTTTAGCACGAAATTAAGCAATGGTTGTGAAGAAAATTACTCAAAAACCTACCAGTGAACAGCAACGAGCAATTGATAAAGCAACACGACTAAAAACCAGTTTTAAATTGATTGCTTTTGCTGGTACTGGTAAGACTACGACATTGATCCATTGTAGTAGTGCTTTGCAACAACTAGGTAAGCTTGGACTATATCTATCATTTAATAAAAAGATGGCAGATGAAGCTAATCAAAAATTCGCTGAATATGGGCTGAATTCAGTCACATGTTCTACATTCCATTCTCTAGCTTACAGAAATATACCTGGTTGGCTGAAAAATAAGATTAACAAGCCTACGTTACTTCCTAAAGATATTGTTCAAAAGTTTAAGCTTGAAAACATTCGATTTCAGTACAACGGGAAAAACCGACAACTCACCGATCTAACATTAGCGCTGATTATCCTTAATACATTACGTTATTTTTGTATGACAGTGGATCAGACTGTTACCAATGATCATGCTTACATAGCTTTAAAAGAACAAACATCAATTAAGCGCAATGACGTTCTTGAAGATAAAATCACTTCAATTGCGAAAATGATCTGGAATGATGTAGTTGATCCAAACGGTGATTATGGTATTACACACGATTACTATCTCAAGTGGTGGGTACTGCAAAAACCACAACTTGATTTTGATTACGTGATGGTAGATGAAAGCCAAGATAGTGACCAATTAATACTAGACGTACTCAAACGTCAAAAAGCAAAAGTTATTTTTGTTGGAGATCCATACCAAAGCATATATGGCTTTAGGGGTGCGAAAGATATTTTACAGAACCTAGATCTTGAAGCATTGTACTTAGAACAGTCGTTTCGGTTTGGTAATGCAGTTGCAGATATAGCTAATCTACTTCTCAATAAACTTTTTGGTGAAACCAGACAGTTAAAAGGTTTACCAAGTAAAACGTCAAAAGTTACCACTTTCAGTACATCAAGTTATGCACCATCTTCATTGAACGCGATTATTTGTAGAACAAATGCTACGGCTTTTGAATACTTTTTTAAGTTTCATGGCTACCTTAATGGCGAAAAGAAAATACGTCTTGAGGTTGATGGAAAGCGCAGTAAAGATATTTTCAGTGGGATTTTTCAACTGAGAGCAAATAAACGGCCAACGTGTAAAGAGCTTCAAAACTTTTCTTCCTACCAAGAGCTTGTGGACCATATACAAGTGTTTGGAGAAGTGGAGGGGGCAACTACAGAATTAAAAACCTTTCTGGATCTAACAAACCAATACTCATGGCAAGTGATTGAGTGGGCGTTAGAAAATAGTATGGCTGATGATGAAACTGACCCAAAAAACACTTTGGTCATTAGCACATCACACAAGAGTAAAGGTTTAGAGTGGGATAATGTCCTAATCGCAAAAGGCTTTAACTATAAAATTCTCGATAAAAAGCTAATGATTTCTGCAGATGAAAAACGGCTGTTGTATGTGACCGTAACACGAGCCAAAAACATATTATTTACAGATGGCATTAATGATTTATTGGAACACTTAAATTCAAAAAATACGGAGATTTCAAATGCCTAATCAAGTTGAAGTTCTGCAAAATAGAGTGTTTCAGGCATGTCACAATGCTAGTTATATTCGCGGAGAGTTTCATCACGAACCGTATATCATGGAGCTTGTTAAGAAAAAGGGCTCACAGGTCGCAGATATAATCACACCACTTCTTGAAATGTTTCATCTAATTGAAAAGGAAACAAAGTCAATCTTTAGTTTCACGGAAGATTTTAATTTCAAGCAACGCCATTTTGAACCAGGTGTTTATCTCAAAACTAAAGAGATATTAAATGGTGTAGAAACGTTCGATGGCCTGGCTATCGTTGATATTCCTTCAGGATCTTTTAGAAGCATTGTCATAGATTCAGGCGGTGGAATTGCTTCAAGTAAACATACAATTGAGCAGTTTAAGGAATTAAAGGGGAGATATTTAATTCCATTTTATTTTGATGGAATATATGTGCACCCTCACTGTTATACATATTTTTTCATCGAAAATGATATTAAGAGGGTGATGCCCCTTGAGGCTTATGATTCAAGCAAAGTAGGAAATGAGCAAAACATGGGCTTGCATTGGGTAGAAGAAGCAATTGAATACGGTAATCTTCACTTTGGGTTTGAAGTTGAAACACCAGATACCGAAACAATTATAGAAAAAGTCTAAAACCAAACGACAAAAAAGGGCATCTTATAGATGCCCTTTTTATGTTTTGAAATTAATAAGAAAGGTCGATTGCCACTTGTGCTAAAGATGTAAAAGCAGAGGATTCACACATAAAAGATTGACGAATAAAAAACGATGGATTGTATGAGCTCACCATAGTTTGACTATCACAGTTTTGGCTAAATTTAATATGTTGTGTATTGATTGCTTGCCAAGCTGCAGCATTCTTTTGACTTTCCGCACGAACGTCTTTGATGAAACGTGTTAATGATTGGTTGTATGGTGTATTGCACTTAAGTTCTGGTGAACCGTACTCAGAATCACGCGCTTCATTATAATTAAACACGCATTTTTGATACTCAGCTTGTACCTTGTTATAAGCTTGAATAGCTTCAGCTTTGGTCTTATAACCAGCGTTGGCAGATGACGTAATAATGGTAGCAGCACATAACAAAGCTAAACTTAAAAACTTTTTCATAACCTGATCCTTTATTACTTCATTAATGCCGGAATAAACATTGCCCAACCTAATTTATTGGTCGCTTTACATTGCATGCTTAGTGTTTTGTACTTTGCAGTCTGGCCAGCGTATAACTGATCGCAGTTAGCAAGTAACTGAGTAAAGTTTCGATTGTGATCAGCTAGAACACGCGGAGCTTCTTCATTATTAATATATTTAGAAGCAAGGCTACCAAGCTGACTTGCGCGGTTATAAACATTTGTATAGCAATTTAGGTGTTTTGCATCAAATGGATCGTTAGAAACCGCAGCACATTTAACGTTTACTAAGCGCAGTTTTTCAAGTTCAGCACGAATAGAGTCTGAGCTAGTATTAGCACTAGCATTAAAAGATGCACATGCTAAAAGGCTAAAACCCAATAAAGACAAAAATCTGTTTTTCATAATATTTCCTTTAATTGCTCTATTAAGGGTATTCAGAATAGTAAGGGCATAAACGCATAACAATACCTTCAAATGTAACGGCTTCAGCTAAAGTCACAACACCATCTCGAGGGTTTCTATCGAGGTTTCTGTTCGCATTATATTCACGACTAGGGCTTTTATATGGTCCACCTAAAACTAGAGCATAAAACCCAGCTATTGTTTTATTATTATAGTCGCTTTTACGTTGTCGTGCTTTTACTGCAAGATATAAATCTAATAATTCGACTTGTTGTTGAGCACTCAGTGTAGTGATTTGCTTAGGGTTTGATTTAATTGAAGCTGGTATTCCTCTCGCTGTTAAATCTGAAGCATTAATATCTGTTATACCAATTTTAGTCCATTGACTTAAACCATATGCACCAGCGTTGTTGTCAATTTTAAGATTAAAACCGGCAGATTCAAAACCAAGAATAGCTGCAACGTCATTAGGGTTATAACCATGTTTTAAAGAAACACGTTTAATACCATCTTTAACCGCACCAAAAGCACCTGGTATACCCCAACCACATTTACGATCTGGAGTACCTTGTCCACCTTTTAAGATTTGTGCATCTGAATAAACTTGCCCGTTTCCACCTTCCTCAAAAAGCTGTTTCATTTCAACTACTGCTACTTCAGGAATAACAGTTGGTTGTTCAGCTTTCGTATAAAGTTCATCTACACGGCCAGAATAGCGTTGAGTTTCTGACGCTGTATAAGCTGCCAAAAGAGCCTCTAAGCGTTCATTTTGTTTATGGATCTCTTTAGTCAAATAGTTTTGTGCATTGATAATGTTTAGCTTTTCAATCAAAAGCCCCATCATCGACATAGTTGCTAATTCATTAAACCATTTAGAGTTGCCATAACGTCCAGTACCAATGTTTTCAATTAATTCTGCTGGCGTAGAATTAAGTGCACCAATATCAAAACCCACATCATCAGCCGTACCACCAAAAATAGTTCTAGGCGGTGCATATTGAGCAACATCATTTGCATAAATGGTACCGCTTGCAGCTGCTTCAGGTGAGATAGTACCGTCAGCAATCATTTGAGCGACTTGCACTTGTGCAGATCCATAAGCATCCATCGAAACATCGCCACTAAATGCAAGTGCTGGAAGCTTTTTGCCTTGTTTTACTGCAATGCCATCTACCGATGAAGAAACGGGGAGGGTGATTCCTGTTGATGATGAATATAAGGCATTCCATTGAGTCCTAATGGTGTTACCCAAGTACGGTGTGTATTTGTTTTCTAATGCTTGTCCTTGTGGCGAGACACTAATCACAACGTCTTGAGGTAAATATGGCGTAGGATCTGTTAACTTATATTCAGAACTACCCACATATGGCGCAGATCCTTTAACGCGTTGCTGAAGTGCAATGGATGGATTTTTAAAAACTTGATCTAAGTTTTTATTCAGCCAAACATCTAGCCCACGTTTTGCCTTTACACCATATTCAATGTGCAAATGCACGGCACATGAACCACAGCCTTTATTTGACATGTGTGCGATGTTTTGACCAGCTTGAATACGTTGACCAGGGTAAGCGTTATATTTTTTTTGATACGATGGATCAGTATGGCGATACATGATTCGATCGCCAGTATCCATCTGCATAATTAGTGGGTTAGTGGTTGATTGGTTGCTTGCACCAGATGAACGAGTGTCATAAGAGACAATAGAACCTGAACCAATTGCTTTAAGTGTAAGGTCATTAGGATTCGCACGACTAATATCAATACCGTTATGACTACCAGCAGCGCCCCCTCGCAAACGAAATTCACCAAAACGACCAGCACTACGGCGCCCATCATTCGGCATGATCGAATATTTATGGAAAATCATTTTTTGAGCGTTGTTAGGAACTTTTGCCGTATTAGCATTTGTAGCGGTTACGTTTTCAGAAATAGGATCGGCGTTAGCGGTATAAATAAAAGCCGAACAAGTCACTAAAATTGCGACTTTAATGCCACAGCTCAAGGGCTTTAATTGAAATGAGGGTTTAAATTTCATAAGTGAATCGCCAGGCTTAAAGGAAGTTCTTAAAATAAATTAACTTCTTATTAAATGTCCCTAATAGCTAAGTGGACGGATTAAGTATATACGATTAAATACTTATTTTATACTTTAAAAAAAGTTTTTAGGTTTTGTTTTAAGATAGTATATACATATAGTGTTAATCTTATTGATAGGTTTAAGAATAAGGTTACATGGTTTTAATATTTTAATTTAATAAAAGTAGTGAGGTATCTAAATATGTTAAATCACGCACACGTTTTAAGCGCTACTTTAGACCAAGCGATTGACCGTGCTTCAATGGGATTAGACTTTTTAATCCAAAACAAAGTACACATGAAGAATGAAAATGCCTTGTTAGCTCACATTGAAATGCTAGAAAACAGAATCAAAGGTATTACAAATCAGTACAACGAATTGGTTGCTGAAGCGAACGCACACATTGATGACGTTACAAGCAAGCACAATGAGCTGGCGAACAAGTACAACAATGTTTGCGCCCAAATGAAAGCAAAAGACATCGAGCTTAATAACAAGCAAATTGAGTTAGAAGAAGAGCGTATCAACAACTTTGACTTACTTGTGCAAAACCGTTCATATAACAATTTGATCCGTGCTTACAGTCATGCAGTTGGTCAGCTAGAGAAAGATCAACAGCAACTTGTTAATATCGGCGTTCGTAGATTTATTTTTAACTCTACAAACAAAAACAACATTCAGAAAATCAACTTTTAATTATGAATATTTTGATAAAAAAAATGGTGCTTATAAAGCACCATTTTTTATTGTCTAGATTTTAAGGTTTACCTTTAAACTTAGACAGAGTTGAACTTAAACCTGAACGCACACGATTAGTCATAGTGCTACGGCCAGAAATATTAGATTTCTTGGTTGCACTAGAACTAGCACCAAAACGTGCATTAGGAGTCGAACCAGTACCATACGTATAGCCAGTACCACTTGCAACATTCACACTACCGAAAGTAGAACCAGTCTTAGATGCTGATGCTTTAGCTACACCACGATTAAACGTAGAAGCTGTTTTTCCGTAAGCATTTGCACCATATAGACCACCACCAGTAGTAGGCGTATTATTTGTACCACTTACACTTGTAGCACCCATACCGAATGTAGATTGACCTTGGCTTGGGGTAGGTGATGTTGGTTTAGCACCAAGACCAGTTCTACCACCCGTACCACCAGTGACACCACTTGGAGTAATACCACCTGTACCACCAGTTGCAGCGCCAAAAGAAGCGGATCTAGCTGGCATGTTTACAGGGCTATATGCAGTCGTACTACCAGTACCGCCTAATGTATTACCACCTGTACCACCATTGCCACCACCACCACCTTTCGGATTATTTGGACCACCCTTACCACCATCAGGACGTCTACCAGGCGGTAAAGGACGGCGAGATGCTGGAGATGGACCAGACAACGTACTTGCAGCGCCACCAAACTTTTGAATAGCTTCTTTTGAGTTTGTTTCACCCCACTGACCGCCATTCAATCCAGAACCAATCCATTGTTGTACTTGGTCAGCAACACTAAATACCAACCCGTAAATCAGGTAGATCGCTGAAGTCATCAAGAATAGATATAAGAAGAACTTCCAGATAAACGTAATCAGCTCAGTAAAGATAACTGTAAACGTATTAGATGAATAAGCGATGCTCATTGCACCTTGGTAGCTAAAGAACATATCAGTAAGCGTAACAAGAGCTGGCCCGATAATAATTTCAGCCATCCAGAAACCAACAATGATAAATATTGGTCGCATGAACAACGTTAATACCGTGACATAACCTTGTGTTTGGCTACCGACAAAAGTACGCTCAGGGATCATGTGCATTAGCGCCCATAAAGGCAAACCACACACAGCGTATAGGATATGGATGATCCAACCTACACAAGCTAGACCAAAGAAGATCATTGGCATATATGGAATAACAACCGCCATCCACACACCAAGAATCGTCAAATACGTTACTAGCTGACCAAGGATAGGAGCAAAGATATTTTCAACGGCATATTCTAAAGCGTTGGTGCCTTCTTCAGTTACGCCCTTAAGCCCTGGTACCCATTGAACAAGAGCAGAACCAGAACGAGCAGTAAGCACGACTAATTTCATGCCGACAACAGTACCTTGAGCCACAGCTTTATAGACTAAGATTGCTTCACCAGTATCTTGAATATTACGGATAACATTCGTATTGCGGTGCAATGTAGTAGGGCTGATATTTGAGCTTGACGAATTATTATTTAATAATTCCGCATCGCCTTTTTCACCGACCAATACACCCATTACCAATGATTTAGTAATGTTTGTTGCCCAAGCAGAACCATATGCCGAAAACTTTTGATCGATGTTGGATACTTTGTTTGAGTCACCACCATCGGTAGACATTGATATTAAGTTGGTAGAGTCGGCAATATCGCCGTTTGCCACCCAATTATTGTTGGATGTAATGCTACCAACAGCATTATCCATTGCAACATAAACGGTGTTATAAATTGCTTCACCTTTTGAGTTGCTCATGATTGCTGAATTCAGTGTAGGAGGGCTGAACGTCCACAAAGGTTCAGTAATATACTTCTCAACAATAGCGCGATATTGACCTACTTTAATACGAGCTTCAGGCGTCATCATCCAACCGCGCTGATTTAGCGTATTAACAACAGTTTGAACCGCAGTATAGCCATTTTCAGAAGTCAGAACATTATTCGTTACGGTATGACTCTTATTCACATAATTATCAACTAGCGCATTGAAAGCATCCATAGCAGCTTTACTAATCGGGAATGTTCCTTCCTGTTCAGTGGCATTAGGGCTTACTTGATATGCGATATACCACTTTTCTAAATCGATAAAGAATTGACGATATAGATTGTTCTTTTCTTGTTGTAACTTAGCTTGAACATTTGCCAAAGCAACGTTGATCTTGTTTTGATCTGATTGGCGAAGTTTATAAACAGGAATGTCCATTAACTCAGCATTAACCGCAGCTGGATTAACAACGTTCATTGAAGCACCGCCACAGATCGGCTCTTTTTTGCCCCCAACTTCTAAACGGCTGTCAGCGTAAGCGAAGTTATAAGTAACAGATGTCCAGTTACTTGCAGTTTTAGCGGTTTTATCAATGTAGTTTTGCTTTTTCTCTACTGCAGTCATGCTAACACCAGGATTAGCATTCGCCCCATAAGCACCATCACTAAAATAGCGCCCGAATGCTGGCGGTAGAGTATAAAACTCTTGGTTTAGAACGTTAATACAATGCAACTGGCGAAGCATAACAGGCGCATTTTTCCTAAATCCAAAGATGTCACGCTGATGATCGTGCGTATCTGACAAACTAGCCGAAGCCATTAAGGATTCGCCTAACGTTCTATTATTAATTGTATTGGATACATTATTTGACCATAGCACCATACCTAGCACGACTACTTGAATGAAACAGTAGCCGGACGCCGTAGGTAAAAGTAAAATAATCGAATATAATATTCGGGAAAACATCGTAGTGACTTTTGAATCTTTCCCGAAAGCTTCACCGTCCTGGGCGCTTTTCAAAAGTGCTGTTAAACCAATACCGATCGCAAAAACCAAAACCAACGACATTGCCACACTAGCTACACCGCCTAATAATATATTAGTGAGTAAACCTGATGATGGTACTGTCGAGGCTGGTCCAGACGCATTGATAAACGCATTGATGAAGTCGTGTCCAAAGATAGATGAGAGAAGAGTAACGGCTTGGTCGCCATCACAATTCGGATTTGTCGATTGACAAAATAAACTCATAGCTAACTCACCGTTTTTCTTAATGCTTCTTATACATCGCTTACTTAAGACGACTAAAAGCAAAGTGTTATAAATTACAAGTTAGACGTTTAACTAAAAGGCTTAATACCTTTTAACCAAAGAATCATTAAAACCATTTTATTACAAATAACAATGGTTTTTAAATTAGCAATAATGTACCACAAAACTGTTATTGGTATATACAGAAAGTTTAAACATGACTTGCTAATTGTTTTAATGATTTAGTTTAAATACAAGAGACTATTATGGATAAAGCAAAGTTTACATCTCACTTAATTTTACTGTCGGAAATTAAGAAATCTGTATCTAAAGATATGGGGAAAGATATAACTGTTTTAGAGTTATCCTACATACTCAACCAAAGCATAAATCCTTTAATGGCAATAACTTATAAAGAAAAACTAGATAAAATAAATACTTTTGAATTAGATCCTATTGAAGTTCTCAAAAAACGGAAGAACCTAAAAATATTAAAAGTATTAAACCTCATGCTTACGTTAAATCTAGACAAAACCATTAAAAAAGACGATATAGAAAGTTACAACGAGTATAAAGACAAGTTTTTAGAGAACATCGCAACAATAGGTTTAGACAGATTAGAGCAAGAAGCGTTAAAGGTACAAATTGAAAATTTATTGAAGTATAATTGGGTATCTTAATACATCTCTTAATTTTAAGATTCTGACTTTAATAAAGGGTTTAAGCCAAATGGAAAACATACAGAACGAAGAAGATATACTTCAAGACGCGACCAGAGCCGTTTTTAATTGTGGCACTAGTTTTAGTGAAGCTAAAGTAGTTTCCCTTACTGACGAGTTTAACCCACAACCTACACTACAAACACAACGAACCAACCTAAAATATATCTACGACAATAAACTACCGAATGAAATTGGACGTCAATTAGCGCAAGAACCAGAATACCAAGAAGAAACACGTTCATTACTTGTTGGTCACTTTAAAGAAATGGCTCTAGAAGATTTAATTGAGCAGCAAGATTACCAAAACCGCTACAAACAAACAGATCCAGAATTGGACCAAGACAATGAATCTGAAAACAATATGGATAATGAATACACATCACGCCCACCAGAGCCTAGACCTTGGTAAGCCTAACCATTAAAAAGAAAATGCCCGAATGATGGGCATTTTTTATATCTACGTAATATCTAGCTTCAAAAGTTCAGATGGATCTATGCGCTGACGGAATGAACATGCGAGTTCTTTTACAATTTGATTTTGATATTGTTTGCGGTCGAATGTGTCAAAAGCTGAAACCTCAATTTCAGGATCAGTGATTGCATTTAGAAGATCCTTGGTAGCATTGAGTGATGCGGTAGGGCAAACATAGATAAGGTTAAGCACTGAAGTACGAAGCAAAATATCTAATAAGTGATATTTGGGCGGTTCCAGTTCCTTATCTACATTAGAAAAGTAGTTCACAAGATAAATGTCATTTGATAAATGCAGATTGATATTGTCAATGAGATCTTTGGTAACACCGTCAAGAATGCCATTCACCTTCAACAAAAGTTCAGTGTTTTCTATGTCTTTAATTTTTTGCGTATCGACACGTTCATTAAATAAGTTGTTTAGATTTCTCAAAAACTTTGGTTGTGGCGCCGTAGTTTCAAAATACATCTGATTTTTAATACGGTTCTTCATGTAAGTTTGGATAATCTTAGCTTCAGAAGAAAGAAACTCAATCTTAAACGTGTCGTATGACACTAGATCAATAAATACTTGCTGGCCAGCACCCGACTTAATATCAAACCAGTTCATAAAAATACTGGCTTTGAGTGATTTCAATTGTTTAAGAATAGCCGTCTTCTCAAAATCATTCATATTGAAGTAGCTACTTGAAAAAGTATCGAGATAAAACTTCCATTTATCTTGCACTATATTCCACGCTTGATTAATAGAAATGATTGGAGCATCTATAATTTCATCTTTGATGAATTTTGACAGCTCATATAATTCATTTAAACGTGCTTGATAGTTGAAGTCTTGAGTAATCACATTCTTTTCTGATGTTGTGGACTCAGAATCCTCAAGATCCGCACCAACCAATAAATAAGCATCGGTTACTTTTGGTGTTTCCTTATTTGACGGTGCTGGTACTGGAGCACTAGAAAGTTCAGTGGAAAAAGTTTCATCATCTTCCGCTGGCGTATACGGCGGTGTAGTCTCTTCATTAGGAGAACGTGCGTCTGTACGTTCAGCAAAAAAGTAAAACAATTCTTCTTGCGGTGCAACTTTAAACGGCGTCACATTATTATTAATGATTGCTTTTACAATATGGTTTGCCAGTTTAAGCGTGTAGGATAGGGCATGTATATAAAGCTCTAATGTTGCAAAGTTACTGGTATCAACTTCATTAGCACCAAACCAAGATAGGTTACGCAGTTCAAGCCAGCTCGTGAAAGAATCGTGAGAGCTATTAAAACTTAGATCTAAGGTCTTGGACAAATAGATAAAAACACAAAACAAAAACCTATTTTTGTACTCATACTTAAATACATCAGAATCGGTCCAGATCTTATTCTCAATGAGAGCAAGAATGTAATTTAAAAGCTCATGGTGTTTAATCGAATCGATTAAGTTGTCTGGTAATACTTTTAGTTTATTAAGGTGTGGTTTTACAGGTGCATCATTGGATGGTTTAAGGAAGTGGTAGAACAAGTTAAATGTTTGCGTATCATCTATATCAATTACAGGTTCATAATCATCTTCATCTACGTTATTTAGATCCTGTTGAATATCGACTATTTGCCCGGTGTGACCTTCTGAACGGTCAATCTGGCAGATACTAAAAAGAACAGGCAAAACCCCGACAATATTACGGTTGTCAATTGTTTGATATTGGGTATCAAAAAATATCGTATCAGCTAAAAACGTACCTTTATGATAGTTGAGAAAGAAGAATAGTACGTTATTTAAAGAACGGTGATTTTCACCAGAAGAGGTGTTAGAAATAGCGTTAAAGTCATCGAAAAAAACTAAATTTGTATCCATCTAAAAATACTTTAAACCACACCCTTAAACTATTACTAATAAGCATATAAGTTTTAAGAGAGGGTTTAAAGTTAATTTTAAATATATTTAATGGAGTTTAAGACATCGGGCTTTGTAAGCGCTCTACATTTGATGAAAGGTCAGAAACATCTTGCTCTAAAGTCATTGCCTGGTCTATCGCACGTTTCATTAAATATTCTTGATTAATTTCTTTAGGCTCTTTACGAGTAGCATTCTTTTGTTCTTCTTCTAATTTGAAACGTTCAAAAGCGAAAATAGAACGAATAATACATAAGCTATCTTCAAGTAGGTCTGAATGCACTTTAGGAAAAATTAGATCAGGATCTAAATCAGATGCGACTTGGTTAAACAGCATAAATTGATCGCGATGTTCGATAAGAAATTCATCATATGTACCGAACTCAGATTCGATCATATCTGGACAATTTGCGAGAGTAGAGACTTTCGTATCTTGTGATAACAGAATTGAATCACCTGATGGCGCAACTAAAGCATGAATAGGTTGTTCTGCAATAGGAGCCAACAACACTACAGTAAATGGGCGTGTTTGGTTTTTCATGGTTAGTCCTAATTAATATAAAAAAAGCTTTGGCCAAAAAGTCTATTTTGAAATTTTGGTAGGTTAATGGAATCGAATAGAAGGTCCGTCTCTTTAGTACACTTCTGATTAATTAGATAAATGATATTTTGAAGAAGTGCAATTAATTTAAATGGACTGTTGTATTCATTGAATATGGGTGCAGCAATGCAAAGAGTCTTTTTTCTATCGGTTGATAATGCCCATGGGTTCACCAGGGTAAAGCTCACCTTGGCATTATTATGTTCAATTGGTCGTGCATAAATATCAAGAACATCGGATAAAGTAGATACCTTTAATTCTTTTGAAATGTCAGTAAGAATCTCACTGACTTGAAGCGCTGTTTTATCATGAATATCGCTTATAGTGATGCAAACACCACTATTACTATTCATTAAATTTGCATAAAGAACTTCAATAACCATGGACTCGTCTTTGGATAAATCCTTTAAATTGGCATTGACTAAATCTATGATCCGATCTGATTTTTGTTCAAGTTTAATTTGAAGCAAAAGCGGTTCATTCTTTTTTGAAACAGGGAGTACTTTATAATCGCTAAGATTGTAATTTAACCGCTTCATTTCAGTAATCAGTGTTTCTTTGGCATTATCAAAAAGCTTCTGATCTCTCTTGGTTAAACCAATAACAAAATTTGTGGACATGAGTATATTCATGATCCACAAAGCAGTAGATAAGGATAAAACACTATCCTTAACAACTTCTGAATCTGAATCAGAAAACCCAGATATTTGCTTGATTTTGTCGGTTATCGAAATCATGTGAACCCTTGTTTAATTCGGCATTTTCATCTGAAACTTTGTCAAAAAGATTAGTTTGATTAAGTACGTCTTGGATATTTTTTTGTGGATCATCACTGAGTAAACATTGGAATAGGGCGCTAATTAAAGTAGCAAGTGATGCTCCATAGTCATTGGTACACTTGATTAACTGGCCAGCATCTAAGCAAATTGGTGTTTCATCATCATAAAGCAAGTGTAATTCTGGTGATTCAGCATAAACCAACTTTACATGAGTATCCGTGATGATTAACTCAACTTCTAAGTACTCATTATTTTCAACAAAATATTTAAAGCGCAACATCAATGCATCATCGCCACGTTCTATATATACAATTTGTCGATCGGTCGTATTGGTATGGCTGACGAATCTATTCTCTTTTGTGATCTGATCAATGTAGTTCAAAAAGATGGTTTTGAGTGACGCACTTAAAATACCTTTGGCAGCGAGTTCACTTTTCAAGTAAGGCAGAAAGTTTTCAAGATTTTCATGCAATGGTTTTTGCATTCGATCATCTCCAATGGGATTAATAAAAGGGCATACACATCAAATGTACAGCGACTCAGTTATGACTATTTCGTTATAACAGTTACTTAAAAGACTGCAGACTGTTTGACTTATAAAACTGATACTTTCGCCACACTTTTAATTCAGAAATATCTAACTTGTTTCTAAATCAATATGGCTTTATTTGATTATAAAGCCACATTGAAAGTTTAAATATTTAAAAATTATTTTTAGTATATACCTAAATCTAAGATTTAAAATGGATCTAACTTTTAACTGGCAAACTTTGTTGCTTTGGTTAAAAGGGTTAAGTCTTCATGGAATTGATTTTTTAAAAACCCATAGTTAAAAACGTAACTAATAAAGGTGAAAAACTCTAATTGGTTCGGTATTTTGTCTTCAAGAATACTGACCTCTAATTGCAATGTTCCTGTTGCACGTTTCTTAGAATGAAACTTAAGACCATCAAATGTTTGACCGTAATAAGTTGATATTTCCAAGAAAACTAAACGGAAAAAATAAGGGAAGATTTGAGAAACAACACGCTCAGGATCATCAATTTGAGTTAAACGTCTACCGTTGTGATATTTAAACTTAATACCATCAGCCATACTTTTTTCTACCAACAGGCGAATATAGGCATGACTACGAGTAATCATGCTTTTAAGTGGCGTTTTTGCTTCATGAATATTTTCGTATTGCATTTAGTTATCTCACATCTCAAGTCTTAATTGGTCAGCTTCATTTTCTTTTTCAATCGAAACTTCAGCAATAATTTTTTGGGTATTTTCGTTTTGCAGATCTTGATCAAATATTTCATTCACACAAGTTTCGACTAATTGTTCAGTCAAGTTTCTGCAGATCTCAAACTCTAAACCTTTAGGTTGTACGGTAGGGTAGCCGTCAATTAAAAATGAGTTTTTCATTTCATTTTCATTTGAAACTTTAGAGTACAAATAAGTCTCAAAATAACGGGCAAACATTTCGGTACTGGTCGCGTAATACGGCGTTGCACGATTTTCAGCACTGTCGATATTTAAACAATCCTTTTTATAACGCGATAGATTGTCACTAAAACGAATATCACCTACGCTTACTTCTACGTCTTGCGACTTATCAAAGAAGTTTTGCATTTGAGTATGAGGATTTTTAACACCCTCAGGCATGTACTTCTCTACCAGGTTATAGAACTTGTATTTAGATGACTCTATCAAGTATTCAGATAGGTTTTGCGATAGTGTTTTTAAATCCACATTCGCTGCAGTCGCAACACCTGTAATTTTTTCTTCCAAACCGGTTGTAGGTAAATGATGTTCTGGCTGGCGCATATCATTAAGTTTTTGCTGATAGCGCTCAAACGACTTAAAGCTTATAGCATTAATGTCAGTGTTAATTTTAGAGACAATGACATCCACCTTGTCTTGAACCGTACTGAAGAAAGATAGGTTTTTATCAGCTTTATATTCACGCTCATACTTCTTCAAGTACTCTTCAATTTTCTCAAACTGACGGCGAATGAGATCTTCATAGTGCTTTTGGTGCCAGTCAAAGAAGTTGTTTAAAGTTTTGCGCGTAGAATTAGGATAATTCTCTTTATTCTTAATCACTTCATCATGCATTGAATCAGCAACAATGTGGTACGCCTTGATTGCAGTCTCAGCATTCTCATGAAGTACTTGACCGTAATTTTTCATTGGCTGAACTGGCTCATTCATCATCGCACGATGTAACTTTTCAAAAGCACGACCGGACTCAGTAACAGGGGAGTATCCAGCATCCAACATATTTGATAAGAAGTGTCGTGCACCTGGTATCTCAAAATTAGGGATGTCTTCATAATAGTCCTGAAGTACAGAACGATTCATTTGAGCGTGATTTTTATATACTTCCGCTTTTTCCAACATCCCCAAGTGTGCATCTAGCGCATGGCCATACTCATGAGCCAAACTTCCAGATCCGCTATCACGAGTCAAGTTAACCACGTTCTTAGACAGCTCAAAATGCGCTGCAGATCCTTTAATTCCGCGTGAAGCCAAAGCAACACCCAAGTTCAATAAACCATTGTTTGATTTAAAGCCCATGAGTTGTTTTAAGTCAGCCAATGAGTCATACACGGCATTAACCAACTGTTGAGCCACAGGACTAACTTTATTGCCTACTTCAACACCACGGATAGAAAAGTCATCTTTAAGCTTGAATGAATCCACATCGGCACCTTGGCGATGATCAGGACCAGTACGAGAGTAATTTAACAATCCGTAAATGCTTGATTGGACTTTTTCAGTCACAAAGCCATTTTCAAGTTTTTTCACTTCACTGGTAAATGACGGCAAACGTGGTGCTTTAGGTGTATTCACAGCTTCAGTCGTTGCTTCTATAACTGGTGCAACAGGATCTTTAACATAAATAGGTGCAGATTCAGCTTTAACTAAACCACTTTCAATCGCACTTTTCAGAACGTATGGTTCAAGCACAGTTGAATATAAGCCAGTGCGTTGCATGTTGCTGATCGCATCGCTCACATCTTTAGTGACTTTCGACTTACCGTAAAAATCAAAGATCTTACCTGTTGATAGAATCTCACTGAGTTCTTTATCAATCGTTTTTTCGATGATTTTCTCAAGCTGAACACTGATACCGCCTGTATGTTCTGGCATAATGTAGTACTCATTCAAATTGCTAAGCAATTCGAAGTAGTTTTTGTAGTTGTTCTTGGTACCTTTACTATAAAGCCCGATATAGTCTTTACGTTGGCGATCAGTCATACCAAGACTTTCAGCAGATAAGCTTTTATTGTTTCTTACCGCATGAATCAACTCTTCTTGAGTATCTACCATCAAATTTCTGATGTTAGAAACAACAGCCACATACGCACGTAATTCTGTCGCACGTTGGCTATCAAGCATCAACGCATTTTTAGAGAATAACGGTTTAGTTGGGCAGTAGTCATACATTGCCTTTACGAATATTTTGTCATCAATACCGAGTGGCGTATTGGTGTACCAAGCTTGGAATTCTTTATTTGCAACGATTTTTGCTTTTCGATAGTCCGTAGCTGTTTGATCGGCTGATGTCGCTGAAATATATTCCAATGAAATATATTCTCCGTAGCGATCTTTATGTGCACCGCCAAACTTGGCACCTACATCACCTAAGTACGTAGCCGGGGAGTCACTTGGCTCTACCTTTACATCAACAGGCACATATTTGTCTTTTGGTACCAATTGATCGATAAACGTGAAGTCAGTAAAAACACGGTTTTGAAGTTGTAAGACATCTTCAACTGAGCGCATACTTTTAACAGGAAAAACGCACAGAGACTTGTAATCACCGTGAATATCGCCTTTATCACCAAAAAGTTTAACCGATGCATATTCATTGTCGGTCGATGGCTTGATGGCCAAAAACAATTTGTGATTTTCAGTTTTGATATACGGCTTTATGTGTGCAGTTTGATCGTATAGAGCACCAAGCGTATTCGTAATCAAAGTTTGGAAATGCAAACTTGCTAACTGTTTATTCTCAAAGTCAGTTTTGTGTTTAATCTGAATTTCAGGCAAGTTAGAAAGTGCTAATTGCTCTAAAGTGGTACCGAAATTAACCTTAGATTCGATAGCATTTAAGATTTCGTGACTAAACTGGTCTACATCATCAAAACCAGTAATCAATTGATACTGATAGTCATGAGACGGTATACGAAGAAGCACGGCAGTCAATTGAGGCTCATAGTCCGTATCAACCATAAACAATTGCGGTGTTTCATCTTGTTGAGATGATTTGTTTAGCAACTTGTATTGGTGAACTTTAGGGTTGGAACCTACAAAATGCTCAGCATAAGCCTGTTTAACCGTATCTTGTAATGCTTTGACATGCTCAAGCATGACGGCATTGACTTCATTTAAAGCGGTTAAGGTTTTATATTTTTCTGCAAACGCCTCATTCACGGCGATCTGCTCTAACATAAATCTAGGCTGAATATCCTCAAGTTCTGGATTGCCTACACGGTTTAATACAACACTAAATTTGAGCTTATTAATGAATGGATCAGGTTCACCATTGATACCATTGCTAAAAAGTTCTTTAAGATCGCTTTTCTGAAGTTTAGAGTTCACCAAATCAAACGGATGAACTTCTTCAAATGCCTGAACATCAAAAACTTTGGTTAAGTTTTTAGGCATGATTGCTGTCTGGCCATCTACATGAGCGATAACATAGGTGTACGCTGGAGAGATGTTGCTCAGAAGCTCAGTGACTTCATTCGGTTTTTTATCGTAGCTAAGATCCTCAAACTTTTCGTATGTTGCAGAATTAAGATTGCTGATGAAATCTAATTTAGAGTTGAAATTAGAAGGATGATCAGAAATGTACTGGAACATCTTGTTTGGTAAAGACGTAAACACTTTATTGATTAAAGTTTGCTGACTGTCTTTAGCTTTGAAGAAGTTGAGATCTGACTCGTAATATTTTTCAAAAGTGAACTTAGCTGGAGGCATAAACGTCATGCTGTTGCGTGAAGTCGATAACTTAAACAAAGCATTCGCAGACGTTTTAACCGCATCTCTATCATTAAAGCCAGTAGCCTTATGCATATTGGCATCTAGGGAAACTGAATGCCCAATAAACGGCGCATTTTTGTCTTTATGATTGTAGAGGCGTATATACTGAAGATCATTCTTTTGAAACACGGTGATAAACAAATCATGATCAGGGATCTTGATTGCGCCGTGGTGATCTTCATAGTGCTTTACAGCATTTTCTAGCTGAGTGTTAAAGTATTCAGATTCACTATTGAACTGTACGTTCTCTTCTTCAGCTGATAGCGAAAAATATTTAACGTTATTCTGAAAAGCTACATTAGGTTTGAGAAGATCCTTAATCACCTCAAATTCTTTTTGTACTTCAACATCAAATTTGCCAAAAACTGTACGCTGATTAATATCAATCAGGTTCAGATAGTTGAATAGCTGAATGTTGTTGTAGTTGTGGTTCGGTAGGGCAGTTTTGTTTAACTGGAGCTTACCATCTTCTAACTGCATGCTTTGGACTTGCTTTAAGTCATCTGCAGTCAGCTCTACACCAAAGACTTTCTTAGTTTCTTGTTTGAGCTCTTTATCTTCACCAGCAATCACTAAGGCAGCTATTTTTTGTGCCTTGTCATAATCGCCATCTTCTAGATATAGGGTTTTCTCAACAAAATACTTGGCAATGTTCGCATACGCTTGATTTGTTGCTTTGTAGGCATCGGTAGACAATGAATAATGTTTGTTTTCATCAAATTCATTTGATTTAACGGTTTTAACTTTTAAATCGTCAATGTCACCCGTTGGTTTAATCTGAACATAGATTTCATCTGCAGCGAGATCCATGTTCGAGACAAATAAGGTCGAATTTTTAGAATAAAACTGACGTTCGATACTCGACAACAAATCCTTTGCATCTTTGCAGTCTTCTTCGATGTCAGACTGCATATCTTCAGCAATCGACTTGATGTTTTCGCCACGGTCATCCTTTGTGATAAATGACCAGTCTTGTTGCGGATATTTGGCTGTTAATGCCTTTTGGAAGCTTTGAACTTCAACAAAGCGATTGAACTGACGGTCCAGACTAAACCCATCTGTATGTGATGAAGTTTTAGCAAAAATATCCTCAGGAACAGAATCAGATTTAGTCTTACGATTAAAGTTTTCACTTGCATTTGGCACCAATAAATTACGGAATAAAATCTCATTTACACCGTTCTTTAAGAATGACGCACTTTTAGTTTGTGATAGAGATTGTTTTAAAAATGCTTCATCAAAGTTTGATTCATCAAGAAGCCGAGTAAACTCTTCAAAATACGCTGAAGCTAATTTATCGTTATTAGCAAGATCAGCCGTGCACAGATCGCTTAACTCTAAACGCTGTGCATCTTGCTCTAGCTCTAACGGCGCAGAAAAATCACCAGCAACAAAATCATTGATATTTTGCTCAACATAATTGTTCGTGCGTGACATCAACATATTAACTGCAGTTTCATTATTCACAAATTCCTGAAGCTCAGGCGTGTTAATTGAAACCAATTGATTGTCGAATTGCTTAGATAGTAATTTGAACAGATCCGCTTTGTGTTGATTACTTTCTACTTCAGATTCAAAACCTACAAATTTGCCGTTTTCATCTTTAGCGTAGTAGAAGCTGTTTTTATTAAACAAAAAGGTATTTGTTGCAGACGTAATGCCAGATACCAAAGTTTCACTTTGCCATAAGACTTTTTTAACTTCATTGTACTGTTTTGAGATCTCAACATTGTGTGTGTCGATTTCGTCAGAGATCGCTTGAATATCATCTACGCTGAAGCTTTTTGTTTGTGTAGCTGAGCGCACGACATCTTGAATTTCAGCATATTTCTGATTTAGATAATCACTATATTGCTTCTCAATTTGTTGAGCTTGTTCGGTAGCCTTAGGAATGACATAGACATCCAAGATCTGTCTAATTTCAAGCATAGACGGCGCGAAATCACGCACCTTGTCATTGCCTCTTGCATCCAATAATTCTTCAGGAAACTTTAAGAGCTCTTTAAGTACGGCAACATCATCAATTTCTGGAGTAGGGAGGTCATTTGCAATGTTGAGTAGATCAGACTCAGTAATAGATGCCTTCTCAGTTGCCTCAAAATTAACATCAAGATCATTCAAGATCTCGTTAACATTTGATTCATTGAGTTGTTCTTCTAGTTTACGCTGTTTGATTTCAGCAGATTGGTGATCATAGAACGCATTAAACTTAGGAACGATGTTTACAGAGAATTCAGAGAACTCTTGGCTCAGATCGGCAAAGAAAACTTTACCTGTTGGCATCTGGCGTACCATTTGTTGTAAGACATCATGGCGAAGCATGGCAGCGTCATACACCATCTTATCTACAAGGCGTGTTTCAATACCTTGTTTAGACGCCATCCATGTGCCGTGTTCATCTTTATAAAAAGCTGGAATACCTTGTTTAGCTGATTCTAATAGCTTTGGATACGGCAATTGCTGTTGATTAAACACACGGTCTATCACAACAAGATCAGAAGCTAATTTTTGTACATAAGCATCAACATCTTTAAAGCTCATGTTAAACATTCTGTTGCCACGGCCATGCTCAATCAGCTGATTAAAAGTGGACTCGTATTCATGAGCAAAATGCACCAGGTTAATATTGTCATTTAACCCCAATGCTTCATACGGATCATGAGCAAAGATTTCAGGAATATGGCGCAAGTCATCAATAATCAGTAACGAACCATCTTTTTCGTAATTGACGGGTACTGCAAATGGAGACAACTTAATTTTGGCTAGTTTATCTGGACTTTCGCCACTGGCCATCGCCGATTCTTCATCTAGATAGACTTTAGAGAAGATATTTTCATAGCCATAATCTTGAAGACGATTAAAAGGAATTTTTGAAGACTGAAATTGAGCCAAGTAGGATTTGTTCGATTCCTGAAGACTGGTTTTCAGCGTATCAAGGATATTAGATCCATTGTTTAGCTTGCTGACATACACTTCAGGGAAAGCGGAAAGGCGTTCGGTCGCTGATGCGAAGTAACTTTTCCAGTTCGGAATGTTCTTTTTAAACGGTAGATTGGTGAGATAAATATCTTCTTGCTTAGTCGGTACTTTCATATCGTTGGTAAACGCTGGAAAGACCTTCTGAAGATCGTTTAGATCGATACCAGACTTTGCCGGGTTTTTATAGTAGTACGCATGAATACCATCATCATTTTGCACTTCATAAAAATGGGCATCCATTAACACTTGTTCAAATTGCTTAGAACTGTTTTGTTCAATAGATTTTTTGAATTGCTCAAATTCATTAACAACAAGCATCGCCGTTTTTGGGCGAAAATTGTTGGCTGGCGATACTACAAGACGCGCACCAAGACCAGTTAAATTAGGCCATTTAACTTCATTCACTTTATAGTCTCCTACTTGGTCACATAGCATGATCCAAGACTTTAAAACGACTCTTACGAGTACTTATATGTGCTTATATTAAACTAAAAAATTAACTTTGAGGGAGGGTTTAAGCGTTATTCTTTAAAATAGTATATACCGAGTAAATAGCACTGTTTAAATACCTATCATTTTTAATAAAACCATCTAAAACCGTGCACTATTCTTTCTTTTTTTATAAATAAAAATGCCACCGTATAAAAAAAGATGCCACCCACAGGGGATAGCATCCAAGATCTCAAAATTGCTTATAGTGCCAATTCAGGATCGCTATTCTTTTGTTTGCTTAATTCTGGATCTGCTTGTACTTCAATGTTGGTCATGAGCTTAGTCCAATATTCATCGTATTCAGCTTGTGACATCTCATTAATGACTTCATTCCATTTAACTAGGTTCTCATGTTGATCTGTACCCGGTTGGAAGAAGTGCATTGCATTTCTGACATACTGCTGATGATCAGCAAAACGCAGTTCAGCAATATTTTCCTGAATATAGTCCAGGCCTTTCACCGTAAATTCGCGAATCTCCTTCATGATTGCATCTTTTTCTATACCATGCGGTTGAGTTACAGAAGATGAACCACCTTCAGGACAAGGGTAAACAAGCCAATCATTACGCAAGTTCATTTCTGCTAAGGTCACTTGTAAGTACTGCTCACCACTACGGGCAAACATTTCATGTGCGGTCGTCCAATACGGCTTCTTAGCACTTGTTAAGCCCTCTAATACCATCGCATTTTTGTAGAAATCAGTTTTTAGCTGAGATTGATTAGCTGATGTTAAGCGATCGTTCGTCTGTAAGCTTAAAGAAATTAACTTTAAGTGTTCATCTGACAATGGTTTAGGGCTGTTTTCTTTGATGAAGTCGAGTGCACATATCGCAAACTGACTACGCAACATTTGTCGATAATCACGGAATACAACTGATCTAAAGACTGTACTGTTCGCTGCACCAAGTACTTGCGCTGCAAAGACACGATCATGATCAATTTCAGAACGAGATTGCGTGATATATTTGTTGAGCTCAGTCCGTGGGATTGGATACTCATTTTCAGACAAGAACTTATGCAAGCCTTGGGCAACGTGCATATAACGTCTATGCTGTATAGCGTCTTTTTGGAAAAGTTCAGGATCTTCATGACGATTAGCGAAGTTAATCAATGAAGATAGTTCAGTATGCAACTTGCCACGTTCCGCAATAAACGTATTAATTTTCTCTTTTATGCTGTCTCTATCTGGCGTAAACAAATCAACAATGTCAGGTTGATCTACCAATGTTTTATCCAAAATCGTTTTGATGCTGGTTTCATAAAACTTGACTTGATTCTCAAGACTCGTGCGAAGTACTTCTATCGAGTCATCCTTTTTCATTGGCAAGTAATACATCGCTTGATTTACTTTGGCTGCAGCTTGCAACAAATCTTGGTTAATGTTGGCATACTTCTCAGACTTAATGTTATTCAATTCTGCAAAACGAGTTAGATAAGGCTGTACGTTTTCCATCATCATTTTTGGTTGATTGCGTGTCATCGCACTAAAAATGAGATGGTCATAGGCATGGAAAAATTCATGACCAAACGAGCCAAAACCTGAATTCTTGGTTAAGTTAATCACACGGTTAGATGGCTCGTAATGTGCCATCGCAGCGGAACGTCCACGCGAACCAAAAGCAACACCCAACATACCGTTAAAGCCAACAAATTTCGGATCTATATCAAGTGCCTTAGCAAGAGCGAAACAACCGTCATATGCGTTATTTAACGCGATTTGACGATCGCTCTGGTTCAAGTACTCGCCAAACTCTACGGCTTTAAATCCAAAGGTCGCTTGCAAGGTATGTGCTGTAACATCTTGGCCATTACGTGAAGCAATGTTTTCCGTCACAACCACATCACTGAGCTTGAATGCCTTACGCATAGTACGAGGCTTAGCATACTCTTTGAATAGGGCATCTAAGGTACTCGCCGTGTCATCTACAATGTGCGATACATTCTTTTCAGATAACGAGACTTCTTGAGTATCATCATTCTCTGCAGTTGCGTCTTTGGTTTTTTTAGCAGTTAACAGATCCATTACTTGTTCAGATAGACCAGCATCAGATCTGCTAAATAGCGTACTCGAATCTATAATGTTGCCACTTCTAAAAGTAACAGTCGCTTTTACTTTGTCTTGGAACGGTTTGGCATCAATCGCACTACGTATTTTTTTATAGATAGAGTAGGTGCCTTTAACTGGCGGTAACTCTTTCCGTAAATGATGAAGTGCTTCAGTGAGCGTTTTACGTGCTTCACTACTATCGGTTTTCGCCAATTCAGAACTAATAATCATGTCAGTGGCAGCATATTCAGCATAGCTTTCTACCAATGAAAATAATGACCGATCTAATGATTTAAACGCCGTGAACAGATCTTTGTCTTCATTCAAACGAACGTATAAATCACATGCATTAGGAATAAATTCACGAACTGTTTTTGCTTCCATTAATGCATCACGCATACTTAAAACAGCGTCATAGTATCCAGCACCTACTTTTTTAAACTGTTCTTCAGTGGCATTTTCAAGCGGATAACGTGGCTGATCATTCGTCATCTTGCGTACAGCGTCAGTCAGCAAGTGAATGTAAATATCTCGACCAGCTTCTTTTGCTTGTAAAACCGATTCCTTTTTCCAAATTTTGTCACGCGTAATTAGGTTTTTGACTTGCAAAAGCGACATATCTTGAATCTGACTGAGCGATAAACGTGGACCATACAGATCCTTTTTCGCACCAGGCATTTTCATACCCGTATCTTCAATAAGTCCAACTTCAGAACGTGGCTCAGTGGCTTTCGGTTTGGTTGTTTTTGGCTCTTTTGGTGCTTCAGCTTCAGGCTTACCCTCAGACTCAAACAGTGATGTTTGCTCTGGAGCAACTGGCTCAGTCGGCTCTACAACTTCTACCGTTGCTTCCTGTACTTCTGGTTCAGTAGGCTTTTGAACTTCAGGTTCAGTTACGATCGGTTCTTCAACCAATGGTTCTTGGGCAACTTCTACAACAGGTGCGCTTTGAACCATATGTTCAGGTTTATATACTTGATCGCGAGACTTAAATAATTCTGCTTTTTTGAATGATTTTGCAAAATCAGTAATTAAGAAGTTCTTAGAGTTCGGGTGCTTTGGCGTAGGAAGAATTTTATAGCCTTGATCAACAAATTGCTGATGTTCGGCATTATTCACAATGGCCAGTTTTAACGGAGATTGATCATCGGCAACTTTAATCGCGAGATCGAACCGGTCTTTAGATTCAAGTAGCTTTTCACCAAAGGTAAAATCAATTTTATTGACCAATGTTGAAATATTAACAGCCACAATCTCATTAAGGCCTTTAACATCAATATTTTCAAAACCGGGTGATAATGGCACCTTGATTGTCTGCAGTATGTTTTCACGTAACCCAAGATCATTTAATACTTGGTCCACAAGATGCGCTTTTATCCCGTTTAACTGGAAGTCTTTAAACAATCCACCACGCTCGTTGAATTTAGCAAACTGCTCAACATTATCAAAAACCCGTAATTGATCATGCTGTAAAACTGGTGTGTCTTTATCTATGACAGAAATCACTAAATCAGCACCGTCATTGGCCACAATAATTTTGGAGCCGTTTTCAAACGCTTGATCCATTTCTTTTTGATTGATGTAGTCGGTAAAGACGTTCATCAAATCAACATTGGTCATCACATCATTGCTTTTCACAAAATCGATTAGATCTTGTTTCGCCGTTGGATCGATGTATTGATTATCGGCATCACGCAAAGTTAATGCCTTGTAATCGTCCAACTCAGGGTTAAACAATACCTTTTCTTTAAGGTGTAGGTTTTCGATCGACTGGAAGATCTGATAGCGTTTTTCTAATGAGTCGATCAAGTACTGCATTTGCTCTTGCGTACTTAAAACTGAATCATTGCTAAGCGTCAAAGCTTTAAACAGCGCCTTATCGTCTGCAGCTAAGTCATTCAGACTTGATTTAACGATTAAGCGATCGGTAGACGGAATCTGTTCACCGCTGAAATATAAGTTAATCGCACCGTGCTTTTGTTCATCAGCTGGTGAAACCGTGAGATAAAAATTTATCTCAGGAAACTCAAACTCTTTGATACGTTCTGGATTGGTGATAATGCTTAAAAGAGATCCCGTTTTTGTCTCGAGGGATTTATTTTTTAGTGCCGTCCATTCTTCAATAGAACGATTTTCAAATGACTGCAGTAGGGCAGAATTGATTAAATCACGGTTGAGGTTAAATCCATTCTTGAGTGAGTCTGGAGTCGATTGTAATGCTTCAAGCACAAGCCCATGTTTAAAGAGATTGCCAAAGTCATTTTCACTGTTAACATCGGTCTTTTCAAGTGGCAAGAAACTTGATGCATGCTCATAGACATTCTTAACTTCAATATCAAGCTTTAAGCCTTTTTCATATTTCGGTACCGCTTCCTTGGTCAAAATACGATTAAGAATTACATTCTTAAGGTCATCATAGGTCAGCTTGTTTTTGCTGATCGGATTAGAGCTCAGGATATGTTCAAACGAAGAAGCACCATTAATCATAATGGTTTTTTGCTTTTGTAATGAACTAACCTTTTGACCTAGATCCATCGGCAGTAAGCGAATGAAGTTCTGATCAGATGCTATCGTACTGCTATACACCGCCAAAGAACGTGCGCTAACTTCAGGCTCAACCATCAAAGCGTTACCTTCAGCTAGGTAGGTTTTTACCGCTTCTTCAGTCAACGTGACGACATTTTCAATTTTCGAGTCTTTTGGCGCCGTGACTTCATTGTAGGTCGGTGTTAGATAACCTAGTGCCATCAAAATATGCTTGTGCTCATTATTAATAATGGCAGTAACCGCTTCAGATTTAGACTCTTCACCCACGGCATTTTGATAAAAGTCTTGTAGATAGCGCTTATACGCCATACTTACCGCGACCTTTTTATTTAAGGCAAAAAGCTGTTCTTGTGTATTTGAGTTGAAGTGGTCTTTATGTATCACCTTAGGCAGATAGTTTTGAAAGCTGTCTACCACATAGATTTCATCTTTTTCGAGTGTTTCTTTTAAAGACAAAACTTCATTGGTCGCAGCAAAAACAATCGCGTTGGCCAGTGCATTACCAGGATTCGTGCGTACACGTAATTCCTCATTTATCGCATGATTGAGTTGCGACCTAATATCAGGTAATCGGTTAAGGATAGGGGAGTCAGGATTGTTGCCAATATTGCTACTCAGCTCAGAAAGCACATGAGCCACATCGATGCGCTTATTAAAACCCTTGTAGTTACCGTCCTGTTCTAACAGGTTATAGAATCGCTCTAAGCTTTCATCCGATAAATATTGTGATGCAATGCTATGGGCATCACCATCACCAAGCGCCGTAAATTGGCTATTAATACTATGCAGTTGTTGAAGAATACGAGGCATTTGCTGATGAAATGAAAAGTAGTTTTTACCTACATTTTCAGCACTGGTCGCAATCATGTCCTCAATACTGTTATCCAGCACTGATACAGCATTCGAGAACACCATATCGTTAAAATCTGGCATTGCAGATTCTTGAGATGGTGAATATCCCAAAATAGAATATTCAAACTTTTCGACTGCAGATAACTCTTGATCTTGTTCATCATAATAATGAACCACATCAAACTGGTTAACAGCTTCATTCCAAAGCCCGTTAGGTTCTTCACCTAGATCAACGTTGAAATGATAAATGTCAATGTCATTTGAGGTGTGAGTAGCTTCAAACTCGTTCGCTTCATCCAATAGACGTTGCATTTCATCTTGCAATTCATCATCGGTGACAACGCTTTGTAGGAAGTTATCCAGATCCGTGCCGTATTCTTCACGGTCTATCACTGAATCAAAAAAACTATCATAAAGATTGTTCAGACGCGTAGAAGCGATGTTTAACTGACTTAATGCCAATTCCATTTCATAAGCTTGATCTTCATAGGCTTGCTGATCCAAAACATACGCATTTTCAGTAGCAACAGCGACTTGAATCGCAACCGCTTTTTCAATACGCTCACTGATGGTATGTGTTGCTTTTGCTTCAACAATGGCTTGACGTTCTTCTTTGAGCTTTGCAATTTTTTGTAGGTATTCTTGCTTAATTTTTCGCATTAAAGCGAGTTTAGTCAAAGAGTCCTTAATGACTGGTTCCGGAATGTTCGGCTTAAACTTGGTGTGTCTAAAAAAGTGATCAATTCGATTGAACAAACGTTTTACTGGAACCTTAGGTTCAGGCGGTATGGTTTGCTTAATTTGATTGAGATCCAAGCTTTCTAAACTTGTACCGATGTCATCCAAACTTTCATAAATTAATTCACGATCAAAACTGCTATCACCAATTGAGTAGGGATCAAATGTTCTTAAATTATTAATATTATTTTGAACGCTTTGGATCAGGTCCTTAATCTTATCGGTAAGGTCGAATTCTTCTACATCTAAAGTTTGGTTGTTGTATTCCCAAACTTTCCAATCATTGTCCACCAGCTGTAACGCAGTTGTTTCTATACCAAATGGTGCCAATGCTGACGGGATGCTGTTTTCTTCGTATGAATACAAACAGTCATTGATTTTCGTGACTAAGGTTTGAAGCTTGATCAATCCTTGGTGATTAACGGCATGATCATCCGATCTAAGCGCATTCACAATTGGATCAATGCTCGTATTCAGTCCCTTATTCAGCTCTCGAATATCAATAAATTGCTTCGGTAAGCTGTTATACGCTGGCCATGCTGGATGTGAAGATATTTTATAATTGGTCAGCTCAGGGATTTGCGTAATATCTTTTAGGGCAAGTACTTCACCGCCTGAATTAACCGAAATCACTAGCTGTTTGCTTAGTTCAATAGGCTCTATCGTATCTTCTATGAGTCCAGCATTTAGCGCTGCTTCTTTATCAACATAATAACGAGTCAGTGTTTTATCTGCTTGGTACCCGTAATTGTCTAAATCAGCCAACGGCAATGGATCTACTGACTGCAGTAATGTCGGTAGCTTATTCCAGCCTAAATCTGCTTTATTGAATTGTTTAACCGCACCCATAATGGTTGTATTTTGGGCAAACGGTTTTTGCTGTTTTGCTTGGTAAAGCACAACGGACTTTTGATTATTGAGTTCAAATAGGGATTGCCACTGGTTTTTTTCAGCACTACTCATTGGGTTTTGCAGATATATATCTGACATATCCATTTCAATGAGGTCATTTTTAGAGTCGTAAGGAAAAACAGATTTTATGTCAGCAAGAGAGAGACTATCTTGCGAACTCTTATACATAAAACTAAGGTCGTTATTTTGCTCATTGGTGATATAAACAAACTTTCCAGTCTGTTTTAAACCAGTTAAGAAGCTGTTTAAAGATGTGTTCAACTTTTTCTCTAAAAGCTCAACATCTTTAATCTTAATAATGGCTGCTTGGTTTCTTGAATCAGTTTTAGGGGTTACTACAAGTTGAGCGCCAAAGCTACTCAGATCCAACCATTTCTTTTTAGTTGACATATAAACTCCATGGCAATATGTATAAGCATCTTTTAATTAAAATATCAAAGCACCATCGGTTACTTTTGAGCGGTATATACTAAAGATTATAAGAGAATTTATATAAAGAAACTATCTAAAAGGGTTTTAAACAAAAAAAAGAGATGGCTTAAAACCATCCCTTTTTTTTAAGTTTTTTTCATTATCAGTCTGATAATGAAAAAATCAGGCTATTTACTTGCCATTGCTTGTGAAAGTGCAATCCTACGAATGTTACCCGTAGACTTAGAACGATCAGTCACTTCAATTGAGCCGTCAGTTAATTTGCTTTCAGCAGAAACTAGCGCAGCCAATACCGCTTCTTTACGTTCATTTGACTTGTATTGTTGATATTGCAAGTTCAAGCGTTCAGTACTTTGAATTAAACCATCGACCATCAAACCACGTTCATCTTTAATCGCTTGTGATTTAGCAAAGTCTTTGTAATCTTGCCCTGAACCTAAATAACGAGAGACACTTTTTTCCAAGTGTTGCATCGGTGCAAGTTTGGTACTTGAATCATGACTATTGGTACCACCACCAGCAACAGGGGAGTATTGCGCTTGAATTGCTTTCAAAGAGGTAATTGCTGGAGAAGTTAAAGCATCTTTCGCCAGTTTAGCCATCACATAATCTTGACCAGCAGATGTTTTCGCAATTCTACCGTCAATTGGAGCATCAGGTAGACCAACCATGTTGTTGATCAATGCATTTTGAGCACGAGCCATCGCCGTGTCTGGCGCTGCAGTCGTGAATAAAGTTGAAGCTTGTAAACTTAGACCAGCATTTTCACCAGCAGCACCACATAGTCCAGACGCAGCCTGAGAAGTGGTACAAAACTCATTATGAGCTTGTAACATAGCTTCTTGTGCTTTGTGAGGGTTCATGTAGACACCAGGCGCAGCAACCACTTCAGAGCCAACTTTATTTAAAATTGAACTATCAGCAGATTTATTGTCTTGTTGAGCTTGTTCACGATCGCCTAAAACTTCACACGCTTTAAATGCTTGGCCATGTGCACCAAACTCAAATTGAGCTTTTTTCATTTGCTCACTTTGTTTAACAGCTTGGTACGCCGTTACAAGACTTTGTGCGTTTTTATGTGCGTTATCTGAAATACCTTGAGCAGATACAGCCTCTTGTTTCGTCAGGATCTTAATCGCTGCCGTCACATCATCTTGTTGCTTTTTAATGCCCAAAGATAAGTTTGTGTCCAACGCACGTAACGCAGCGCTTTCCACCGCATCAGCCTGTTGAATAAGCATATTCAAGGTATTTACTGCCATCGGGTTGCCCACGGAAGCACAGTAATAAGCAGATGCAGAACCGCTAATAATGGCGAGGGTTAAACCGAGTGCACTAATTTTTGAACGAGAGCCGTGCGCTTGTGGCGCTTTCATAACTTTACGTGATGTTCTTTTCGGAGTACGCATTATTTAGTCTCCTTAAAATTGAGGCATAGTTTGTGAAAGCTTAACTTTCACTGACTGGCCGTATTTCGTTTTCACATCATCTTTTATCGGCTGAGATTTCGCTAAAAGTAATGCAGACAATAAACCTTCTTCACGCAAACTTTGCTTGTAAGTTTGAAGATCTAAATAAACAGAAACACCGTTAATGATATTGGCTTCTTTAAGTAGACCGCGTGGATCTTGCATCGCCATCGCCATTTGCCATTTTTTAGCTTCAGGACCACCGTAGTAACGTGCGATTGTTTGGTCGATCAAATCGTTGGCAGACACCATTTTGCCGTCAATATCTTTGAATGATTTTGTATTTTGCGCGTCAATAACCGCCAAGCTATACGCTGGCATAGCAAGTAAAGCTGTTTTTTGGTTTGTTGCTTGCAAATAATCTCGACCAGCTGGAGTACGTGCCGTTGCATTAGACAATGATTTATCTGGTGTACCTAAAATGTTTTCACGCACGTAATGTCTTGCAAGAGCTTCTTTTGAACCAGGTGCAACAGACTTAAACAGTAGGGAAGCATTGGTATCGCCACCCGGTAATTTAGACAACGTACATTGACCAGCTTGTGCTTCAGCAACCGTACAGAATTCAGCTTTATGCACGTTTAGGCGTTGATTAATCACTTCCTGTTGAGAGCCAACTAATTTACCGCCGACTTGAGAAGTTTGAGTCGCCATATCAGCTGCTTGATCAATCACTTGACCAGATGCACTCGACATATTTGTATTTTCAGCCAAAACCTCACAAGACTTAAAGCCTTGACCAGTATTGGCGCCATAAGCAAATTGTGCTTTTTTCATGGTATCTGACTGTAAAAGCGCTTGAATACCAGAGGCAATAGTTTGGGTGTTTTTAGTTGTCGCATCGGTAATTTGGTTAGCAGCTTGCGCCTTTTGCTTCACCGCAACTTTAAGCGCTGCAACGATGTTTTCAGTCGAATCATCTAACTTTCTACGGGTACTTTGAGATACTTGTTGAATATCATTTGCTTGGTTGCTTGCATGCTTAGGAATCTGAGAAGACATCTCGCTCATAATCGTACCCAAACCAACCGTAGCCCATTCAGCAAAAACAGGACTACTAATCACCAAAGTTGCACCTAAAATGACAGGTACAAACTTTGATTTTCCTTTAGGCTGTCTTAAAGTATTTTTACGCTTTCTCATAGTCATTACTCAAAGAATTTGGCTGAAGCATTGGAGTTTGGTGTAGTGCGTTGCATCACATTATTAGCCACCGAATAGTTAGCCAGTGATGAAAGAGTACTTCCAGCCATGTATTTATTTTGAAAATCAACGCAAGTTGATGAAGAGCATTCCATCAATCCGACTGGAACAACGTTGTTAGATGCAATTGACGAGTAGTTCAATGCAACAGTCGCTTGCTGTTCAGAAAGTCGAGAACGAGAAAAAACAAAAGCAGTATCAATGTCGCCATACTGCAGACCATTTGGAATCAAATTACAGACACCCATTTTTGCTTCTTCTACGCCACACGAGGTCGCCAAGTGAAACGCATATGGTGAGGTTGCTTCATCTGTTGAATTTGAGAAAAGTTTCCCTGAAACATCTTGCATGTATTTAGAAACGTTAAAGTCTTTTAAGTTTCTATTGAGATCGGTTTGTTCACGTTCTTCAAGAGCCGTACAAAAAGCTGAATCAGGGAGGGCAGCATTCGTACCAGAATTTAAAATCGCTTTTTTGATCTCAATATTTTTATCGACACTTTGAATACCAGCAACGATCATTTCTGAATCACGCGTTTGGTTATCAACAATTTGATTTGCACTGACCGCTGTTTGTTGAGTAGATACACGCACAGCAGAACGTACCATCAATTGCTGAGCTTGTATTGCAAGCTCAGAAAGGATAGTGCCAAGACTAAAAGCATTGGTAAAAAGTGGTACGGATAATAGACCAACCGTTAAAGTACCCACCGCAATTGCTTTAACAGGTGAAAACTGATTAACAGTAATTCTTCTTTTACGCAGATTATTTCTATTTTTCATACCACCCCCAACTTAAGAGAAAAAGTCTTTAATTGATTGGGTGACAGAAGTAGATTCTGAACTTGAAGTTTTTGCGTTAGACGGTGTGCTAGTACTGGCTTTTTGATCAGTTGAATAAGAAACTGGACTAGTCGAGCTACTACCATTGATTGTATAAGTATCTCCACCCTCAAAAGCACCGCTAGGCATAACTAGACCAGGATCAAGTTTACCAAGTTGACCATTCACAGCAGTACCAAGCGCACCCGATACATCAGTATATTGACCAGCTTTGTTGATTTCACCTATAACATCATTCAATGGGCCAACAAGTTCAGTACTTGCAGTTTTCATTGCGTCACACGCTTTTTTAGTCGCGTAATCGACAACCATTTGTTGCGCTGCATTGATGATTGTATCAAGTGATGGAATAGTCACAGAAAGGTCAATGATTTTACCGATGTCAGCAAAACAGCCACCTTGACTAGCTGGACTGAACATTTTGTTAATATCGATTGGACGACCCCAAACCGTCATTTGTAGATCTAAGTTGTCTTTAACGACTTTACCGATCCCATCAGTTGCACATGATTCAATATTGGTTTGAATGTTTTGAGCAGCTGCTTGTTCACCTTTTTTAACCGCCATGAAGTTGTTTTCAGCAGCAGTAGAGTTGAATGACGAATTAGAACTGGTAGACGAATAATATCCGCTATTTGAATTCGACAAAGGCGTATCACCACCAGAGCTACTTGCAATGGTCGATGATGTTGCGATGTTTAAGTTACCCATGTTTTGAGTATTACTGGTAACAGAAGCAACGGAACTTTGTTGAACTGCAATAGCACTTGAACACCCAATAACGGTAGCAACAAAAATGCTTAAAGCACTTTTAGTTTTAAAAGCTGGCTTAACATTTTGTAGATTAGGGTTAGTCCTTAAAGTCTTGCCCCGAACTTGTTGTAGCCTTTTAGCTTTCTTGTGATTGTTACGCATATCTAGCCCTTTAAAAGAGTTATGATTAATGTTTTTTAGAAGCAAGTTCGCAAAGCACTACAACATCTTTTACTACAGCTTCACTACTTAAATATAAGGTAGCTATAAGGTGTTTTAACTCATATATCCTTTTAGCGAACTTATATATAGAATCATAATACCATTCTTCACCATATTGTAGTATATACTTCTCATTGGTTAAACATAGTTTTATGAATTCTTTTAAAATAGGACGCTTAAAAATAATAGCTGTCGTAATATATATAAACTGAGTACTAACCAAACACATTAAAGTATTAATTAGCTCTACTTCCTCTTTTAAGCATTCCTGTAAAACCGATGGCTTTAGGGTTTTAGAAAAACCTTCCTCAGTCACAATATCTTTTAAAAAACCTGAATCCGAGTACTTATTTTTCAGAAAATTACTTAATTCATGCACGTTCTTTAAGTAAATATTGATCTGATCTTTAGACGCAGTTTTGAAATGTTCCTCTACACGTTTTGGATCGTTTAACGTGATGTCGAGCATTTCAGATTCATTATTTTTTTGATTTAAAAGCACAAAAGCGGTGAAGCTGGTAACTTTGCGTGTTTCGCCAAGATAGCCACTACTGCAAGCATTCAAAAAAACAAGGCAATGCTGTTCAGTAAGATACAAGCCGTATTCTTTTGGTGTACCTGGTTCAAAGAAATTGAGTGAACGCTTATCAAAATGAAAAGTGTTCTCTAAGGTCTGACAAAAGTAGTTAATAGAGTGTACAAAAGCTTCTGGTACAAAGGTTGTAGGCTCTTGAGACAATGCTATGTTTTGGCTTTCTATGCTCATTCCCACGATTTAGTCCTCTTTGAGAGGTAGGGCGTAATAGCCCATTTGACTTAAAACACGTAAAGGAATATCAAAGTTAAGACTTTGCGTTAGACCAGATTTAGGGTTAAAGGTTTTAGCTGAAGCTATAAACAAAGTTTGCTCATTAATAAACACTTGAATGCTATTCGTGACTTTTTGTTCATCAAGTATGACGCCACATACAATATCTAATTTCACATCAAACGTATAAGCATCCATTTGAACGTCTATTGATTCCCAATCGATCGTCATGAACAAGTTTTGGTTTTCAAATTCCAAATTACCTTCTTCAAGAGCTTTATGGATTAATCCCTTTTCTAATAATTCCAAGTAAAACGCATGTAAAGGCGTTGCATCTGCAAAACCATGAGGATTAAACGGCGTTCTTGTCGGTTCAGTGATTTTAGTTTGAATCATGTTTAACTCCATTAAAGGGTATTTAGATTCTATCTTAAAACACCCTAAATGTTTTTATTTAAAATTAATTAAAACCCATTGCTATAAGTTGAAGCGCTTTCTTTAGTTTTAACGTTTTCAAGATTGCTTTGCGTAATAGTATCTTTGTAATGCTGACTAAACGTATTTTTACCCGTTTCGTTTATGTTCTTAAGCTCATTTTTAATGACCTTAAGATAGTCTTGATATTTTGGTGACTGTTCTACATAAACTTCGGTCGCTGCAATTGAGAACATGTTCTTATCATTGGTTGCGATCGGAAATAGGGCAGTATAGGAAGCATCTTGCTTGAGCTGGTCTACAGTTGTTTGTTGCTCAATGATCTTCGCCTGATAGTCCAACAATGTTTTATTGATATTTTCATGACTATGGATAACGAAATTCAACTGTCTGTCATTCGGACGTTCAAGGGTAAACGGCTGATCGATACCAGAAAGCTTATTACAGATCTCCATATTGTATCGGTAGGCTTCAAACGAGTCTGAAAAGTGATTAAAGTCTTTTCGGAGAGCATTATTGTTTTCTAAGTCTTGCTGAAAGTCTTGAAAGCATTGCAATACATATTCATCTTCATTTTTCTCAACGAATAATTGAGCGATGTTGGAGCACTGGTGCCGTTCGCAGAGATCCGCAAGCTTTTGAATGCTTTTAACCTCATTTTTCTTTTCTAAGATGTTGCGTAAATGTAGCTGAGTTGCCCGATACTCTTGCATCAACATATTGTGATGCTCGACAAATAGCTCATAATCGCTTTTAAGGTACGGACTGGCACCTTCAATCTCACGCTCTACCTTTTCATGCTTAGAGTTGGTTTGAACACGCTCACGCGTGGTATTCACTGTATTTTGACCAAAACCACCTAAGATTTTATCAAAAGCAATCATCGCATCGATGTCGCCAGTTACGTTTTTATAGAAATCCATGATTAACGCCCCAATGTTTGATCATTGTCATGATCGTTTCTACGTGCGACTTCTAAATCTATATGCTTATCAAGGTCACTCAAAAATTGAGATGTCGTATTTTTCTCAAGCTTTACTTGGTCTAAGTAGTTTTTAGTATTGAGATTCAAACCATCTTGGAGCGCTTCTAAGCGTAGGCCAGTTTTATCAAAATCAGCTTCAAGGATCTGATTCACTTCTTTGATTTTTTCCATGTCTTGCTGTTCTAGACGGTGTAACTTCACATCCTCATGAATCGCAGCGATATAGTGATCGGTTAAGATCTCTTGCTTTAAGTGCTGAAGCGCAATTTCCACGTTTCCTGTTTCGGCAATCACGGCGTTGAAGCTGTCAAAGATTTGACCTGTTTCAGCCGAGTTTCTAAATTCAACAATACGAGGCTCAACACTATTAAGGTTTACAAACTTGGCATCACCATACGCAGTAGGTAGTACTAGATGATCATCCATACATTCAAAAAGTTGCTTATATTCAGCATTCATAAGATTTGATGCTGCTTGAAGCTTTAAATCTTGTTGTAACGTGTCTAGGCGTTGGTTGAGATGTAGAAAGCTTTGAACATACATCTCGTTTTGAGAGTTTTCAGGCGCAACAACGGTTGAGGCCATACCTTTAACAACATTTTTCAGTTGCGTATTTTGAATCTGATCAGCAATTTGATTAAGCGCGTTAATGTGATCGGCTTTCACAAGGTTATTGTTTTTCAGTTGTTCAATAAATTGATTTTGTTCAATCACTTTTTCACTTTCCTTTTCGCTGAATAACGAATCTTTAATTTGTTGTTTCACCTGGTCCAAGTTAGAGAAGAGGTGAAGTACTTCTTGTTCATTGCTGTTATTGACTGCATTTAGCAATGTAACAAACACATCATGGCTGATTAGTTGTTGCTGATTATTTTCCGCATTCTGAAATTCAGCAATTTGACTACGGCTAATGACTTCAACACCAACATCATTGATATAGCTTGCGCCAATCGGGGAGAGTTGATTATCTGGAGCTTTTACGGCGTAGTACTCGCCTGATTTGCCATCATCTTTGGCGCATAGACCAATATATGTATTGCCATCTTGCGTAATGATTTTTGAACCGATGCTATTGAGTGCTGCAGAGGGTTGTAACGTACTCAAAGTTTGAATCAATTCTTTTTCGCGATTTTGATGAATTGCATTACTTACTGCCTGGTAAACTTCAGGATCTAAATAAGTCACCTGATTGGCAGATTCTTCATTGAGCGCCGTGACAGTATTCCACTCTAAAATATCTTTACGCGGTATCGTTGTAATACCGGCATTAATAATATCTTCCGTGGTAATTTGACGATCAAGGTTAGTAATGGCCACGGCGTTGTATTCGGGTGCAATTGATTTATGACCTTCCGAATCTGAAGTCAGTACCACGAATTGACCGTAATCCGTTTTCACCATGGCACCTACAACACTGAGCTTGCCTTCCAAAATCATTTTTGAAAGTTCAAGTTCACGTTCGGCAGATCTGGCATAAGTATTAGTCTGTTCTGCAGTATTGTTGATGGTATCGGCTTTGAGCTTGTCTAAATATTCACTTGAAAATTTACCAAGCGCATTTAACTCGTCTATCGGCTCGACAGACTCCAGCTCATACAGTGGAACGGTAGAGGATTCATTCACGATGTCTTTAAGATAAAGCACATCTTGTTCAGTGATATTTTCGAGATCTTCAATCACCGAAAGAGGCACAACGATCGCACGTTTATCCAGATTATCGGAAGCTATATCCAAAACAACCATATTGGTTTGGGTTGTTTCATCTTCATAAACCATACCGACAAACTGTTCAATTTCAGCATAAGAAACATTGTTGTGACGGTCTTTAAAGAATGCTTCTAAGTCAGAATCATGATCAACATAAATACTGTCATAAGGGTTCATTGGTTTACCGTCATTGTTTTGGTCTTGGCTTTGCGGTGCTGATTGAGTTGCCGACTGTTCTGCAGTATTGCCTTTAAACTTACCCAAAAGGTTTGAAAGTTTAGATTTGACTTTCTTTACTTGATCCGAAATTATTTGACCTGATTGATAGGCACGTTGAATAAACTGATCTTTGTATGAAGCTTTGGCTTCTTCAGTCATTTGTTCTGGATCTTGCCCTAATGGATATTCGGCACCAAGGAACATACGTGCTTGTTCTAAGTACTGAGAACAAATGGGTTCAAAAAAGCGACCTTCAAACTCATGGATCTTTTCAGACTTAATGCCTTCATGCAGTTCTTCAATTGAGAGAAACGTTACTTTGTCTTCAATCGCTTCTAAATAGAACGGCGTAATCGGGGTAGGTGCATCGCTACCTTCCACTTGAGGCGGTAAATCTGCTTCTTTAACTAGTTTGATAAATGGGGTAGAGGATTCAACACCTTCGACAGAATCCTTACCGACTACATCAATCACGATGTATTGTTCACCGTCAATGGCATAGACTTTACCGACATTTAGATCGAATTCTTCTAAGGTAACGCCGTCACGGTCTTTATTCAGTTGAGTGGTATATGGATCGTTTAAAAGAGGCAACATTTGCTCTTTAGAGATCGGTTTTAAAATATCGGCATTCTTACCAAGTTCAGTCAATTTTGATTTATCGGCTGTATTGGCAAGCTGTTCGGGTTGTTGTGCGTCTGGATGGTTACTTTTAACGGTAACATCAGGATTGATTGGTTTATCCCAAATGTTTTTCAGGTTATCAAGGCTTTTGTTCTTGTTGAACATGGCCATAATCGCTGCAATGATCAACTTGATTGTTTTCTTAACCAGTTCAATCATGACTGCAATCATTTTTGCACTGAGCGCAGCGAGTTCATCAGCGACCGTTCGTGGATGGCCGTGGCTATTTTCACGCGCTAAAGGAGGACGTTCGTTACCTTCCTCATTTCGCATATCCTTAAAGCTTTTAGAGGCAACGCTACTTGCAGCCAAACTTGCTTTGTCTTGTGGACCACCAGCAATGTTTAATGTGCTCTTTGGTGTACCTTTTGGTGCATTCGGATCAGCTGATTCAACATCTTCCTTTACTGTCTCTTTAGTCTTCTGATTTTCTTTATGTTCTTTCAAAAGTAGAGCAGCTTGTAACTGGTCGCTATGTTCACGGGTTTCTAATAACTGAATTACTTCCTTGGTTAACGTGTCCGTATTGAATTCAAGATAGTGAATCTCAAGTTGTTCAAGTCGAGCAGCTGTATGGTCGCTATTCACACGCCATTGATCCATGACGATAGATTTTGGCACTAAGCCAAGTTCTTCAGCTTCAATCCCACGAATTAAGCAAAAGTCACGCACTTGGCGCATCAATGCGTTAATTTGGTTTTTATCGGTTAATTCACCTGAAAAATAGGTATTCGGTGCACCCGTAACTTCGTTGTAGATCTGCTGTTTTGCTTCACGCACGACTTGGTTTTGGTTAATCAGGCCTTCAATCGCGAATTGACGATTACTCAGGAAGTTGAGGGCATTTTCTTTAGTTGCACCCTTCAGGCTTAAACCATAGTAGGGCTGAGTGATAAAAGATTTTGTCTCAAAGTTAAATAGGGTTTTTTCAGCCACTTGAACGGCTTCAAATGGATTCTCTTCTTTGGAAAGGAGGAAATCAGGATCATTGTCTGATAGGTATAATTTAGAGTCTGCAGTTGTATAAACACGGTCTTCAACTGGCAATGAACTGTTATTTTCAGCAATATTGCCTAATCCTTGGTCCAGTGCGTTTTTAGTCTGGATTTTATTCAGAGCCGCAATAAACTTAAGATCATCATCATTCTGCAGATCAAGCCCGATGTCTGCAAAGAATTCTAATTGACTGGCTGGCTCTCTTTGCTCAAGTGCATCAAATACTTTACCAATCAGAACAGGATCAAGTTCAGCTAAATCATTGACAGTGACAGCGGAAAGATCAAACGTGTTTTCAGGAATGATGGACCGTTCATTCTCGTAATTCGGGTAACTACTACGCTCATAATCACCTTCGTCAAAAAACATCGGTTCATCATCGTTCAACCGAGTATCTTCAAGAGGGGGAGCGTAATCATAATCTGGGTGCCCAGGAGGTACAGAGTTACCGCCCATAGGCTGATCATATTGTTCATACTGATCATACTGATTATTTTGATACCCATCATCTTGCATGACTGGCGGTTCTTCCATTAATGGAGGTTCAGATAGGGGATCATTGGGATATGGTTCAGACTGGTATTGTTGCGATTGATCTTGTGCAACATTGTTTTGTTGTGGCGTAGGCTGGATGGATTGAAATTCCACGCCGTCCAAACTTAAATCATCCCACTGTTCCAGGCCCTCATTGAAAGTTAATGATTGGCCGTCTTGCAGTTGATCAAGTGTTTGCTCGTCAAAATTATCTTGTTTAGGGCTTTGGTCCATATTTGATCCTTATGACAGGTGGCCTTCCTGGTTTTAAGAGTCCTTTTTAGAATCTGTATCAACATTCCAAATAAAGTCTTCTTTAAAGTCAGAATTAAAACCAGTTGTGATGTCTAATTCACTGTCAAAATCCACTAAATCTGAGTTATTAGAAGATTCCTCTAAGGGATTAGAGTTGCACATAAAATACCTGTATTTGTTTTTTAAAACGTCAATGTGATCGTCACGGATATGATACATGGTATATACGAACTAGACCACACGTAATTGTTATTCACGTATGGTCTGGTATATACCTTTTAAGGGAGGGTTTTAGAAAGATAATTGCTGGATTTCTTGATCGTTATCTAAGGTTTTACCCTTAGGTAACTCAGCCTTATAAGCTGGCTCTTCTGGAGGATTAAGCATACGGTTAATTTCATTTAAAAAGTAATCATTACCATCAGGAAGCTTAGATTTTAAATCCAAAAAGGCAGCTTCAATTTTGGTTGTACTGTCCAGCTCGTCAACAAAGCGTTCAACATCCTTGAGATCAAGCGCAAATCTAAACTCATTACGGCCTGGCTCAGTAAAGTGGATGTTCAACGATTCATCTGTTTTACCGCCTTTAGGATCATGGAATACGTTGGTATTCGACATAAAGCGATTGAACTGTTTTGCAACAGATTTCACCGTCACATTAAAGCAGTCTGACCCGTTGTAGTAGAACTCAATACTTGCTTTCTTGTACGGGAAATTAACCTTAGTACCCACATAGTTATTGCGGTTGAAATCAATGTTTACAGGCAATTGATTAAAGAAGTTCGCAATCTCTTTAACTTGCTTAAACGTCACTTGGTTTTCAAGAGAGCTTTCAAACAAGTCAGTTGGTGTATTTGATGGCAATAATAACGCACGGTTACGCATACCATCAGCATCGGTAAATATAACGGTTGAATGTCGTAGATCTAGTGAGCTGACAATCTTATGTGCCTTGAACATATTGCCCGTTAAGGTAATCGCTTGTCGTGTGACATCACCAGACGGCGCTTTCTCAAAATAGGTACGCGTATAACGGGAATAATTGTTTTGTTCAGTAAATAAGTTCACCAAGGGTTGACGATCCTCAACATGACGTCTATTCACATCAGCATAAGAATAAAATTCAGGATTGAAGCGTTTTAGGATAATACGTCCTTTTTCACTCACTGGAGCTACCCAATCCAAGTCTTGCTTGGCATTTTGCATGGTGTAATTGATCAGTGGAACTTTAAACGACTTCTTATCACCAGGGTAAACCAAATCAAGCTTAACCGCATTCGGTGTGATTGCACCTACACGTAACGGCGGTAGGTCTAGACGTAGCAAAGCACCTGTTTTGTGATCTGGCGTCACTTCATCATCAAAAAGACTAGGTTTTGAGATAAGGAACAATAACCCATGCGCTGAATGACCTTCTTTTTCGTTCCTTTCCATAGAACGAGCCAAGAATTTTAGATCCTGAACAATTCGATACATGCGATCAAAGTTAGAGGTCAAAATAGGATCATTGGCAAGATAAACCGCTTCAGCTACTTTTTCAAAAGCATCTGCAGAGTGATCATCAGGTTTACGAAATTGAATATCATCAATGTGTTTTACATTGGCTTCAACAACACCGAAATGATCAAATACTTCGTGTCGATAATCACGAATCACTTCACCACGCATTTGCCCATTTTTGAAAAATAACTTTTGCTTAGCAAAGCCTTCATATTTTTGGTACATCAATGCCTCAAAGTTATAGGCATAGTGTAGTAGTCCGTGTACCGTTTCATTGATGTTTTCATTGATACGTTTAAATTGACGCACCAGATAATCATCACTTTCTTTGAACATGAGTTTTAGATTGTCAGCACGTAATGGCTCAACATGTTCAATGTATTGCAGACCTTCAAAACGCACAGGTAGATCAAAGGTATTGATCTTGGCTGCTTCTGTTTCTGAAGTCACGGTAAAGAAGTTGTCCTTCACTTCAAACTCACGGACTTTTTTAGCTTTCCAGTCTAAAAAGTTGGTCTTGAGAGGGTTACGACCCAACAAGTCTAATTCACGGATCTTATCGTTATAGTCAACAACCAAGTCTTGATAAACCTGTTCTTGCTGACTAATCGGCATCAAAATCAGTTTAGATAGCAACTGGTTCACATGATAGTTTTGCGCCGTGCGATATGATGGTCCTTTTTCATCATCCGAAATATCAATATCAAGTGTGTTCGCCAAGTTTACGTTATTTTTTAAATAGTCCAACGCTACCCGGTTGCCAATGTAGTTGAGCATGTCAGGATAATCGTTTTCGTTAAACTTGGTTTCTGAGTTGGCAGAGACGTTCGCTGATAGGGTAGACAGTTTACGCATCATCATTAAGTGCATACGTGTTTCTGCTGGAATACCCGAATCTACTGTCGTCATAATCGGATGTGATTCTTCACCACGGCGACCCACACGACCGATCATCTGAATCGTATCGGTAGAGTTCTCAGGTTTTTGCAAGAAAAACAACTCACGTTGGCGCAAGTGATCCGATGGAATTGTAGGATCAGGGTTTTTGGCTGCATGTAGAGAAATACCCGTACAACCAGAGCGAGTCACAATAACAACATCGATTTCACCAGATTGGAATTTTGATTGAACCAAAATCTTACCTTGTGTCGTATTGTTCTCTTGTTTATTAACCTTCCATTTGCCGTCTCTTGTTTCCGTTAAGTGGATCTGACGGCCAGAGATTTCATCAATCTTGAAGCCAGCTTTTGTCACCTTGTTACGTAGTACGTCCAAAGGCATCAAAGGTAGGTCAGGGAACTTTTGAATCTTTTCTTTGATACGATCCAAAATGATTTTATACGGACTTACCACTGGATCGCCGTTTTCATTAAATGTCACTTCCGTACTGAGCTTCTTAACGAACGAGTTACCGTAGTTATCTTCAGCTTTCACCACATCGATGCGATCTAACATCACTTCAAGCAAGTCACGGAATTGTGGGAGTTCATCTAAAACAGAAATTTGACTTTGCAGATAGCTACCGCGCTTATCTTCAAGCTTAGTCAATTCCTTTTGAATATTTTTCGCTGCTTTTTCATCGCCAGCGTCACGGTTTTCTTTGATCATGAGTTTTTGAAGCTCACTTTCAAGAAATTCAATTTCTGACGATACCGACTTGAAGTTATTAAACGCTTTTTCTTTTTCAGGCGAATCAGCGGTAACGTCTTGCGCCGTATCTGCTTTTAAAATCGCTTCCATGTGACTTTGCATCAAAATGTTGAATAGACTCTCACCCGTATTTTCCAAACCAATCACGGGCTTTCTACCCTCATGTAACGCCTGAATCACAGCATCACTTGTAGAGTCAGTTTTCAATGCCAATAGGAATTGCTTTTGGATCTGGTACATTCGAGATCCAAAGTTCATCACACTCAAACTTAAACGGTTTTTCGGATCGTCTGAATCCTGATGAAAGTCTAAATTGGCAACAGCATCATCATCATTGGCAATGTTTTCTAGCGCATCGAGGCGAATGTCTTTAGAAAATTTCACCATGTCCGTCAAGATGTCAGAAAGAACATCTGAGTAATTGTGAAATTTCTTAATTTCCTCTTCAGTTGGCACAAAGGTTTGAATGGTAATGTGCGAGAGATCTTGCTCTCTACGAATCATTGCAGAGCTATCTACCAAACCTTCAGAAATAAACTCCAAAATTGGACCATCTGCATTATCGATAACCTTTTGTAAGTCATTACGAGATACGGATCGAGGGAACAATTTATGGAAGAATTCAAGATTTTCAGGTTTCTTAATTGCCGATGCAGACTGGAAATTAATTAGGTTGGTCTGATCAATAACATCTAAGAAAAATTGACTTGTAGCTGATTTCAAGGATGCTGCACGGTGCGTTTCATCCATCACCAAAACAGTGTCTTGATTAATAAAACGAGTCAATAACGCACGTTTACGGTTTGGTCGGTTAAATTGGCTATACGTTGCCAATACCAAGTCATGTTGCGCTGGAATATCTTCAATTTCCTTAGGCAGATCTTGGCCAGTGAATAAAACCTCTTCAGTACCAAAGCGGTTAATCACAGCATCCGAGTTAAAGATAAACGGATCTTTAAAGAACTTGTCACTGTCTGTAGCAACAATATCACGCCAAATGTCGTTCAAGAGTTGCGTTGTATCTGTAAGGAAAACAGGGGGCTTTCCTCTTAACGCACTATATCGTAAACACGCAGCTGCAATACGACCTTTACCTAAACCCGTCTGGTCGCCAATAAGCACAGGTAAGTTTTGGTCAAAACGTAAAATGATATGGGCAACCGCATCGACCTGTTCACATGCAAAAGCGGACTTTAGTGCATCAAAATTGTCATATTGCAATTTCTTAGCGACATAGGCATCAACAAGAGTAGGGTAGTTACCATTATCGACTTCAGCTTGGAAATTGATACCCCCAAAACCTAATACATTTTGGATGTGTTTAGTCAATTGAGCATTTGCCTGATTAATCGCTTTAATCTGGTTTTTAGCCACTAAAGCAATTGGCTCAGATGCCATGGACATCGGTATATACTTAACTTGGTATATATTTTCCGGAGTTGGTTCTGTTGTGTTTTCAGCATTAGGAACAGGAACAATCGGCTGTAAATTTGATTGGTCAGATTCAACAGTCGGTTCTTCTTCTTTTTGCTCAGTACCGATCGCTAATTCAGAATTTAACTTAGCAATCTCTTCAGCAGTTAAACCCGGTTCCTGTTTTACTTGCTCTACCGCTGGTTCTTCAGCTGGTGTTTGTTCAGGTGTTTCACCCTCATTGGTCGCCGTGGTATCACCTACTTGAAGATTAACGTCATCGTCAAGGTCTTCATCCTGATTTTGGTTCTCGTGCGGATTCTTTACCTCAGGCACGAAATCATTGTCATTTTCATTTTCAAACGTTGGTGTAGCTTCAGTTGGTGTAGGTACATCATCATCTGAACTGGTTGTTTGCGTACTAACTTCAACGGTTCCGAAGTCAAAAGAAACTTTATTCGGTTTTGATTTAGGTTTACGACCAAACATCGGTTTTGGTTTGACAGCTTCCTCTTGCTTAATCTCTTCTTCTTTAGCGACCACGACTTCATCAAACATAGTGACTGCAGACGTAGGCGTTACACTTGATGCAATATCTTCAAGTGGCGAAACAGGCTGTTCATCACCTAGACTGGCAAACAAATCGTCATTTTCTTTTTCAACAGGCTTAACCTCAACAACAGGTTCAACCACTGGTGCTTGTTGCTCAACTGGAGTCGGAGTAGTTGGCTTGAAGTATAGATCCTTATTCGGATTCAAACGTTTATAGATTACGTTATTAGCCCATCCCCAAAGTTCGTCATAGTCCGTTATGACTTTCAACTTATCTGGTACCACAGAAGATTGGTAAGTTTGTAGTAACGCTTGTTCATTTTTACGATTGCCTACCACCAACATACGAACATTTTGATTAGCGCCGTTTCGTGCATATGCATTGCCGTGGATTTCTACAACCGCCTCAACTTCATAATGCTTATAGAGATAATTGAGTAAATTCTTTGATTTACGCTCAACCGTACCATCTGAAATCTGTTTATCTGAGCCAATAATGAAAACTGAACGCCCTTGATCGTTTCGTGCGTTTAGTGATTTAACCAGAATGGCATGGTCCAATTTATCCGTACTGAACCAGACGTTTTCTGATGGATCTACCAATAATGGGTTTGGATCTACGCCGTTACGCTGTTGAACCAAAATTGGTGCAACACGTTCTAATTTATCCATAGCACCAAAAGGAGGGTTGGCAATCACATAGTCAACTTTTTGCTTAAACGTTTGCTCAAAATCAATTTGTGTAGCATCTGCAGTAACAACCGTGCATTCATAATTTTGAGTCAGTGCTTTTGTACGTTCAGCACGTTTGGGATCTAACTCAACCGCATAGACAGAAGCATTACGCTCTTGGGTTAATAAACCGATTAAAGATCCATTACCCACAGTTGGCTCGAGCACGGAAAAGTTTTGTTTTGTTCGGTTATCACCCTCAATCAATAAGCGCTGAGCCACAAGTGACATCGGGATTGGAGTCGAATATTGCTGTAACATACGAATCGTATTGTTTCGCATGGTCTTAGTCGGCATGCGATTGTATAACGCTAAACTCGTTTTAAATGAGCTCTCAGTAAAATCAAGCTCACCTAACTTTTCGACCATCACTGTTTCAAGCGCTTCTTCTGCAGTATGGATCTGTTTATCTGTTACCTTGGATACATCAACGTCAGCATTTTTGGCTTGCGTGATTAGAGCTAAAAACTTTAAAAAGTCCTGGTGATTATGGCTCTTTGTTTCATGTTCTAATTGATAGATATAGCCTCTTAAGCATTCTTTTAAATCTTTTTGCTTGGTCGCACGTAAGTACAGACTAGACGGCTGATCATTAGGACCTTCAGGTATTTGCGTACCTTGGGCATTCACGTAAAAACGGTTATGAGCTGAAGCATAGATTTTGTTGCCATCAGAGTTATAACCGAGTGGAGTTGCACTATTCAACGCAACGTTCAATCGTTGTGGCACCAATGTTTTTGCTTGGGCATTGAACAAATCATGCAATTCTTGGCGAGTCGCAAGCACACTACGGATAAATTCTTTTGGAATACCCAAAACTTCATGAAACAGTCTTGGTTTGATCGTTTCATTCAAATTGTATTGATACAAGTGACCGTCAAAGTGAGGATAAGCCTCAAACTTCATCGGTGTAAAACCAATGTTATTCAAATTTTCTTTAGATAGTTTTTTTTGAACGTCCAATAAGAGTAATTGGCTATCCGTCTGGCCAACACGCCGTACATCGAGATATACACCAGCTTGTGATAAGTCGATCCATTTAATTTTTTCGTTTAAATCATGAGTAGTCATAGCGAACCTGAAGAAGAATTATTAAATTTGATTAAAAAGTCATGTCGTTATAGACATCAGAAGTCGCAGCCTTTTCTTGGCTTTTCTTAACATCCATTTCTGGCTGTCTGACTTTCATCATTAACTCTTGTGGATCAGGTAAAAGATCGTGGTTGAAGTTCTTAGATAACGGACTATCGATTGAAGCTTTATGTTGCTGTACATGCTCTACCGTAATTTCTGAAAAGTTCAACGCATTCATACGGGTTTGAGTAAGTTCAACAGGCTCGATAAACGAGACAAAACAATTATTCGAGTTCCGTTGGTGTGGTTGAATAACAATAAACGCTTCAGCAAATTGCTGTTTTGCATGCGTCAATTTATTCATGGTCTGACGATCAACTTGACTTAAAAATTGAGGATTTAAGTCGTGCGGTTTTGGATTGCCGTAGTCATCGGTAAATTGATTCACTAGGGGAGGTGCACCAACACCACGAACACCCTCACCAGTACGTAAATCTATTTCTGGATCTACCTTGCGAAAACCAGCGTGAGGCGTTTTATTGTTGAAAAATTTCTTTAAGAACGTGTCTTTGTAAAGCGCACCTAGTTGTAGTTGTTGGCCATGATAAACCTCAGGCAGTAATTTTTGACTCACCAAGCCAGCGTAAAGACGTTTTAAATTTTGATTTTTTTCTTTGTCTACATCTTCATTGTAGAACACTTTAATTTGTCGATCGCCAAGTAATGCAAACAGGGCAATACGGGCCTGGTCCATAACATAAACGTTCTGAGCCTGTTTATCGAACTGGTCTTTTTCATGCTGGTTGGATGGTACAAAATTTGGATCAAAAGTTGCGGTGTGAAAGTCATTGCCGTTCAAAATATCTTTGATACTTTCAATCGGATCTTTAGCAACCCGATAAGACTTTTTAGTTTTATCAATACCGCCACGTTGCATCAACGGATCTGGCTTAGCGAATTGCTTAACACTTTCACGATCAGCACTGTCATAGGTTGGAATCAATGGGATTGTAGTTAATACAGAACCAGACTCATAGCGCACAACAATTTTTGAAAATGGAATGCGCTCAGGTTGGTTGTCAGTACTATTCGATAAAGATTTAACAAGAAGCTGTAAATTATTTTTAATAATAGCGTTATGAAGTGCTGGAGAATTAATTTTTACATTGGGCACTTGCATATGTGCTGCATCTTCAATGATTTGAGCTTTAACAAAGAAATCGCCGTTTTTTTGTTGATGCACATTGATAGAAGTGACTGCTTTGATTAATTGTGAATTCGGGTTGTTACTCATTACGTTGCACCACTGAGCAACATAAGTTTTATAACCGTCAAGAGATTCGTAGGGTGAGTCAACACATTTGTCAAAACAGATAATTCGACCACGGTTAGCACCGCGATTATGTGTGTCTAATGAAGTACGTTGGTTACGTCCAGAATCAAATTTTGCGTGGACTTCATCTACTGAAACATTCTCAGTATGATGCTTGTTGAGTTTATTAATGATCTTCGTGAATTCTTCAGATGAACTCATTCGTATGCGAACTGGTTCATTGGTAGACATATCAAAGCCGTATGCATACAGCTCGTCTTGTTCATCATGTTTGTAAAATTGATCTACAGTCATGACGATACGTTTAATCGTATTATCACTTTTACTCATTTCTTAAATTCCACGCTTTATATTTTTGATTGCTGGTCATTGACTCAAGCTATTTATAAAATACTACAAAACCTCATTGGTATATACTAAGGAGGCAAATAAAAAATTAAAAAATATATTAAAAAGTTTAAGAGTAAATTTTTAAAAAGAAATTTTTTGTTTATTATCTTTCTAATTAAGGGAAGTTAATTAGGGACATTTTTTATGCTTATTTTTCATGATATTACAGGATTAGTACGGAAAAACACAAATGGTACGAGCTAAAATCAAATTCATTTGAGCGCAAATTGAATTTGAATTTTTAGAAAATAAGGCGTTTTTAGCTGGTTTTTGATGTTTTTATCCACTTTCCTATTAAATTCTATCCACAAATTAAGTTCTTGTATATTAGAATGAATTTAAAAATATGAGTAAAATATTGTTCATTTTTTAGCTTTTTGCAATATTGGAAATTTGCAAACTAGCAAGTGTTGTAAGTCGCTGTTTATAATAAAATTAAATAGAATAAAAAATACTTCCAGCGCAAATTAAATTCATTTGAGCGCAAATTAAATTCAAAACGTTGCGGATAACTTCTCCAATTTCCTGAGAGCCTTGATAATAAAGACTTTCAGATTTTATGAGGAATAGCCCTTATATATGACCCAACGATCGCTATTTAGCTTGTTTTACGACAAATCAATAACTTACGCCATTAGGACGGAAGAAAGTTTACAACCCATTTATAAAAAACTTTCGCTGAGTTCAGACTATAACAGAAAATCAATGAGTTACGCCATTAGGACGGAAGAAAGTTTACATCCACTTATAAAAAACTTTCGCTCGTATTTTGACACAACTATAAATCAATAACTTACGTCATTAGGACGGAAGAAAGTTTACAACCCATTTATAAAAAACTTTCGCTGGAAGTTAGGTACAGCCAAAAAGTTATAACCTAACCTTAAAACATACTAAACATACTATCTATGATAGTTGAGCTATTGGATCTGGACAAAAAAGTAAAATCAATAACTTACGCTATTAGGACGGAAGAAAGTTTACAACCCATTTATAAAAAACTTTCGCTCGTATTTTGGCACCACTATAAATCAACAACTTACATCATTAGGACGGAAGAAAGTTTACACCCACTTATAAAAAACTTTCGCTCGAAATTTGCCAGCAATATAAATCAACAACTTACATCATTAGGACGGAAGAAAGTTTACAACCCATTTATAAAAAAGTTTCGCTCGTATTTTGGCACCACTATAAAACAATAACTTACGTCATTAGGACGGAAGAAAGTTTACAAACCATTTATAAAAAAGTTTCGCTGGGTGCCTATCTTGAGCACATATTTATTTGATCAAGTATTACATTGGTTAACTTACATTGTAATTGTGAATATTACTCATATAAGGCACTGTTTTTCATAGTCTTATTTATTAAGAAATTACTGTTAAAAATGCTTTTAATCGTAGTCTAATTAACGAATTGATGCTATAATGTCTACTCAGAATGCCTATGGGAATTCGAGATATGCAATATCAATCATTTAGTCTTAGACATCAAAAAATACTCATTGACTTCAATGTGTTTAGCTCTGGCTCGTCTGATATTTTGCTAAAAGGTGTTTTATCTGCCGAATTGCTTATTCTAGTTGATAATTTAAATGCATTTTATTCTGCAGAAGACGGTAGATACGTTGTATCAGCTGAAAAAGTTAACCACGTTACAGGTCTAGATTTTAATAAGAAAACTATCAACCAGATCATGCGTGAAGCTTGTGATTTATCATTTATGATTGATACAGATGCGAAGCAAGCTGCAGCACCTATGATTGACGAAATTCAAATCTTATCAAGTGGCGATATTACTTTTAAACTCACTAAAAGCTTTGATTTTTTTAGAAATTCTCTTAGTTTTAAAAGCATATATGAGAAGCTACCATACAGGTTCACTACTTCTAAACTAGAGTTACCGCAGATCGGTCAACAAATAATGTTAATTGCGTAATTAAGCCTCTGACGAGGCTTTTTTATTGTCTAAAATTTAGTTAGTATATACACAGCTTTAAAGCGAAAAGACTACAACGTTAGTTGGGTTGCAAATATATTTTTATTTTTATTTTTTAATTCAATCTCAGGCAATGTACGTTGTACGTTGTCTAAAGTGGAGCAGTTATGCAAGATTCTTCACAAGTCTGCATAAGTAAAGGAATTTCAGAAGATGAAATTTTTGGACTATCGCAGTCAATCAAAGACTCAATTATTAATGCCGAAACAAAAACCATGGATCTCTTGGGTTACGGCAACAAAATCAGTAATTTCATAGTCGAATGTTATCTAGATATTCCAGTTGTTGATCAATTCATTTTTTACTTAATGTTGGTGAATGCCAAAAATAAGTATGCACATCAGCTGCAGCGCGTTATCGCTGAAAAACCTGAATTATCCCAAATTGAAGCATTACAACTAGCGAACAACTTTGTTCTGAATTTTGAATACATCCGTCAAATTCTTTTATTCAAAAATAAAGCTAATTACCTTAGCAATGGCCGTATCAAATCTTTGGCATGGAATACGCTAAATAGTGTTGGTAAAGTGATGCTACCAATGAGCTCTTTACGCCAAATGGACAGCGAACCATTTTCAAGAAATGACGTAGACAGCGTAACTCATAAAAGAATGTTTGCCAGTACGGGCTATTTTGAATTAGATAACAATGCGTTTATTTGCTATCAGCTTGAAGAAACGTTGATTGCCAATCTATCTGAATTAGATTTTGATAAAAAGGGGCGCTACACAGTTCTCGACACTTTAACGGTTCTTGGATTTAAGGACCGTTTTGATCTTTATATGTATAACTTGATGAAGATCAATGAGTTTCGTGGCGAAGTGGTTATTCCTTACATTGACTTCAAAGCATTAACCGAGTTTTCAGTAGAATTTAAATACAAAGCAAGTGATTTTTACCGTAAACGACTTCTTGTTTCATTAGAAAGACTGAATAACAATCCATCTATTGAATTATTTATTTCTGTTAAGTATGAACCATGCAATAAGCGTACACCAGATCGTGACAATTTTTGCAATTATCGTTTTCAGATTCAGTTGAAGTCCAACTATCGTAAAGCGCTTAATACATTAAATGAAATGTGTGCAAAGGTTCAGGATGAACAGGGCAATGAGCTTAAAATCAGTAATGCGCTCTTCACTTCAGCAATTCGATTGAATAATGGTGAACCTGAAAAAGTAATAGAACTTGTTAAGGATCGTTTAGCTGCTTATACAACTAAGAATGGACCATCATATTTAGCTAAAAATCTTAATTTGGTTGCGTCTTATGTTACGCGAGCTCTAGAAGATCTATATAAAAGTAATCACTTCTTTGAAAGATTCCTAAACGATATGAAGCAAGCAGATAATTTACTTTATCTGAGAAATCGTGATAAGAAAGTTGAGATCGAAAACAAAAGTGCATCTACTTTCTCAAGCGAATTCATTAATATTCGCGACAAAGTTGATGTTACCACTTGTGAAATTCTTACAAACGCTGAGTACATTTCAAAGAAAACGGAAGCTACTGTAATTATTGATTATGCTTTCATACGTAATTCTATTTTTATTACACATCCTCATTTGCGCCACCAGCGAAATGCAGACGAGAAAAAATACATAGATCTCGTGTGTGAAAGCACAAAGCTTTGCCAAATATTCTTTGGTACGGGTAATGAAAATAAAAAAACGTTAACTCAAAACTATTTAACAGAACTCCTGTTTGAACATTTTTTTGATGATAATTTCCACTTGAACTCAGATGTATTAAAGAATCTTCTAAAAAAAGATAAGGACTATTGGGTACAAGAAAAGCAAAAGACATTTATGCGGTTGTGGAAACTTGCAAATGAGTTCAGTTTAAAAGCTATTAGTCCAGCGAACTACAACGGTAAAGAGAGTTCAGACAATGAATAATAAACTTTATTTATGTGCAATTTTTACGGCTACTATATTGAGTAGTAGTGCAAATGCCGATTTTAGTGATTGGTATAAAAAAGCAACTTCAAATGAAGATTCAACTCAGCAAGTGCCAGCTCAACAACAGCAAGCACCTGGTCAAATTCAACAGCAAGCACCAGTTCAGGTTCAGCAACAGCCGATACAGCAAAGACAATATAATTCTAATCGGAACACCACAGCTACGCGTTACCAAAACAATAATGCAAATGTCACTGGTGATTCTGGCCTTGAAGCACGAATGAATAACTTGAATTCGACCATTGAGAATCTAAACAAGTCATCAAAAAGTGGTGACAACCTCACGAATAACTATCTAAATATTGTTCAATTCATAGTGATAAACGAAGAAACACGTAAATTGGATGGTAAAGACAATACATCACTGATCAATAACATGTTGGCTGGTATTGTGAGTTGTCAGAATAAATACAAAGTCGATGTTATACAAAAAGTGAATAATCAACTCCCAAGAGATGTTGCTAACACCGTACAACGGTATTTAAGCCAGAATGGACGCTCTATTGGTGCAAACGGCAACTGTTTATACTAATTAAACCCCCTTTTAAAACCGTCCTTAAAAGGCGGTTTTTTTTATTCTTAAAACATACCTATTTATTTTAAAACCACATTCTATATACTACTAACAGTTTAATGAATATTAATGTGGGTTTTATCATGATCAGTTCTAAAACAATATATGAACTATATCAATTGCTGAATCAATCCGAAGTACAAGAATTAAAATCATCTATAACTGAGACTTTTGGTGCAGATGTGGAAAGTGAAGTTGATAAAAGCCCGGTCTTACAGCAAAAGATCAATTATTTTATTTATCAATATATACATCTCAAGCATCCAGAAAGAACAGACAAGATCTTATTCGATGCAAATGAGTCGGCTCACGAGGTTGTAAAAACAGAACACCTTAAAAGTGAGCCAGTACCCTTATTAAAAGATTTTGTATCAAACAGCAGCAATAAAAGTTTAGCACCTGAAGAACAAAAAGATGTAATTGCAGTCACTTTACCAGCCGAATTATCTGACATTCCTGTTGAACCAACAAATCAAAACCATACAGGAAATAATGAAGTAAAACATGACTATAACATTATCCTTGATGGTCGAACTAAGCTAAATATATTGCTCGAAAGATATTTAAGTGGTGTTGATGATGTGGCTCGTGAAATCATTGTGAAGTGCTTTCTTGTTATCTCTATATTTGTAGCACTGATCTCTCTTGTTATGGTTCTTCTGAATACGACCAATATTAACCAGATCCAAGAAATGTATGATATTGGCCATAAAACATTCCTATTCCAATATGCTGAAGTCTGCAATGTAAATGTTGAAGTTGCAAAAGCGAATCCATGTGTTATCTCAGAAATCAATAAACGTATTTCTGAACTATCAAATAGCAGATTTTGGAACACGTTCGGGGTGGTGCTTTTCTCACTTTTATCGTGCTTTTTCTTCTACCATATCTCTACTTACCGTGATTCTAAAGATAAGCACAACGGCTAGTCTTAAAAGGAGGGTAGGGTGTTTTAAAATGGTCTTAAAAGGCCATTTTTTTATTTTAATAACAAAGTTTTATAGTTGATAAAAGGTATTCTAAAAGTATAATAGATACACTCTTAAAACTGGAATGCGTTGTGCTTTTTAAAATTCCAAAAACGGGTGAGATTGATTCAAGTGAACAATCGATGACAGGCCTGGTACTCAAATCGGCATACAACTTAGTTGCCATTTTCAATATTTGCTACATCTTTGTAGTTGTATTCTTTGTGTTTGAAATGTTTTTAAATACAACGATATACAAGATTAAATATCTACCAGAAACCCTCAATACTCCATCATATATATTGCAAATCATCATATTCATTTTATGTTTTTCTTCACTTCTGTATGCGATAAACAAAATGTTTGATGAAAAGTATATCCCTACACGCAAAGAAATCTATCTATTCCTTATCTCTTTTACTATCAATAGTTTATCAATGTTTAATTTTTTAGCTACCAAATAACACTGTAATACCAAGTTCCCACCGTAGCCTAAGCAAAAGTTACCTGTTTTTTTGGGTTTTAAAAGCAGTGAACAAGGGCAGAATTAAAACACAAAAAAATAAAATTAATAGTTTTAAAAAATATTTTTTAAAACTAAATCAGTGATAATATGTAACCAACGTTAAGTTTAAGAAAGTATATTATGTCTGATATTCGCAGCATCTATTTTTACGGTAATAATAAAAGCATCAAATTGGGTAAAAACCCAATCTTAAATACTGTCTTTGAAATTTTTCCAGCCACTAAAACCCCTTTAAAGCGGATTCTTAATCATAACCACCAGTGGGTTAGTAATTGCGCTTTTTACGTGCCTAACGATGTGAAAAGTGAATGGGTTAAAACGGTAACACTTTCAATTTTGACAATCTCAATTATGGCTTCCTTCCGTAATGCAATTGCACAGCAAAAAGGGTTGTCACCAAACGATGAAGCACTTGATGAAGAGGTAGAGAACCTTGTGCCAGATTCGTTATTCAATTCTGCTATTGAATTATCGGATCTTAAAAAAAGTTTATTAGAAGTTCTGCCAAATTTAATGAGCGAATACCTTGCACAAAACTTTGGTGAATACGAAAGCATTATTACAAACGGTGTAGCTAAGCTTTTTATTGATAACCATGAATTTTTGGATAAGCAACTTGATTCTGATGCTGGAACAGATAATCAGATTTCAATGTTAAATTTTACTGACAATGCAGATGAATTATTTCACACAACAAACTATATTTTAGTCCGTATTGCTGATTCAAATGAAAACTTGAAAATCAACTTTACTAACAGCAAACCACATGCAGAACACTTAGGCCGAATTCTGCATACATTGTTGGGGGATGAAAGTTTTGAGATCTCAAAAGGTTCAATTGAGATACCTAATGACGAAGATGGCCAAGAAATTTTCATCTTTGAAAAAGAAACGAACTTTATTGATTTTTACAATTCATTATTGCTGGAAGTTAGTTTTTTTCTAGATCATGCAACAGTCTTAGAGCATATAGAAAAGTATGCACCAATTAACCAAACACTAAGCAGTTTGAGTGAGAATTTAGAAAAGAATATTAACTTTGTCATTTCTTCATTCAAAGAAACTCGCGATCTATCTGCATATTTAGAAAGCCGTGCTCAAATCATAGGGTTAATTCATGAAGCTGCACAAATCGCCAGCATTGAAATACAGCCAGTTGCTCAGGCTAAGGACCTTAAATCGTTAATTGAATCGCATCACCTGGTTACTTTTAATGATAAAGACACCTTTAAACAATTTAATTTATTTTGAGGTGAATATGAAATTTGTTATTAAAAATGGCATTGGTACACGTAAAGTCGAAGTGGATCTCGCATTAGATATACCATTGGTGCTACAAAAATCCATTTCTGTAATTGAGTATGAAGATTTCTTTAAATATTTTAGTGAGCAACATTTTCACATTTGCAAATTTAGAACGTTGAACTTTAAAGATAATAGCGTAGAGGGAAGTAGTAAGGAATTAAATCGCTTTATCTGGCTTGCTATGGCACATCAAGCTTATATGGAGCGTAAAGCTTTACTACCAAGTAAATATATTGCGGATCTAGAAGCTTCAATTTCAAGCATGTTTAATTTAGAGAGCGAATCGCGAGAATGGTACCGAGCTATTCACAAAGCCATAGATGCTTACCTTAAATCACAATTTCCTGAAGCAATAGAGTTTTTACCTTCCAACATTGCACCACTGGATGAAGTGACTAAAATTCTTATGCAAGAAGTACAGCCAGTGATACCAGTTGCAGACGAGCCAGCGAAGCTTTATAGCTGATTCTAGAAATAATTAAGACATAAAAAAACCATCTAAAAATTAGATGGTTTTTTTTGTTTGTGTTTTTATAATTTTGCGAATACTTCAGGATTGTCATTCATAAACTGTTCAATGAAATCATTGTCTAATTCGACATGTTTTGGAAGCTTCTCATGTTCACGAACAATGGATTTTATAGATTCAATATTTTGCTGATTGAAAACAGGTGTTGTACGGCTCTTATAGCCAGTATCAGCCATCGCATAGCGATCATCAAACATACCTGAAGAGGTATTAGAATCGACTTCTGAGTCGCTTATAGATAGTGTTAAGTTGCGGTCTTCAGCTAACTTTAAAATGAATTCGTCAGAGATAAAGTTACGTAGCTCATGCAGCATAGATTCAACTTTATTGTGTTTAAAAAGCACCTTTGCAATTGAACGACAAGATAAGAAACCTTTTGTGATGTTTAGATCTAGTAATTTTTGAGGAATGATTGGATCGCTTTTCTTGTTGCTATTCGCGATCTGTTCAACTTCTTCATCAGTCATAGAAGCTATAATGTTTTTAAAGAAATTGCCATATTGAAACTTTTCAATTTTCTCCAGCATTGTCACTTGTTCTGTATCTAATAAGCAAAAAGAAATAGGTTTAAGCTTGCGTTGGTCGGTTTTGCTTAAACTGCCATTTTGGTTTAAGCGGTTCTCTTTGGTTTTAGCGTTAGTTTTAGAGTTAGTCATTTTAAACACCTTTCAATATGTTTTAAACTTTGGTTAATACCAATAATCATATTATAAGTGGTTTTAGCTAAAATACAAAAAATGAACATTTTGTTTTTTTAAAAAAATCTTTTAAATGTTTTTCGTATATACTATAAGAATATCTATCTTAAAAGGTATAACTCGTGATTAAAACTGATACAGGCGATACGGTTGGAGGGGGTTTAACGAATCCTCAGGATGAAGTTCTAGCATTGTTAGAAGAGTGCTTAAACTCTGAACAATATACAGCTCGTATTACTTATATTTGTGAAGATGGCGGTCAATTAGTAGGTAAAAAGGCAGCTTTAAAGATTTTAAAGGAACAAGAGGACAATGGTTTAATGCTGGTTCCAATACCAGTCTTAGGAAAACAACTAAGAGTCTGGAGTGGTTTAAGTAAAACCAAAATGTCTAGTCACACAGGATTGTACAACAATATACAGTGGTCAAAGTTTGAAAGTGGCGAAAAGTTAATAACAAAGCAAGCGTGGACATTACTTCAACTTAGACTTGGGGTTCATCCAAAATACAAATTGGTTTTAAAAAATGAATTAGATGTCGAGTGAATTATATGTTAGTGAAATTAGCCCTTAGTGGTCATGCTTCTCCAGAAGCTTTAAGTAAATTTGAACGTATCAAAGCGTATGTGCCAGATAGCGCACCTGTTTTGGTCACATACTTTAATAAACAAGTTTTATTAAGTGATCTACTGGTTAATTTTTCTAATTTTTTACCATCGCTCGAAATCACAAAAGATAAAGACATGCTGGTTACGATTAGAGGAAATGAAACACCTTTAGTCGAATTTATTGTCAATTTAAAACTATACAGCATGAAATTAGGCAAACTTTTCTTTGAATTTGAGAATCAATTTAAAGAAAAAGAGCAAGACTTTAAGGGCTTTATTAAACGTCACAAACTTAAAGGTTTTGATCATGCCAATTTTGTTAATTACGTGAAACTAGGTGCATATGATAGTGCTTTAGACATTATCAAACACCAGTACGAAAGCGTTAAAAAAACATTCTTTGTACTGTTTAAAGATCGTTTCACCCTATTAGAAAGCAAGGGTTTTATTTAAGGATATTCTATGGAAATGTTAGATCCATCAAACACAAACCCTGGGCTCTTTTTAGTCATAATGGCTACGGCAATTGGTACCATACTTTTTGGTTTTTTAATTGTCGCTTTAATTGCACGATATAAGTTCAAGATTAGAGTTACGGTATCTAGTTTTATAGCTGCAGTTACTTTATCTGTATTTAGCTTTATATGCTTTGGTTCACTTGGTCCGATGGAACCTAAATACAGTACTTCAGTTGTTCAGCTTTATGCGTTGGGCTTACTGGCTGGTACTTTAATATTAAATATAGTTCTTCTGAAATTATTCAGCCCTAAAACTATTGAACAGTTAGCTTTGAAAGGTTTTAATAAGTCAGAAAATGAACAAAAAGAGCATTACAAAAACATCTTAAAAGAGTTTAAATGTATTACTGATTTGGAAGATAAAAACAAGCTTAATAAGCGCAGTTTTAACTTGTTAAATGTTTTTAAACATAAAGGAAAACAAAATGTTTGATTTTAAGATGAAATCTTTGTGTGTTTTGGCTGTTGCCGGATCTCTTTTAACTGGTTGCGTATCTAGTACTATTGATGGAATGGGTTCTAAACGCAAACAAATCATGTTGTATTCTGAAAAAGAATATCTTCAGCAAAGTACTCAGTCTTACAACAACATCATCACGACTGCTAAACAGCGTGGATTGATTGTGAATAACGCTCAAGTAAATAGAGTAGCAAAACGTCTTATCGCACAAGTTCCACATTATCGAGCTGACGCAGCAAATTGGAATTGGGAAGTTAATACAATCCGAGATAATGAAATCAACGCGTTTTGTCTATCTGGAGGCAAGATCGGTGTGTTGACTGGTTCTATCACAAAAATTAATGCAACTGATGATGAATTGGCTGCACTGATCGGCCACGAAATTGCACATGCTTTACGTGATCATGGGCGTGAAAAGGTAAGTAAAAAGCTTTTAACTGGTTTAGGTGTGCTTGCAGCTAGTTCGGCTGGTCTTGGTGACATGGTTGTATCTGGCACAAGTTTACTAGGCGATTATGGGGTTAACTTACCTGGTTCGCGCAAACTTGAAAGTGAAGCGGATCTTCTAGGTGTTGATATTATGGTTCGTGCTGGTTACAACCCACAGGGCGCAGTCAGCTTTTGGAATAAAGTAGTAGCCCAAGAAAAACAGGGCACTAAAATTGATTTCTTATCAACGCATCCTACTTCAGAAAAAAGAATTGTAGCGATCCAAGAATACATCAACCAAAATTACAGGAAATAATATAAGGAGCTGGTTATGGATATTTACACAGTTATCCGAGTGAGCAAAAAGTTGTTTGACCACGGTTATGTTGTAATACCAGAACACAAAGTAGATTTTAAATCGGCTTTACTGCTCTTAAATGAACAAACCGTTGATGATCGATTTCTAATATCTAAAGATATAGTAGGTGCTGAAATCAGAGGGAATTTTGCCTTAATTGAAAAGGAGGGGAAGTTTCAATTGTTTACCAAAGGAATAGATTACTTTTGTTTGAATGTTGAGCCTGAAAAATCCAGTACTGATCCTAAACCTGAAAAAGAGGTAAAAAAGAGTAAAGTAGTTCTCAAAAACCGTTATTTATATAAAAGTGGCGTGAAGAAGATAGGGGAGCTGGACACGTACAAGAAAAGAAGCGTCAAGATTACGAATGTAGGAAAACCATTTGTACTAAAACAAAAATTGCATGACGTTCCAGATTGGCTTTTTGAAAAGCTAAAAGACCAAGATGTATGTTGGATCTATTTTGAATATGCTGAAGAACAATTATCAGAGGCACCAATAGAAACTGCACCAATCAATTTAAAAAGTGACATTGAAAGTTGTGTTAAATACTTTAAGTTACATGGTGAAAAAACAAGAAAAAAACCAATTATCAATGCTGAAGCACCAGGTAACGTAAACCTATTCAGATATTGTGATTTACGGCGCATTGATCAGGAATTAAAAGTCTTATTTGTTTGTAGTGAAAACTATCTTTGGTTACTGGAACAAAATAGACAAGATCCACTACCTAACATCAAATTAAACAATATTAGTTTTGGCGGTTGGATCATTCCCAAGACGACAAACCAAGATATGTTGAATAAGCTAATAATGTTAGATAAAGAATTAAAAACGAATCCAGATGCTTATCTTCTAAGTGTACGAGAGTAAAGTACTCTCGTACAATAACTATTGTAATGCTACTAATTAAGTTGCTTAAATCTAAATAATTAAACATAGCTGCAAACATGAATCTCAATTTTTTATTCGGCTTTATCATAATTATTGTTGGCGGTGGTGCAGCAATAGTTGCGCTTCGTTCAATGTTAGAAAATGAAATTTTTATGAAGGATAGTATATGGCTATGAATAATTCTAAATTCGATAAATACTTATTGCGCTCATTTTTAAAAAATACTGGACTTGCAATAATTTCAATTAGTGCAATAGCATTGGTTATATTTGCATGTTATGTGGTTTATATAGGAATAGGAAAAGCATCAACTTATGTATTCAATAACTTTGTACTAACTCTAAAAACTATTGGCTATATCGTATTATTTTTAATCGCTTTAAATTTAGTTATCTGTTTTATTGAAAATGTTATCAAAGAAGCCAATCAAAAAAGGAGTGAAGATAGTTCAGAAGATAATGTATGAGGGTAATAAAAAGTATCATACTGGCTTACTCTCAACACTTTGATTTTTTGGTCTTTATCTCCATCAAGTGTATTTTCTAAAATATAGTATGAATCTTTTACCCTCATACACTAAGGGGTTAAGAAAGGTTTCGGCAAGAAACGCCCCTCAACAAAACACCTACGATAAAAAAGTTTTAGTGATCGTGGTGATCTGTATCAATTACGTCATTATTGTTTGCATTAAACTTAGCCTGCTCTTTATAAAAATTATAGTCGGCATTGTCGTATACAAGCTCTTTTGGGTAAGGGATACCCATTTCATCAAGCTTTAAAGCGTAATAATGCGGTATTGGCTTGGTTGGATTGAAGTATGGTTCAGGGTAGTACTGAGTAACGACTTTAGCGGAGTAGGAATTAACGAGTTGATCTACATCGCTTTCTATTGTTTTTTGTTGGTCATTGTAATAAGAGTCAACAAGCTCTTTGTCTGAGTGGCTTGCTGCACAACCTGAAAATATTAAAGGTATTAAAATAGCGATAATTCTATAATGTTTCATTTTAAATAGGCCCAGGTGTAGTGTATATTTAATGGAACGTTAAAATACTTTTGATTATACATGACTTTTAAAGATGCTGTAACACCACCTTTTAGCAGAGGAAAAAGAGAACATAAGTTCTTGGCTAAAATGTTAAAATCTGAAAAAGATAAGATTAAGCTTTATACCAAAAGTTTAAGAAAAATTACTTTTAATGAGCTTTTAATTAGAGCAACTTTAATTTTAGTTGTGGTTTTTGCGTTAAGTTTTTGTATCTTTGGCGTATACCTATCTTTGAACGGTTTATTCTCAAAAGATGTGCATTTAGGAATGATTGGCATTATAGGTGATAGTAGTAGAATAATATTATGTACCATCTCAGCTATATTGTGCGCGGTTACAGCTTTCAAACTGTTTAAGAAAGCAAAAATTGACTGGAAAGAACATCAGTCATCAAAACGATATGCCAAAGCAATAACGAAAGAGTACCAGTCATTAAATAATTTGATTTTGGAACAGATTAAACAAGATAAAACAGGCAGTTATTGGCTGAACAGCAAAGAGATCCTGAGCATAACAGAGCAATACGAAGATAACATAAATGAAAACACAAAAGATTATCTGGTAAGTTTTACGCAAGATACGACTAAAAAGTATGTTAGGTTTTACATATATAATAATTCGCATATCTCTAATGGGTATACCAATGTTTTACATATACACTCGACTACTTTAACAATTTATTCACACTGTCTAAGTTATTCGGATTCGTTGAGTGTTAAAGACCTTTTAGATATTTCTGTTAAAAGTATTTGCATAAATTATTAGTTTTACTATAATGCTTTTAAGAACAAAATTTAAATGTTTCTTACGACATTAAAAGAATGGGAGGCTTATAGCTTCCCATTTTTCTTTTTAAAATAACTATTATTTTTCTAAAACATCATTTGCCTTTTTCTCAAAACCCTTAACTTCTGCTAAAAGTTCTTCATTTTGGGCCATTGTGTCAGTAAAGGTCTGTTTCGAGAATTTAATGAATTCCAATGCATCATTGATCGATTGCTCTTTGCTTGGCTTCACGTACTTCGGGAGCTTATTGAATTCAGTATCCACATTTCTTTTGATCGCAGAAAAGTCTTTATCAAGCGACTCGAATGCTGCACTGGTTGACTCAAGCTGTATACGTTCAGAAACTCTATGGTCGATGTTTTGGAACACCAGGAACACACATACAAAAACTAAACTAGCAATTAAACTATTTTTTAGAACAACTGTATCCATTTTAAAACCCTTTAACATTTCTTTGATATTTTTAGTATAATCACTTTAATGTCTTTAAAATTTTTTTAAAAAATATGTCTAAAGCCTCCAACGTTGAGCTCTTAAACTTTTATAGTCTTGTTAAAGTACCTTTTAAATATGCTCACAAAGAGGTGTTGTTCTCCATTTCTATTTTATATTTTAACGGTAAAACTAAATCATACGTTCATTATCACAAATTTGAAGATGAAGAATTGCAGACTGTTCTAGGGTATGTGGTTTCGGAGAGTCTGGCGTGGACCTTTGGATCTTTGAAAACTGATAAATTCACTGTTAATCAGAATTTTATTTTCAATACTGTGCAAGAAGTGGAAAAAAGCCTTAAAGAACAAATAAATGCTTTATATAAAAGCACGGGTATAAATGCTAAGTTTTCCATGCAATATGCCTTAAAGGATAAGCCATCTGCAGAAAACAACGACTTATTAGAGAAGATATTTGCGATTGATAAAATGCTACCATTTGCTTTTACATTTAATAATAACGGCGGTTATGAAGTTGCATTAAAAGAATGTTCGTTAAAACTAATTAATGATATTGGGTTTTTCGCTTAAAAGTCCTTAAACTATTAAATACCACTTCATTAATACTTATTTTTAATTATAATGTGGGGTATTAGTAGTTTTAAGTTAGGTCATTAATTAGTGAATAAGAAAACCCTTACCATAGCGATATTGTCAGTTTTGCTATTTGGTTGTGATAAGTTAAAGCCTTCAAATACTGATACTGCATCTCAAGAAGAACAAATAGATCCCATTGAAAAGAAAGTTGAGGAACAAGTTCGCAAATATGATGAACGTGTTACCACTTACAATCCATCTAACTACAAATTACCTCAATCAAGCCTTTCTACCACCAGCCACAAAGTAGCGTGTAATTTTGGTGTAGGGGGAGATCTACCAGCTTTGGCATCAAATGGCATGTTCTCACAGCCGTTATATCGTATTGAAGCTGAGCAGATCATGGATAAAGTTCAGGGCGATGTGATGTATGCCCCTTATTCAATCGCGACATCTGTTGAGGGTGATGTTTTATATGAATCTGAAATTGATAGCTTTGATCGACAGTTAAATACATTACGAAGTTATCAAATTAAATCATCTGAACAAAATATCATTTCGTCATCTGGCTTTTACACCAATTCAAACAAAGCTGTTCGTATGGCACCTATCCGCAGTTACCCGGTTGCTTATGTGAAGCGCTTGGACGGCGATATTGTTTCTACATCTATGTTTAATGATGCATGCGACAAAGAAGTAGGTGTACGTAACTACAAATGGCGCGAAATTGATGTGTCGGGCAAACCATATGCAAGTTTAGCATCCACTGTATCTGAGCAAATTGTTCGGGTGAATCAGTTTGGCATGTTCACCAGTGCATCAAATTTTTACAGCTACTTCAGTAGTGAGTTTGGCAACTTCTTGGATGCAAATAACAAGTTTAGATCCGCATTGGAGAAATCAGGACGTTTCCCTAAAGGTTCAAAAATCTACGTTCCATCTGAGATTAAAACGACTGATGAAACACTGGTGATTACGAAGAACCCTGAGCTTGAAATTACAGACTTCCAAAAAGACAAGGTTTTAGAGGCATACAACAAAGAGGCCAAAATACGGAATCTTGGCCAGATCGTATTCAAGGTCTACAACCTCAAAAACAATACTGTTTTCTATACACCATGGAATGAAACCAAGCACCGTGAAGCGGTCGAGTTTGAACCTATTGTTGTTATCGATGGCAAGGCTTATTCAGCAGTTTGGCATGTTCCTAATACTTTGACATTCAATGATTCGACCAGTGCTGGAAACTTAACGTATTACAACGCTACGGCGCATAACGCATTCGTCAATGCTGTTAAAGGTATATACCAAGGTCAGCAAAGCATGGTTGGTACAGAGCACGAAGATGATACCGAATATTCAATGAAGACTGCAGTTGAATACCAGAAAGCCCAGGCAGAGAAATAATATGGAATTAAGCACTATTGAAAAGAATACCGAAGCTCAATACATTCAATCTGATGCGTATGACCAGCGTGTACATTCAGTATTGATAGTACCTGAACATGCCCTAAAAAAAATTGAGTCGATGATTTTGGCTACTGGTCATGTACAAAGTGACAGTACCAATCTTTTAGAAGTTTTAAGGCCAATGCCTGAAGAATTCAGAAAAGACGTTGATAACACCGAATTTACAGAAAAAGAAAACGGCGACATCGGTGATGCAGCCGTGGTCATTGTTGATGGTTTGATTCACGACACAAAACGCGGTGTTTGGATCTCTCAAAATTGGGGTTGTGGTAGTCCTAAATTCACCAAGATTATTCAGGCTGGAGCTGAGCCACCAATTGAACTGATTGCCAAAAATAAGGGGGATAAGTTTAGTGCGACTTTAACGCACGAATTTCAAAAAGCGTATGAGCGAATGGGTTATACCCAAAAACAGGTCGGTTATATACACATCCTATCAAATGGTACACCAACGACTTTCTTTAACTACCTGAGTGACGAATTGCTGTGCAAACTGGAATTCATATCAGTAGACAACAACCGTTTAAACGCCTCACAAACTAACTTTTATAGTGCCGTAGAGCGAGGATCTGTTTCAGATTGGGGAGTGAGCTATCACAGAAAACCTTTTAACTTAGAAAATTACCCGATCAATTCTCTATTGGTGTCGGGATTAACAATAACTTTTATTTTGTACCTGATTTACAGCTATCTCTTTGGAGCTTAATACCAAATGAAATATTTAAACAGAACATCTCAAGATCGCGAAAAACATCATTACTTTAATCAACAACAGGGCGACAATAGAAAACAGCACAATCCGAACCATCGTCACCACTCTATTAGCTTAAATGATGTATTTCGGTCGTTATTAGCCCTTACTCAACTAGACAAAGACATCCCGACATTGATCAAGCTTTTTGAAGAACAAGGGCTTGAAATATGCGAAACGCGTGTACGCACTTGGTCAACACCCGTGCATATCAACAATAGACCAATACCACACATTATTTTTGTTGGTTTTATGAATTTACTTGAGTGCATCAATGCTGAAGCAAAACTCAAAGATATTAATCTGTTTGATCTGTCAGAAATCTTGGACGATATACGCAACTAACAATTATGTGGTTTAGCTATGACTGAAGAAATAAATAGTAATGAAAAAAAAGATGGTCCTATTACGGATGTAGGTAAAAAGTTTGCTGGTGCACGTAAAGACAACCCATCACCAGACTTCTCAGGCAACATGAATGGAATTAAGTCTGACAGCCTAGTGACTAAAAAGGAATATTGGCAAAAGCCTGATTTTAGAGCTGATGCCCAATCTGGCCATAAACCTGTAAAACATGCACTATTATTTTCTTTGGTCTATGCAAACTTAACCAACAAGCCTTTAGGGGGCGGTTGGTTTAGCATAGGTCAAAAGCAATGGGATGATGCCTACATTGCTACGCTACACTTCTTAAAAAACAAATATGAAAGCTCACACTACGAACGTTTAGAACAACTGACAGACGACTTTAATGCGTACATGACCGTTAAGTTTGGTGCTGGACGAAGTGAAAAAGATATTTTAGAACGCTACTCAGCTGGACGACATACCAATCGCAGAGTTAAACACCCACTATCATTTAGTTCAGACACACGTTTACGCTTAAAAAACTTAATCCCTTTAGGATGGCCAGACGATCGTGTACTTGATACGGATAATTATGGTGCCAAAAAATTATTAAACACTGAGACTGGTCAACATAAGTGGTATGCCGTTAAATCCATTTCAGCAAAGCGGTTTCAAACACTAGATGATTGGACGGAATACGACACATTCAATGCAGCACTAGAAAAAGTAAAAACATTTTTTCAGCCAATTTTAGATGAACGAGTCATAGAACCCAAAAAAGGACGCGCAAAACCACCCAAAAGACCGCGCTACGACAGAGTTGAAGTGCGCGAGGGTAAGGACCATCGAAAGGGTGAAAACATCGATAGCCAGTTGCTTATGGACTATTTCAAATTTTCTGGAGTCGAGTTCGGCAATTGGGTAAATCAAAAGGAACGTGCATGGTTTCTGAATTGCACGTATGACTCACTAATGGATCTTGTCGAACTTCTAGGTCTACCCGTTACGTTCGCATCTTTAGGCGGTAAGCTAGGAATAGCATTCGGTTCGCGTGGCACAGGCGTTGATAGCGCAGCAGCTCACTTTGAACCAGGTAATATGCTTATTCATTTGACCAAGACGCAAGGTGTTGGAGCACTAGCCCATGAGTTCGCGCACGGATTTGATTGTGTTTTGGCAAAACGAAACGGACTCAATAATAACTTTTTTAGCGAATACTTTCTTTACACCAGTAAAGGGCGTTACTCAGTACAGAATCATCAAGAGTCAGCATACAAACATCTTAAAGATGGCCAGACTGCAGATAAGTTTATCAAGCTGGTTAATTATCTTACTTTTAAGTCAACCAAATACCTTGATTACGAAGAAAGACAAGGCGGTACGGGCTTTATGAATAACGCCATGCACCTAGATCAATCACGGTCAATGTATTGGTCACAGCCAACAGAAATCTTTGCCAGACTGTTTGAATGTTGGGTGACGGATAAGCTGGCTGAAAATGATCAACAAAATGGGTTTTTGGTGCACGGCACAGAAGAGTCGGCAAATAGTTGGAATATGAAGTTAAGCGCATATCCAACAGGCAGAGAACGGGCAATTTTAGTTGATTTGATGGATGATTGGCTAAAAGCATTAGTGAGGTCGTGGACGAAATGAATGCAATCACTAAGACCTCAAAAAAAGAACGGATCTTATTCAATAATCCCAAAGCAACACGACTTTACAGGGAAGCAATAACAGAGCTTATTGCGTTTAAACCTTGGGAAGTTAACGCCACTGAGAATATGCTTACGATCTGCAACACCTACCGCTATGTCGTGAATAAACGTTGTTGTTTAGGGTACGAGTTTTGGTGTTACGACCGAAGCGAAAAAGAATGGGTACGTGTTAAGCCCTCAAGCGGTCGCCACAACTATGGGAAAAACTGGTGCAAAACAAATGACAAAAAC
>NZ_JBSYVT010000009.1:0-118030 GCF_054112845.1 Acinetobacter sp. NigerLNRRAM0016
TGCATTTCTAATTAAAAAGCCCAAATTTCATTAACTTGGGCTATATTTAGTGAATATTTAGCGTGCAGTAATATGACCGGTTACATGCGGTTTTTTGTTTTTACTGTTTTGAATCAGAAAATCTATATTTTTCCCTTCTTGTGCAGTCAAAAATTCAACTTTTGAAGGTAAATACATCGGCAGTTTAAACCACACATCTGCCTCATAACTGTCTGACAAAGTTAAATTGGCCAAGGCTTTGGCTTTACTCCACATCCCATGCGCAATCGCTTGTTTAAACCCAAAGGCTTTCGCAGTCAATGCGTGAATATGGATAAGATTAAAGTCACCTGAAGTTAAGGCATAACGGCGACCTGTATTTTCAGACACAGACCATTCGGCTTGTACTGCATAATTTGGGCGAGTTTCTTCTTTTGCTTTCGTTGCAGCTTTTGCATCTGTCTTTTGGCGCGCAAGATACGTTGTGACACCCTGCATGACCACTTCATTGCCCACTTTTGCAGTGGTAATGAAATCAAACTGTATACCTTTATCGTGCGGTTTCAAGTCACCAAACTGACATGACAGACTTAAGCTTTCATTGACACCGATCTTACGACTTTGCGAAACCTGATTACGGATATGTACCAGACCTAAAATTGCAAAAGGAAATGCCTCTTGCGTCATCATATGCATTTGCAGACTTTGCGATAATACCGCCAAATAAATAGCAGGAATGTAGCCATTATTTTTAAAACCACATACTTCGTTATAGGCTTTTAGATGTTTTGGATCAACATTAAAAGAATCCACCACATATTCAACTTGCGGCAGGACTTTTTCGCCTTTCGGCTTTTTAAAAATGAGTCCCTGCACAATTTTTGGATAAGCCAAATAAGGTTTCGGAAGTTGAGAAAAATGGCGCGTATTCATGTTGAACCTTTTAATTATAAATCTAACTTTTAAGTTATTACTGTACTTGAGTAACGTATCCAGTAGGGTGAAGCGCTCACCCTACTAGTTATTTCACTTCATATCTTATGCAAGAGAGTATTTAAGCACCCAATAAACTTTGTCCACATACGCGAACAACGTTACCGTTTAAACCTGTTGAAGCAGCAGAAGCAAACAAAGCAATGGTTTCAGCGACATCAACAGGTAATCCACCTTGGCTCATTGAGTTCATACGGCGGCCTGCTTCACGAATAGCAAAAGGAATCGCTGCTGTCATTTGCGTTTCAATGAAACCTGGAGCAACGGCATTAATGGTTATACCATTATTTAAGATTGGTGCTGTAAATTTCACCACACCAATCACGCCCGCTTTTGACGCTGCATAGTTGGTTTGTCCTAAATTACCCGCAATACCTGAAATTGAAGAGACACAGATAATGCGACCATTGGCATTCAGACCGTCATGTTCAAGCAAATAATCATTGACACGTTCAATCGCAGACAAATTAATGTTAATGACCAAGTCCCAAAGTTCTGGCTTCATGTTCGCCAAAGTTTTGTCACGAGTAATCCCTGCATTATGCACAATAATATCGACACCACCTTGTGCTGCTGCAGCGGCTTTAATTTTTTCACCTGCGTCTGCAGCCGTAATATCAATCGCTAAAGTTGAACCACCAATTTCCCCAGCAACGCGGTCCAAGTCAGCTTGTTGCTGTGGCACGTCTAAACAAATCACATGCGCACCATCACGTGAAAGTACATGTGCAATCGCTTCACCAATACCACGGCTCGCACCTGTCACGACTGCAGTTTTGCCTGCAAGCGGTTTGACCCAATCCACATCAACCACATTTGCCTGAGAAACTCGAATGACTTGACCTGAAACATAAGCAGAACGAGGAGATAATGCGAAACGTAAAGTCGATTCTAGGTTCGCCTCTGCACCTTCATCGACATACACCAATTGTGCCGCGATCCCCTTTTTGAATTCTTTACCGACAGATTTTACAAAGCCTTCTAAAGCACGTTGTGCAATCGCTTGTTTCACGGTTTTAGCAGATTCAGGTGTGGTGCCAACGACAATCACACGACCTGAAGCAAGAATTTGACGTGAAATTGGGTTAAAGAAGTTATACAGCTCTTTCAATTGTTCAGAGTTTTGAATACTCGAAGCATCAAACACCACCGCCTTAAACTTCGATTCACGATCACCCTCATTAAAGGCACTCAGTTTTAAACCTTTGGTTGCAGCAACTTGTTGTAATTCTGCATTGTTGCCTGCATAGCTGTTGGCATGAATGTTAGCAAGTACTTGAGAAATAGCCCCAGACAAGGTGCTGTTTGGTGCTGCACCCACTAAAACAGCCCCCTTAATGACTGGTGTTGCAGACTCAAAACGATCTAAAAAAGTCGGGGCTGGTAAACCTAAATTTTTAATGACAAATTTACCAATTGGAGATTTTGCGAATGCTTGGTATTGGTCAGTCATGTTTATTATCTCTCAAAACTAATTAAATTTATTTGATGGCTTTTAAACTACTGTTTAACTTCAATATCATGCCAAAGACATAGATTTCAATAGACCCATCAGTTTCCGTTGAATCATACTTGAGTTAATCCAGCGATGACTTGACCCGAATGTATTCTGCAATGTCATTGTAGTCAATTCGAGCTATGCTGTATTGTGTTAATGTATACCTCAAGAATACTCTAACATGCTTGGAAAAGCCTTATGAGCAAAACAACTCAAGAAAATCCAGCAGTCGAACATTCTGTAGCTGAAACTGTGTCAAATACATCAAAAGCGCGTACTCGTACACGCAAAACAACGGACACAGCTTCTACGTCTGCAACCCCAACGACTACAACAACTCGTACACGTGCAACTTCTTCGCCTCGCATAAAAGCAGCACCTCGTACGACTAAAACTGAATCTACAACTCAAACTTCTGTCCAACAGGAAAAAATTATGAGTCAAAACACTCCTCGCCGCGTTGCAATTATTGGTGGTAACCGTATTCCATTCGCTCGTTCAAATGGTGCTTACTTCACTGCATCTAACATGGATATGTTTACCGCAGCATTAAATGGTCTTGTAGAACGTTATAATTTACAAGGTCAACGTCTGGGCGAAGTTGTTGCGGGTGCAGTGTTAAAACATAGCCGTGACTTCAATATGACTCGTGAATGTGTGTTAGATACCGCATTAGCGCCTGAAACTCCTGCTTACGATTTGCAACAAGCCTGCGGAACAGGCTTACAAGCAGCTTTCCAAGTGGCAAACAAAATTGCTTTAGGACAAATTGAAGTCGGTATTGCGGGTGGTGTAGACACCACTTCAGATGCACCAATTGCTTTCGGTGATGGTTTACGTAAAGCCCTCCTTGAGCTCAATATTGCTAAAACGGGTAAAGACCGCTTAAAAGCCTTAACCAAAATTAACCTCAAAGATTTGATGGATGCACCTAAAAATGGTGAACCACGTACTGGTCTTTCAATGGGTGATCATCAAGCAATTACCGCATTGGAATGGGGTATTTCACGTGAAGCACAGGATGAACTTGCTGCCTCTTCACATCAAAAAATGGCACAAGCTTATGAAGAAGGTTTCTTCGATGACTTGATCACGCCATTCTTGGGTTTAGACCGTGACAATAACTTACGTGCAGATTCTACTGCCGAAAAACTAGCAAAACTTAAACCTGTATTTGGTAAAGGTGATGCACGCACCATGACTGCGGGTAACTCAACACCGTTAACTGATGGTGCATCTTGTGTGTTACTTGCCTCTGAAGAATGGGCAAAAGCCAATGGTCATGAAGTGTTGGCATATTTAAGCTTCACTGAAACTGCTGCTGTAGACTTCATTGGCAAAAATGGACCAAAAGAAGGCTTGTTGATGGCACCTGCTTATGCAGTTCCTCGTATGCTTGAACGTGCAGGTATTACCCTACAAGATTTTGACTATTACGAAATCCATGAAGCCTTTGCTTCACAAGTTCTTTCAACCTTAAAAGCTTGGGAAGATCCACAATTCTGTAAAGAACGTTTAGGTTTAGCTGCTCCACTGGGTTCTATTGATCGTAGCAAACTGAATGTTAAAGGTTCTTCTTTGGCTGCGGGTCATCCATTTGCAGCAACAGGCGGCCGTATTCTTGCAACTGCTGCAAAACTACTGAACCAGAAAGGTTCAGGTCGTGTACTGATCTCGATTTGTGCTGCAGGTGGACAAGGTGTAACTGCAATTGTTGAAAAATAATTGACGTGAACCCGCTATAAAAGCACTTCTACGGAGGTGCTTTTTTACTTTAAAACTCATGAACGATTCCTTTAAAATTAAAGTCTTTAAGAAAATAGAGCCTTATTTTTTAATTTTGGATTTAGAAATGATCGGTAATAAAAGCCGCCCAGATAAAATACAAATCACCACTGCACCGACAATTAGTTCGGAGGATTCATTCTCATGGATGAACCCTTGCCAGAATTGATGCAACCAATGTGAGACTTGCAAACCCATGCTCACCACAACGAATGCCCAAATAAAACATGCCAATAGATTGATGAGCATATAACGCAATGTCGGATATTGCTTAATGCCAATGATCATGGGAATCACTGTCCGTAGTCCCCAAGCAAAACGCATCAACAAAATACTTAAGGTTGGATAGTTTTCAATTAATACACTGGCTTTTTGAAATCTAAGCTTTAATTTGGGGTGCTGATCAATAAAGTCATATCCATATCGTTTCCCGATTTGGTAATACAACTGATCGCCAATAAAACCTCCGATCATGGCAGAAACTATTAACAACCAAAAATTGAGCACATGTTGATGCACGGCATAAGCACCGAGCATGAGGATAGTTTCCCCTTCAAAGAAGGATCCGATGATGACGGCAACGTAACCATAATGCTGTAATAAGTAAGTCCAATCCATCAGCGTACTCGGCTTGTTGTTATAAGGACATTTTCATTCATAGAGCTAAAGCTAAGATAAATCCCGAGCTTCTATCTCTCTTTTAAAGAGGATATGGCAGATCAGCTTAAAGTCTAAACATACACTGAAATGATATAACTTTGAAATTTCCTTCAACTTACAACTATATGACACTGCTTCCAATCACTTTATTTATCTTCAGACAATTAGCATCACATCGTATTTTTTATTTTGTTATGAGTTTGCTTTATAACGATTCACTCTTGCACATAAAAAAAGCCACGTTATGTGGCTTTTTTACTTAGGACTGATGCGCTGGAGAATATCCTAGACGCATTTCAATATGGTCATAACACCATTGGAAGATAAAGGTATAAACCAAAATACACATGGTCAAACTAAAATCTAATAAAACAGCCTGCCAAATAGTCATCTGCATGGCATAGGCAACCATAGGAATGGTAGCCAACATCAAACCACCTTCAAAGCCAATGGCATGCATAATACGCACTGGAACAGTCCGTTTGAGTTTACGACGGCGTTCGAACTTTTCAAAAAAGTGGTTAAACACCATATTCCAAATCACGGAGGTGACTGCCATGGCAATGCCAAGGCTACCCGTGACTTCCATTGGCATATTAAAAATAAAACTTAATGCGATCGCAATGATGACCAACAGGATGATCTCATAGCTCAACGCATGAACAATCCTTCTCTTGGAAATCAACATTTGAAACTACTCTTTGTCTTGGATAGCTGCTATTTTATTTTTATAATACTGATTAATCGAGTTGGATTCTTTCAATTTTATTGAAAGGTTGTGCTTGGAACTTTTTTATTAACTAAAGCAAAAACCAGACCAATGAATATTAACCAAGATCAACTGATTATTTTTCAAACCGTGATGGAAACAGGATCTTTTTCTGCTGCTGCGCGAAAATTAGGTAAAGTTCCCTCTGCAATTAGTATGTCCATTGCCAACCTTGAAATTGATTTGGACTTAACCCTATTTACCCGCCAAGGTCGTGAACCCATTCCTACCGCCCAAGCCCTGACCTTGTACGAAAAAACCCAACAACTGCTGATTGAAATGAACCAATGGAAACAACATGCCTATGCCCTAGCACAAGGTCTGGAATCCAGTTTAAATATTGTGGTGGTTTCTGAGTTACTGCATACCGATTGGACGGATTATATTCTACTGCTCGAACAACGTTTTCCTGAGTTACAAATCAACATTTTTTCCGCGCCGCAGGAAGATGCACAGCAAATGTTGCTGGACCAATCAGCACAATTAGCGCTGATGTTCGAACGCGAACATTTACAAAGTGGTGAGCAATTTGTCGAGTTAAAACGCGAAGTGCTGATTGCTGTCGCAGCAAAACACTATGCGCTCGCCCAGTTTGATAAAGTCAGTTATGAACAAGTCTTACAGAGTCGCCAAATAGTGGTTGCGAGTCGTGATCGCAGCATAAAACCTGAATTACTCTTTTCCAAAAGCTATTGGCGTACCGATAATCACCATTCGGCATGTGCCATGATTCTGCAAAACTTAGGTTGGGGCGTGCTGCCTTATGAAATGCTGAATGAGAACCCATCATTACAGCAACAATTAAAAATTCTCAACTTTCAAGATTTCTCACCGAAATTTGAATATTACGTCGATTTGGTCTGGAGTCGTGAAAGCCAGCTCGGTGCCGCTGCTCATTTTTTGATTGATCATATTCGAAACAGTAAAAAAAATGCGAATTAAATTGCCCCGAACCCTTGATTGCACTTGGGCTGGATAAAGATTGTGGTATAACTAAATCACGGGTACAACTTTTAAGAAATAGATTTCAATGAAACAAAATGCGTTAAACCAATTAAAAAAGATGACAACTATCGTTGCAGATAGCAGTGATTTAGCTGCAATTGAAAAATTTCGTCCGCTGGATGCAACGACCAATCCCTCTTTAATCACGGCTGCTGCCAATCAACCTGAAAATAAAGAATTGATTGAAGCGGCGTATGAACAAGCAAAACAGGAAGGCTATACTGCTGACGCATTGATTGAACGTACGATTGATATTTTGACTGTCAAATTCGGGGTTGAAATCTTAAAACTGATTGAAGGTCGTGTCTCGACTGAAGTCGATGCGTCTTTGTCTTATGACACCGCAGCCACGATTGCAAAAGCCAAAGAACTACTAGCACTTTATAAGGCTTATGGGATTGATCAAAACCGCATTCTGATTAAAATTGCCTCGACTTGGGAAGGCATTCAAGCCGCTCAAGTATTAGAAGCAGAAGGGATCCATTGTAACCTCACCCTATTGTTTGGTTTACATCAAGCGCAAGCTTGTGCCGATGCCCAAGTCACCTTAATTTCACCATTTGTGGGTCGTATTCTGGACTGGTACAAAAAAGCTGAAAATGTAGAAAGCTATCCTATTGATAAAGATCCGGGTGTGGTCTCTGTGAAACAAATTTATCAATACTACAAGCAGCACCAGATTAAGACTGAAATTATGGGGGCAAGCTTCCGTAGTATTGATCAAGTGCTTGGCTTAGCCGGCTGTGATTTATTAACAGTATCTCCAAGTTTATTGGCTGAATTAGAGCTGGATACACGAGAAGTTCAGCTTCAGCTTGATCCGAGCCAAGTGGTTATTAGTTCTGAACCTGTAACAGCGATTGATAAAACGACATTTAAAGACCGTCTAGAACATGACTTGATGGCCTTCCAATTGTTACAAGGCGGTATTGATGGCTTTATTAAAGCGCGTGAACAACTCAATAAACTATTACGCCAATCTTTCGGCTTAGATGCTGAAATTCAAGCCTAAATTTACGCACCATTACTGCGAAAATCTCAAGCCCGTTTTGTTACAATAGCAAAATGGGCTTTTTTATAACGAGTATATTGTGTTTGGTATTACGGATCTCAGTACCTATATTATTGGAACGATATTAATCGTCATTCTCCCCGGTCCAAACTCATTATATGTTATGTCCATTGCCTCTCGCTTTGGCACACGTGTGGGCTATCTCGCAGCGTTAGGCGTATTTACTGGCGATCTAATTTTGATTCTTTGTACCATTTTTGGTGCAGCATCGCTATTACACAGCTTTCCGTGGTTGTTCACCATTTTAAAAGTGGTTGGCGCAGTCTATTTATCCTATTTGGGTAGCCGACTGATTCTTGCCAGTATTCGAACTTGGCGTGGGACTACAGCGCAACAACTGGAAAGTTCGGGTGATACATTAACTTATAAAGATGCACAGCCTTATCGTACCGCTTTGACCATTAGTATTCTGAACCCTAAAGCGATTTTATTTTATCTTTCCTTCTTTGTGCAGTTTGTAGACCCAGCTTATCCTTATCCAGCCATCAGTTTTACCTTAATGTCTGTCATTCTACAGATCATTAGCATGCTGTACTTAAGTGTTCTGATTTTCTCTGGGGTACGTTTTGCTGCCTATTTTAACCAACGCTACCGTCTGACTGCTGTTGCTGTCGCGGTTGTGGGCTTTGCATTTTTGGCTTTTGGCATGAAATTGGCTTTCTCTACGCTGTAGTTGAATAAATTTCAACGAAAACTGTAAAAACGTGAAATATCATTTATTTTTTAGATATTCACTTCTCCCTAATAAGGGTTAAGCGTATGATGCTAAACCTAAGCTTAACCCTTTGGTCAAATAGAATAAGTACGGATACATGCAAAAACTCATTCAAGATTTTTCTATTCCCGCAGTATTCGCAGGTTTCATCACCTTCCTCATTGGTATCAGTGTTTCCGCAGTCCTTGTGATACAAGCTGCCCAGATTCTAGGCGCAAATACAGCGCAAATTACCTCATGGTTTTGGGCATTAGGACTGGGCATTGGTCTGGCGGGCATGTTCTTATCATGGAAATTGAAATATCCAGTATCCACCGCTTGGTCAACCGCTGGTTTGGCTCTCATTATTGCCACAGGTAGTGGCTATAGCCTCAACGAAGCGATTGGCGCATTCCTGATCTGCGGTTTAATTACAGCGGTATTGGGATATCTTGGAATTTTCGAAAGAGTCCTGACCCTGATTCCGCAAAGTTTAACCAGTGCCATGCTTGCAGGCGTATTGTTAAAATTTGGGATTGAGCTATTCGCCAGTCTTAAAACAGATTGGGGATTTATTCTGTCTTTATTGGCAGTCTATATTGTTGCCAAAAAGTTAACACCACGTTATAGCATTGTATTAACCGTAATCGCGGCGGTCGCACTTTGTCCTGTATTTTTAGACTTCCATACGCCTACCGTGACTTGGAGTATGGCTCAACCCGTATGGATGACGCCTGATTTTACTTGGTCTGCCATTTTGGGCTTAGCCTTGCCTTTATTTGTCATCAACATGGCTTCACAGTATTTACCTGGTATCGCCATGATTAAAAGTTATGGCTACCAACCAGATGTGAATAAATTGATTGGCGGTACGGGACTCATTCAAACGCTTCTCGCGCCATTTGGCTGTTATAGCGTGAATATTGCTGCAATTAGTGCCGCTGTCAGCCTAGATGATCAAGTTCATCCTGATCCAAGCAAACGTTATATTGCAGGGATTAGTTGCGGATTCTTCTATGTGTTGATGGGCTTATTTGCCGCAACGCTGACCAGTCTTTTGATGTCATTTCCGCACATTTTTATTGTGGCTTTGGCAGGCATTGCCTTATTTGGCACAATCAGCCACAATATCGCACTTGCGTTTCATGAGGTTTCAGATCGTGAAGCAGCATTAATGACTTTCTTATTCAGTGCTTCTGGGGTGCAATTTTTTGGAATCGGTTCAGCCTTCTGGGGACTACTCTTTGGTTTTGCCGTTTCATTCATTATGAAATTGCGCATTAAAAAATAAAGATGATTCCATAAAAAAAGCATGCGACCTGCATGCTTTTTTTATTTGAGGTCTCTTGGCTTAATGCCCAATGGAATTAGAAAAGACATTCATCACAATGACCCCACCCACAATCATGGCAATACCGATTAAAGCGGGTAAATCCAAGACTTGTTTAAAAACAAAAAATCCGACCAATGCTGTTAAAATAATTCCAACACCACCCCAAATCGCATAAGCGATTCCTAAAGGAATGGTTTTAATCACTTGAGACAATAAATAGAACGAAATCACATAAAAAAGCACAACCAATAAGCTTGGTCCTAATTTCGTAAAACCTTCCGATTTCACTAAAAATGCTGAACCTGTCACTTCAGAAATAATCGCCAAAGCCAATATTGCATAAGCCAAGAGGAGTGGATTCATGTTTGATTTCATCCTGCAAAAATTCTATGCGAAGCTTAACAGTACCCATCCAGTAAATATATGAATTTTCATTTATTCATCTGTCAATGCACTGTAATGCCGAATAAAATCGATGGTTTGATCAAAAGTTTGCTGACTGGCTTTCAATTTCATCAAGAACTGATATTCATGAATTAACGGCTCCTTGCTATCAGGATAGAAAACCTCAGTCACAGCAATCTGATGTTGCTTCAGCGCAGCGACGAATGGCACAGATTGAGTTTCCGTCAAAAAATCCTTATTCCCACCACTAATAAAAACTGCTGGATATTGAGGTGTCAGATGCTGTATCGGTGAAATTTCATTTAGAAATGCCACATCACTTTTACGCTCTCCTGTATAGGCTTGTACCAGACTATAAATCCCCCACTCAATAATCTTTTTCTCATCTGGTGCTGTCGCCACAAAGGATGCCATATCGTAAATACCACAATGCAGAATCAACCCTTTCAACTGTTGCGGTTGTATAGAAGGAACAAAATCTGACTCGCGTGCAAATTGAGGATTTGTCAGTAAAGCAGCGTAATGACTGGCTAAATTAGCTCCTGCTGAATCCCCTGCCATATAGAGTTGATTCGCATCTATCTGATAATCCTCAGCATGCTTATTGATGAATTTGAGTGCCTGATTAATTTGCAATAATTGATTCGGGTAAATTACCTCTGGTGCAAATTGATATTCGACCGAGACTACATTCAGCCCTTGTGCCGCCAATAATTTGAAATAGCCTCGCGCATGTTCCTTGGAACCTGAAACCCATCCACCCCCATGAATCCAGATAATGGTTGGACGTAATCCCAGTTCTGCAATATGTTCAGGTTGATACAGATCCAAACTCAGTTTGGGATGATTCATATAGCGAATATTGGAATGAATGAGAACATTGGTAGGTGCATGACGATCTAATAATTTTTGCTGAGCCTGCGTTGCCGTATTAAAGCTTTTCGCAATCACTTTTGTGCTCTTGTGCGTATTTTGGCATGCGGCTAAAAACAGCATGACACAACACAAAGCCATACATACAATTTTCTTCATCATCCCAATTTCCATCAATTCTTTGTTTTATAGGAAAGAATAAAACGTATAAATCATTCTCAATCATGTCTAGTTTAAGATACTCACGCTAATAAGAGTGAGATCATTTATAAAAAATACTTTTGATCATCTGAGAAAAAATAAAGCATGAAATTCCAAGGATTTCTCTCGGTTTTTTCATTCGATGATCAATTGAACAAAACTATAAAATAGCAATTAATTTTATGAATTTACGTTGTTTTTTTGCATTATATAAATTGATCCAAACCAGACAATGTGCTATCAATTAATAAGAAGCAATAATGATAAACAACAGGAGTAAATCCGATGTCTTACCAACATATTTTAGTTCCAGTAGACGGCTCTGCAATTTCATTTTCAGCAGTGAAACAAGCCTCAATTATTGCGAAAGCTTTTGGTAGCGAATTAACACTCATTAGCCTTGTTGCAGAAGATCCGTTTACAGAGGTCGACTTCTATTACTCTTCTGCAATTATGAAAGAATATTTTGTACAAGCTTATGCCAATGCTGAAAAAGCATTAAAAGAAGCGCTTGTGATTGCCCAAGCTGAAGGTGTAGAACCAACTACTCAAATTATTAAAGGTCAGGTTTCTGCTGAAGGTGTAGTGAAAACTGCAGAAGAGAAAAAATCGGATCTGATTGTGATGGGTTCACATGGTCGTAAAGGTTTCCAAAAATTCCTACTGGGCAGTTTTGCACAAGATGTACTCCGCGGTACGCAGTTACCTGTATTGATTGTAAAAGAGTAAAAAAGTGATCTAAGCACCTGCTATGTTGTAGGTGCTTCTTCAGGTCTATGACCTAATAATTTATTCACTCGTTTCAAACCAAGTTTTATATTTATAATCGAAGGTGTTTATTCATGACTTATCAACATATTTTAGTACCTGTCGATGAATCCCCAATTTCATATACTGCTGTTGAACAAGCGCTTTCTTTAGCAAAATTACTAAATTGCCGCGTAACCGTGATGTGCGTGGTCGCTGTTGACCCTTTTGTTGGTGTTGATTTTTATAAAGTGGCTCCTGCTATTACTGATTATTTCATGCAGGCAGAAGAAAATGCACAAAAGCGTTTAGCCGACATTAAACAATCTTTCATTCGTGACGAAGTTGAAGTCGATACCAAAGTCATTCGTGGTGTTTCGGCAGCAGATGGCATTATTCAAATTGCCGATGAAGTCAGTGCAGACCTGATTATCATGGGGTCACACGGTCGTACAGGTTTTAAAAAGATGATGCTCGGGAGTGTTGCACAAGCTGTGCTGACCCAATCCCCTATCCCTGTCTTAATAGTAAAAGTCTAAATTATAAAATCCCTCACGTATGAGGGATTTTTTTATTGAAATGAATATATCTACTTTAATAATACTATCAAAAGTATAAATGGATTATTTATTGATTTGAATCGCGCGAGCCATCACGTCTTGTGGCACCTGATCCGTAAACACCACTGCTAAAGCTTTTTCATTTTTTGGCATTTTTTCTGCATTTGCTTCTAATACCGCATTGATATCATCAGGCTTAAAGCTATACATTGCTCCAGTTGCTGGATCCACAGCCAACAAGCCAATTAAACCACCAAAAATAAGATTACCCAAATACCAACCACTGATGGTGCCCTTAACAACTACTGTTTTAGGCGCAAATCCATCTTTACTAAAAGTAACTTGGTATTCTGCAGGTTTAAAATAACCTGCACCTTTTTTAAGGGTTACAGTCGTTGGTGTTTGTCCGACATGTACACTTTGCCCTGCACTATTTTTAATTTCAATTCTTGCAGACTCTGGAACACTCGTAAAAGTGAGCGTTTGCGTTGAACCTTTAATAATACTTGCACAGCCTGTCATTAGCATTGTTGTAGAAATCATAGAAGCAACCAATAACTTATTCATTTTTATCACTCTTTAAAAAATCGTGCGGAATGTAACAGAAAGTTAATAAATTATGAAGAAAATATGGAGATAAGCACTCTGATTGATCATATTTGTGACAAAGTTATCAAATTAATAGTATTTTCAGATATTAATACCAAGCAAAGCCTTTTTTAATTTCTATTTAATATCTAAGTACTTCTATATCACCACAAATAAAAAGGCTATTCCTCATTGCTGAGAAATAGCCTGATTTAGATTAAAACTTAAAAAATTAAATTAAATACTCAGCATACTATTTAAAGTTTCTACCACATTTTTAGATTTCACTTGTGGTTTCAACGCTTCTAAAGATGCAAAAACATTGGAGCGCTGCGGTTCAGCCAAGGTATACCAGCGTGACAATACTTGTAATAAACGTGAACCCAAGATCGGATTTTTCTCGTCTAAATACTTCGCCAACTCGACAAAATGCTGAACTCCAAAACTCCATGTATTGACTGGATTACTATTTAAACCGCCACTCACGGCGCGAATACGGTTTGGTGTTCCCAAATCATAATCAGGATGACTGAGCAAAGTTTGGATACTTTCAGCAGTTGCTTCTGGATGAGAGGCTTGTACCGTAAACCACTGATCTAGAGAAAGCGCTTCATCTTTAAAACGGTCATAGAAATCATCTAATGCATCTTGTGCCTGCGGCGCATCATTCCACACCAATACACGTAGTGCACCTAAACGCTCAGACATGTTACCTGTAGTCATATATTGCGCATGTGCCAGACTAAAGGCATCTGCATCGCCTTGACGAGCCAACATCATCAACATGATATTTTTCAGCGCACGCACACCCATCGCTTGAGAAAACTCTTTCTGCAAATCTGGATCTAATGCCAAGTAAGTTTCTTTACTGAACGCACCCAAAGCTTGTGCCAAAGTATTCAGTAAGGCATTGCGCTTTTCTTGAATCACTACCGGATTATAGTTTTCATCAATACGGCTACCTAAGTAGCCTTCGCTTGGGACATCAAATAGACGTGACGCCAGTAATGGATCTTTTTCCACTAAAGCCGGCAAGGTATTTTTGATGGCTTGGACATAAGTTGTAGCATCATGATCATTCAGCAACACACGCTCTAATAAAGTTTGGGTTGCTTGCCATTGGTTAAAACCATTGGTTTCATACTGAATTAAGAAGGCTAATTCTTCATCAGAATAGTTAAAGTCCAAGTTCACAGGTGCCGAGAAATTACGCAGCAAAGACACCACTGGTTTAGCTGTCACACCTGTAAATACGATACTGGCCTGATCTTGGTCAAACAAATACACGCCATCTTTCACAGCATTTTCAAACAGTGCTTCCGATTGCAAAATATATTGCTCACCTGTCTCTGCATTAAACAAGGCCAATGCCACAGGAATGGGTACAGCTTTTAAGTTTGGATATTTGGCATGTGCTTTCAGGCTTTGCTTGAAGTTCAAACGATAAGTCTGTGCGGCAGCATCATACTCACCTGTTGCTTCAAGTTTTGGTGTCCCTGGTTGGTTATACCAAGTCAGGAAGTTAGATAAATCTACGCCTGAACCTGCAGTCAATGCTGCAACCCAGTCTTCCACAGTAACTGCTTGCCCATCATGACGACGGAAGTATTCATCGGTCCCTTTACGGAATTTTTCTTTACCCAAAAGTGTCGACATCATGCGGTTAATTTCCGCACCTTTCTCATACACTGTAGCTGTATAAAAGTTATTGATCTCTACAAAATGATCAGGACGAGGCGGATGCGACAATGGACCTGAATCTTCAGGGAATTGATGCGCTTTTAATACCGCAACGTCATCAATACGCTGTACTGCCGCAGACTGTAGATCTTCTGAGAAAGACTGATCACGGAATACGGTTAAACCTTCTTTTAAGCACAATTGGAACCAATCACGGCAAGTAATACGGTTTCCCGTCCAGTTATGGAAATACTCATGTGCAATCACCGACTGTACACGCATAATCGCGGCATCCGTAGTGTATTCTTCATCTGCCAATACACAAGACGTATTGAAGATATTTAAGCCTTTATTCTCCATTGCACCCATGTTGAACTGGCTGACCGCTACAATCATGTAGTTATCCAGATCATATGGGCGACCATAATGCTCTTCATCCCAACGCATAGAATGCTTTAAAGCTTCCATTGCGATATGACATTTTGGAATATCTTTTTCGATGGCATAAATTTCTAAAGCAACGTCACGACCTTCAGAAGTAGTGTAACGGTCTTTCAGTACTGCCAGATCACCAATCACACAGGCAAATAAATAACTTGGTTTTTTGGTTGGATCTTGCCAAATCGCAAAGTGACGGTCTGCCCCAACTTCACCTGTTTCTAACAAGTTACCATTGGCTAAAAGCACTGGATATTTTTTATCGGCTTCCACACGTGTAGTAAACACAGCCAAAACGTCAGGACGGTCTGGATAGAAGGTAATTTTACGGAAACCTTCAGGTTCATTTTGCGTAACGAACAAATCTCCAGCTTGATACAAACCTTCTAGCATGGTGTTCGATTCTGGATGAATCACCACTGAAGTTTCTAGAATGACTTCATTTGGTGCATTATGGATCACTAATTGCTCTGCATCTAATGTATAGTCAGTTTCAGCAAGCAATTGACCATTCATACGAACAGATTTGAGTTCAAGATCACGACCCAATAACACCAGCTCACCTTCAGCCTGACGTTTCATGACCAAATTGGCATCCACATTGGTGTGATCTGTATACACCTGAATATCCAAATTGATTGAATCTACAAGAAAGACGGGCTTTTGATAGTCTTTTAAATACACTGTCTGGTCTGCTTCAACCACTGGATTTGCCGCAATGTTCATATCATTTCCTATTTGTCTTTTCAGCATGAATACCTCAACTGCCATATCGTGCTTACATCGGCAGCAATCAGCTTCTTTGCTTTTATTTATATTTCAATATGGGTGTTTATTTTCAGCATTTCAATCACATTTGCGCATAATTTTTAGGAGATGTATTTTATTTATACGCTTTTATTCCTCCTCTATAAGTATGTTGGCTAAAGATGAAAATACAACACCTGTTTTGCGCTATCGTACTCTCAAGTTTCGCATCGGTTGCAATTGCCGCGCCAACTCTTCAGTCTTGGGAGTGTCTAAAGTCAGGGACTCAGCATAATTTTGTATTAGTCGCGCCTACACAAGATTCTCAAATCATCCAATTGATGTACTATCCCTATTTAAAACCCGTCCGCTTACATCATGTTAAAACTGAATATGTAGAAATGGCAGAAGGTCGTCCCTCTGAGCAGCATCTATTTTTTAATGAACTCAATGGCAAACAACTAACAGGGCAATACGAAGTCATCTTGCAAGGTGCACGTATTTACGGTGTGACTTATACTGCCAAAGCATCAGGTCGAATCACCGCCTATCAGGATTATCTTTCTGATGAAGAAAAACAAAAGCTCAATCAGATGCTGATTCCAAAGTACATCGAATGTATTTGATGAATACCACTTAAATAGACTTATATTTCATTTTTTCATCTGTAGTTCCATCTTATGTTTACAACCAAATTAACAAATTGATTAGAATTTGTGCACGTTTTTTGCATGTATTTATATGTGCAAAGCGCACTATGAATTCAGCAAAATAACAATGAGGTGTAAGATGAACATCAAAGAACAACTGGTCCGCGCTGCGAATATTAAAATCATGCAAACCTTAGATCAGGCAGGTATTGATCACAAGGTCATTGCTGCATTCATGTGTTGTGAAGGTATAAAAGTGCAAGCACATGAAGTAAGTACCATTTTAAATCAATATGATGCTTTAGGAAGCAAAAAACTCCCATCCAAAAAAGTCAAAGCCTTGTTAACTGCCAAACAACTTGGTGAAGAAGATGAAAGCCTGCCTTGCCCAGCAGCATACTAAGCGATACTTGAACCTTTCCAAATCGAGCTACTGTTAAGTAGCTCATTTTATTTCATGCATTTTAAAAACGTACAAAGCTTTGCAGAATTGCACAACAGTTGGGCACGGTGCAGAATCTAAAGGGTGTATAATCACAACGATAACTCTGTATTCTGATTGACGACCACCACTATGCTGCTTCAAATTCTGCAAAAACAACTAGATGAAAGCACAACCTGTCCACTATGTCAGGCAGCAATGTATTGGGTTGAAGCAGAACAATATGACCAAGATGTCCAATTTCATGAGTGTAGCCATTGTGCGCACCGTGTCTTTCAAGATGATAAACACACCTGTCATTGCGAGCGATGTGCTGCCAAACGTAAAAAGCTTTTACAAGAAACACGCCTGCAAGAGCAACGCAAGTTTAAAACTAAAAATAAGGAAGTGGTTGAACTTGAATTGAGTCAACTCAGCTTTTTACACAAATTGTTTTTACTCAGCATGCTGGACAATCAAGTTCAGGAATATTCGATACACGATGAATTTGTCCATTGGGAAGCCATTAAGTTTCATCCCATTACACCCAATTATTATTTTCAAAGTACCTTGCTCAAGCAATTGCTAAAAGACCAAATCCTCATTGCCAAAGACTTTGCCGAAGAAGCACATGAATACTATGTCAATGTGCGTCTAGAAGGCTATTCAGAGCCGAGCTTGTTTAGTATTACCCAACAATTGAGACATTGGTTTTTTGAAAATCTACGCTTAGGTGTTCCATTTAAAGATGCTGAAGAAGTGAAAAACACTTTGTATTTGGTGCTCTATCAAGAAATTGTGCAATTCATGCAGTTCTATTGCAAATCATGGGGTATTCAAATTGCTGGCAATCAAAGCTTTCAGACCTTTTGCTATCGCCTTATGGACACATTGGCCGTGGGTCAAATTTATTACCTCATTCAAACAGCTTTAGAATATCTGTATGAACAAAAAGCGCTAAAACCGCGAAATGAAAACTTTATTAACACCAATCTACTCAAGAAAACACTGCAACAGTACCGTGAACGCGCACTAGCAGAAAAATGGGAAACCTCTACCCTTCCTCGATTACCCGGCATGCCACTGAGTAAAATGAGTGAGATCTTGTTTTTCAAGTTTCTGGGCTATGATGAGCGCATTTTCTTCCAACCTGTTTGGCGTTCATGGAAAAAAATTGAACCGCGTTTAAATTTCTATTCCGTCAAACGCTGTATGTATTGTGGTTCTAACGACTTGGCAGTCGATTATGATGCTGAAGAATACGTTTCTCTATTCTGTCGCAAATGTAAGCATCAAGACCACTATTTCACACGGTGAATGGTGAACATTATGTCTACACAATCCAACTCTTCCACATTTGACCTTCAGGATGACTCAGTGGACCAAACTGACCCTTTACTTCAGAAAATCATTGAAGCCCATACACAACTGCGTGCGACTCAGCCATTGGTGCAATGTATCACCAATAGTGTGGCAGCCAATTATGTTGCGAATGTCTTGCTGGCATCTGGTGCTTCACCTGCCATGATTGACAATCCATTTGAGGCAGAAAGTTTTACTCGTATTAGTAGTGCCCTCAGCATTAACTTGGGTACGCCAACCACTGAGCAAATGCAAGCCATGCAAATTTCTGCCTTGACCGCGCAGCAAGCTTCGGTACCTTGGGTGCTGGATCCAGTCGGTTATGGGGCGATTTTATCTTGGCGTAGTGAAATGACGGATGAACTCCTTCAGTACCGTCCAACAGTCATTCGCGGTAATGCTTCAGAAATGAGTGCTTTAGCGGGCAATCAAGTGGAAAGCAAAGGGGTCGATAGTACGCTAGATAGTGCTGAAGTCTATATTCAAGCATGGTCCCTGCTCGAACATGCCGAATGTATTGCGATTTCTGGGGAGTCAGATTTTATTCTGTCTAAAGAACTTGATTGTGTGATTCAGGTAAATGGTGGTTCACATTTACAACCACGCGTCACAGCTACTGGCTGTGCCTTAGGGGCTTTAATTGCCGCCTATTGCGCAGTTACGTCTACTACGCTTGCGACATTGGCGGCACATGTGCATTTTGCCATTGCAGGTCAATTGGCATATCAAACTGCAAAAACAGTAGGTGCTTTTAATGTCGCATTTTTAGATGCACTGGATAGCCTTACGGCTGAACAAATCAGTGAGTATGCAAGTTTCAGCATGATTCGCAGGTAAAAAAACAGATGTGAGCATAACTAGAATATGCTCACATCTATTAACTCGCTGCGCGTTCTATCGCATTTAAAATTGCGGCCTCGGTTAACATTTTAGTATTCAATTTACTGACACACATCATCCCCATTCCATCAAAAAAATCTGGTGTGTGCTGCATAAAGAAATCAATATGCTGATTCGCCTGATCATGCATATGGATTGACTCATCTAGAGTAGTTTCAGGAATCACTCTCGGATGTACATAAATATCTTCACGACGTTTTTGTACATCTGCTTTACGTACGGCAACCAATTTGAGTACGTCCAGATAATCCTGTGGTGTATCGACATCTGTCCTTGGGTAAAAATTTTGTGCACACGATGCAAGCAAGGCATAGGCTTTAGGCTGCATCATGGTCAGCACAAACCACAATGGAATCAGCGGATGTTTAATACTGTGTTGTATAGCAACTTTAATCACTGAATTGACAGTTTTATTACCACGTTGATAATTCGGCAAGAATGACCCGCGTGAGTTCACCACAAAAATATTCTTTTCCCGAATATTTAATTTCAGAATTGATATGCTGTTATAGCCTATTAATTTTACACCATCGAAATATTCCACAACTTGTACTGATATCGCATCAGGATCATGCATAAAATCAGAAAGCTCTTGCTTACACGTTTCAGGAAAAATGATACGGTCAAAATCTAAAAGTTGTTCTAAATATTGGTTCTGATGTTCGGGGGCTAACTTCTTATAATCTGTAATTGTTTCTGAAATATTCATAACTCCGTCCGAGTTGAATAGACCACATGATTGTAATATTACTTTCGGATAGCTGACATCCCCTAAATTAGGTAAATCTGGTTGAAAGCAGACAAAAAAGAGTGACTATTCATCTTTTAAATCAACAAATTACAGAATTAGGTATTGAACAAAATCAATAAGATATAAGTAAAATACAACTTTAATTTAATGAATAGCAATCCAAAATATTTACATAAAATAACCCATAAAAAATTTAAGTATTTTTATCAATCATTTATCGGTTTTAGATCAATTTCTCTGATTATTGTGCAAAATCATACAAAACCAAGCCATAAAACGAACCAATAGCATCTTTAAGTCACCCTTCCCTAAAGATGCTATTGGCTCAATCATCACCTTTAACCCATTCGGTGATAACTTATATATTTAGTGTAATCATTAGCTTGCACAATTGTTTCCTGTATTTGAGCTTAATTTTCATAAAATCAGCATAGGAATGAAGTATATTTACATTTTAAAGAAGATTCTTCTATGGAATGAATTTTGAACAGCACAGAATATATACTCGATAAAATTGATCGAAAGATTTTATCTGCTCTACGTCAAAATGGCAGATTGACCGTTGCGCAATTGGCAGAAGAAGTCGGACTTTCATCTTCACCCTGTTGGACACGACTAAAACGCTTGGAGACTTTAAAAATCATTGATGGCTATACCGCTAACATCAATCCTAAAGCGATTGGTATTAATGAATTGTTCTTTATTGAAATTACTCTAGAACGGCATGATGATGAAATTCTAGAGCAGTTTAGTCAAACCTTGGCGGACATCCCTGAAGTGATTGAGGCACATTTGGTAACTGGTGACTATGATTATTTGGTTAAAGTGGCAGTGAAAAACTCTGAACACTATGAACGCTTTCTAAGAAAAAAGTTGTATTCTATTAAAGGGATTCGTCATACACGATCCACTTTTGCGTTACGCCCACTCAAGTCTGCAACCACATCTGATTTAATGTTAATTGAATAATCAAAAACTCTTTTACTGCAATTTATACAAATCTATGTTTTAATACGCGCAGTATGAGATGAGCCTTATATGAGTATAGCGATGTCTATACGACTAGCCCTGCGTAAGCGGGGCTTTTTATTATCTGATTGAAATCATAAATTCATAATTACTGTATATAACTACTCATAAGAATGAATAAACTAATCAGTGTTATATTCATATTTAAGTCGACCATTTACTAAATTAGATTAAGATCTTTGTTTTATTGAGAATATGTTAAGCGCACTAGACTTCGACATAATCACTGTTCATTATTAAATCACATAATAACTATATTTTTGGAGTACGCTTCAATGGGGTTCAAACTCTTACCAACTATAATTTCAGTATCACTCACTCTTATTATTTGGTTTTTTATCCCAGTCCCGCAAGATGTCTCAGCGAATGCTTGGCTGCTGTTTGCCATGTTTATTGGCGTGATCTCTGCGATTATTGGTAAAGCCATGCCGATTGGCGCAATTTCGATTATCGCGATTGCACTTGTTGCCATTACTCGTGTTACTGCCGATAACCCCAGTGATGCGATTAAAGATGCACTAAGTGGCTTTGCCAATCCGCTGATCTGGTTGATTGGTATTTCGATTATGATCTCTAAGGGTTTACAAAAAACAGGCTTAGGCGCGCGACTGGGCTACTACTTTATTGCAGTTTGGGGCAAAAGAACCATTGGAATCGGTTACAGCCTCGCATTATCTGAACTGATTCTTGCACCCGTTACTCCAAGTAACACGGCACGTGGTGGTGGAATTATTCATCCGATTGTGCGCTCTATTGCAACGAGTTTTGACTCCGACCCAGAAAAAGGCACAGAAGGAAAAATTGGTAAATATTTGGCTTTGGTGAATTACCACTCCAACCCCATTACCTCTGCCATGTTTATTACCGCTACCGCACCGAATCCTTTAGTTGTTGAGTTGGTCGCAAAAGCCACCAATAGCCAGATTCATTTGAGTTGGACCACATGGGCTTTGGCGATGGTGTTACCCGGTATTGTGGCATTGGCTTTAATGCCAATTGCACTTTACTTTATGTACCCACCTGAAATTAAGAAAACACCGAATGCCGCTCAATTTGCCAAAGAGCGTTTAAAGGAAATGGGACCCATTACCTTACACGAAATGATTATGCTGGCTGTGTTTGGAATTTTACTGTTACTTTGGGCGGGCATTCCTGCAATGCTGTTGGGTGATATGTGGACTTTAGATCCAACTACAACTGCATTTATTGGTTTATCTCTTTTACTACTGACTGGTGTTTTAACTTGGGATGATGTCTTAACTCAAAAAAGTGCATGGGACACTGTAACTTGGTTTGCTGCATTGGTGATGATGGCTACCTTTTTAAATAAGCTCGGCTTGATCGCTTGGTTTTCAGGTGTTTTACAAACGAGCATTGGACAACTTGGCTTAACGTGGGTTCCTGCTTCCATGCTTTTACTATTTGCTTATATGTACGCCCACTACATTTTTGCCAGTACGACTGCACATATTACCGCCATGTTTTCAGCATTCTACATTGCAGGTATTGCACTAGGTGCTCCTCCAATGTTCTTTGCGCTGATTATGGCAGCAGCTTCAAGCATTATGATGACACTGACTCATTATGCGACAGGTACATCCCCTATTATTTATGGTTCAGGTTATACAACGCTTGGTGAATGGTGGAAAGCAGGTTTTGCCATGAGCATTATTAATATGGTTATTTTTATAGTTTTAGGTGGAATTTGGTGGAAGATGTTGGGTTATTGGTAAGTTTATTCGGTATAAAAAAGCCCCTTAGCTAGGGGCTTTTTAGCATCTGTATTTTCAAGAGACTAGGCTACATCTCTATTTATTGGATATACATCAATCAGGTTCCTTAATCAGGCTTAATATCATAAACCCAGTTTCGAGCCTGTTTGTCTGTGGTCGTTTCACAAACATAATAGTCATGATCCCATGAATCTTGATGGAAAATTTCCATTTTTCGGTAAGTGACTTGTTTGCCATTTTCCACACATACAAAGCTGTCACCTTGGTCTTTTACGGCAGAACCGTTAAGAAATCCACCTATACATAGGAAGCGGGATTGTTTGGCCATTTTCAAACCATCTAACTTTGATCATTTTTCAATACGGTGATTAAACGAATAATTAAAGTTTAAAGAAAAACTGTAGATCATACAAATTCAGAGAATTAGATATAAATACTTAAGAAGTAATCTCAGCCTACCTTTTCATTATTTAAAATTTGATACGTCATACCAAATGATGGGTTATATTTAAATGCCTCATCTAGTTCTACTACAGGAATCACAACAACTTTTTTATGCTTTTTTCCAAAAGAATCTAGTATACAAATCTTTATTTTAGTTCTTTTATTCTTTACTACAGGTGACATAGCACCCCAACTCTCAGCCTGCTCGAAATAAACGATGCCATTAGTCCCCTTACCTACTTCAATAAACTTTTCAACTGTATTAGGAGAAAGCTTATTTAATTGGGTTAAAAATGGGTAAACTTTTACACTATCACCAATTTTAATTTGAAAATCATCCAAAGCAATGGTTTGATTTTTTATCCAAAACCATCCCAAACGATACTTAACCCAATTCAAGCTAAATGGAATTATATTCCATTTATATGCTACATGTATTTTTTCAATGCTTGATGGCAAATTACCAACATTTTTAAGATCCAAATAAAGAGCTATAGCTGTAATATGTGCTTCATACCCATTATAAATTCGACCAGTCTTAAATGTACAAGCAAATGTAGGTCCATCAATCGTATCAATTTTGAATTTTGGTTTATTATTTAAATATCTTACAATCCAGCTAAAAATTGCAACAACAAGCCCGAATAAAAATATAAATAAAGCCAATACACCTTGATTTTCATTCAGATAAGCAGGATCTATGTATTTTTCCATTTATTCCTTGATATTAAAGATTTAATTATAAAAATAAGGGCTGATTACTCAGCCCTTATTTTTAACTCATTTAAACTTAATTTTCAATTAATTAAGTTAACTGAGCAGCAGCAATTTTCTTCGTATCTACTTGATCAGCAGCATCAGTATATTCACCGATACGGTCAAAGTTTAAATACTTGTAGATATCTGAAGACATGCTGTCAATTTGAGCAGCATATTGTTGGTATTCTTCAGGAGTTGGTAACTTACCAAGAACCGCAGCTACCGACGCAAGCTCAGCAGAAGCCAAGTAAACGTTAGAACCTTGACCTAAACGGTTAGGGAAGTTACGAGTAGAAGTAGACACTACAGTCGTGTTTGGTGCTACACGTGCTTGGTTACCCATACACAATGAACAACCAGGCATTTCAGTACGTGCACCAGCTTTACCATAAATGTTATAGAAGCCTTCTTCCATCAATTGGTGCTCGTCCATACGCGTTGGTGGAGCCAACCATAAACGAGTAGACAATGAACCGCTTGGTACTTTATCAAGTAACTGACCAGCTGCACGGAAGTGACCGATGTTCGTCATACAAGAACCGATGAATACTTCATCAATTTTGTCGCCTTGAACATCAGAAAGAAGTTTTGCATCATCTGGATCGTTCGGGCAGCAAAGGATAGGTTCTTTGATGTCAGCAAGGTCAATTTCATACACTTTGGTGTATTCAGCATCAGCATCAGCTTTAAGAAGTGATGGGTTAGCCAACCAGTTTTCCATGTTCTCAACACGGCGAGCCATTGTACGAGCATCACCATAACCTTGTGAAATCATCCACTTAAGCATTGTGATGTTAGAACGTAGGTACTCAGCAACTTTCTCTTCAGAAAGTGTGATCGCACAACCAGCAGCAGAACGCTCAGCAGAAGCGTCAGAAAGTTCGAATGCTTGTTCAACTGTCAAATCAGTTTCCATTTCTGACAAGTCGATTTCTAAGATACGACCAGAGAAGATGTTTTTCTTACCTTTTTTCTCAACAGTAAGATCACCTTCCTTGATTGCATAGTAAGGAATTGCATGTACAAGGTCACGTAAAGTGATACCAGGCTGCATTTTACCTTTGAACTTCACAAGAACTGACTCTGGCATGTCAAGTGGCATAACACCAGTTGCTGCAGCGAACGCTACAAGACCAGAACCCGCTGGGAATGAAATACCAATTGGGAAACGAGTATGCGAGTCACCACCAGTACCTACTGTATCTGGAAGAAGCATACGGTTTAACCAAGAGTGGATAATACCGTCGCCTGGACGTAAAGAAACACCACCACGGTTCATGATGAAGTCAGGAAGCGTGTGTTGCATTTGTACGTCAACTGGCTTTGGATAAGCAGCAGTATGACAGAAAGACTGCATAACTAAGTCAGCAGAAAAGCCCAAGCAAGCTAAGTCTTTTAACTCGTCACGAGTCATAGGACCAGTTGTATCTTGAGAACCCACTGTAGTCATCTTAGGTTCGCAGTAAGTACCAGGAATTACACCTTGACCTTCTGGAAGACCACATGCACGACCAACCATCTTCTGAGCTAAAGTGAAGCCTTTGCCAGTTGCAGCAGGTTGTACTGGAGTACGGAATAAAGTAGATGGAGCAAGACCTAAAGCTTCACGCGCTTTAGCAGTCAAACCACGACCAACGATCAAGTTAATACGACCGCCAGCACGTACTTCGTCTAGAAGCACTGGAGTTTTAAGTTCAGATTCAGCAATTTGTTCGCCGTTTTTGAACGCAGTTACTTTAGCCGCAGCGTGATCGATCTTAAGAACGATTTCGTCGCCCATGTTCATGTTCGCAACGTCAATCTCTACAGGTAACGCACCAGCGTCTTCCATAGTGTTGAAGAAAATCGGAGCGATTTTAGAACCTAAGCAGTAACCACCGTCTTTTTTGTTCGGAATGTGCGCGATTTCGTCACCGAAGAACCAAAGTACAGAGTTAGTTGCAGACTTACGAGAAGAACCTGTACCAACAACGTCACCTACGTAAGCAACTTGGTTGCCTTTCGCGATAAGTTCTTTAATTTGGTTAAGTGGACCAACTTCACCAGCAACTTCTGGGTTGATACCATCACGTACGTTTTTCAACATCGCATTCGCGTGTAATGGGATATCTGGACGGCTCCAAGCGTCTTGAGCTGGAGACAAGTCATCAGTATTGGTTTCGCCAGTTACTTTGAATACTGTAAGTTTGATTTCTTCAGGAACATCTTTACGGCTAGTGAACCATTCAGCGTCAGCCCAAGATTGAAGAACTGCTTGTGCATTTGCATTGCCCGCTTTCGCTTTGTCAGCAACGTCATGGAATGCATCAAATACAAGAAGAGTTTTCTTTAACGCTTCAGCAGCTAAGCCAGCCAATTCAGCATTGTCTAAAAGCTCAACAAGAGGTGCTACGTTATAACCACCAAGCATAGTGCCTAGTAAGTAAACCGCACGTTCTTTAGAAACTAATGGAGAAGTCGCTTCACCTTTTGCAAGAGCAGCCAAGAAAGCAGCTTTTACATATGCAGCTTGGTCAACACCCGCTGGAACACGGTTTTCTAGCAAGTCTACTAAAAAAGCCTCTTCACCAGCTGGTGGGTTTTTTAATAATTCAACTAATGCAGCTGTTTGAGCATCATCAAGTGGCTTCGGTGGGACTCCGAGTGCGGCACGTTCTTCAACGTGTTGGCGGTAAGCTTCTAGCACGGTGTTATTCCTCTTTTTTAAAAAATTACCTATGAATTCCAGCTTATTCAAAGCTTCACAGATAATATGGACAGCAAAATTTTACTAAAAATCCAGTCAAAAGTTAATGCAAGTAAAGTGTTTCTTTGTGATGCTCATTATTTTATGGCGAAATGATGAAGCTCAAATGACATAAAAAATAAACAAAATGGTTATCCAGTACCCCAAAAACGTTTTAATTGAATCAGGCATAAAAAAGGCAAGCTTGATCTTGCCCGATCTACTTATAATTGAACATACCACCTTAGTGGACACTCGTGTCCTCTAAATGTGCCGCCAGTTCAGATTTATCTTCTTAAAATTAGATCTAAATTTGCTATATGTGCAACTTCATAGATTGCACACTGGCTTAAGCGGTTTTCAAAGTATAAATTTTTTGATGCCTGATCGGTTAGCTATTGAATACGAACTGTGTCCCCCAAGCTTCATTCCTAAAGGCACCCTCCAATTACGATACAACCTGTTTTCCATCTTAAAGTTGTAAATCAACATGATTTAAGAAAATAGCGAGATCCATAACCCACCCTGTTGATTGTTATTCTTGGATTCAACTTTTATTCAAAAAAGTTAGATTTTTTGTTCTGGAATTAGCACAAGTTGAAGTGAAATATGCTTAGGCTATTATTTAATTGATTACAAAAGGCTCTTTTAATTATTCACGACCTTTTGAAGTCTAATTCTCCATATTATAAAAAAAGCTTTGTGCAACTTTCACACAAGGCTTTTGCTTTACTCTGATCCTAAAATCAAAGCTTGAATTTTCAGAAAATTAGTAACATTAGAATTGCTTATACTCTGGCAATTTATCATGCGGAGTGGCTAAACACTTTTCAGTGATTTGTGCTTTAATTTGGTCACGTGCAGCATCTTTATCTTTTTTGATTTGCTCTTCAGGCAGTGCATAAACTTGATCAATAATGTCTAAAATGAATGTTTTGGTAAATTCATCATCAATTTTATTGGCATGTTCAACGGCTTGTTCTTTTTGAATAGCGCTTTGACGATCTAGCATAATTGAACGTGCGGCATTACCCATACTGGTGCAGTATCCATGCCATTGCTCTTCAGGAGTCAATGGTTTCTTCTCTGAACATCCTACCAGTGCGGCTATGACAGCCAACAAATAAACTTTTTTCATGCTTACTCTCCAATTTGCGCTCTATGATAGTCAAACTTTTCAAAATGAAGAACCATTACTGACTTAAATGTGAAAAAAATCATCATTTCCCCGCTTACTAGGAAAACAGGAAATTTCTCGCCCTCCGTTTAAATTATTCTGCAATCCTTTTATGTATGAACATTTTGCTACATGAAAATATCGTCATCTAAAAATATGCATTACAAAAGAACAAAACGAAGATCACAAGCTTGTTTAAATAAAAAAGCCCATCCAATGATGAGCTTCTATATTTACAGTTTATTCAATATGCCAATTTTAATTGACTGAGTGAATATCTAATTCTTCATTTTTTGCCAATATCACAGAAGAGATAATTGGAATCCCCAAAATAAATGGTACAGCGAAGATCCAGAAGATCACGGTGTAGTGTGGATTAAAGAAGAATTGAATTACTATTGCCGCCAAGATTAATACAGAAAATAAAATCGCTGCAAAACGCATTACAAATTTAATTGGCATAGTGATTATCGCTCAAAATTAGCTAGTCCATTTACTATACACCTACTTTTAATAGGGTTTAATTGATTTTTGGTATCTAGTGCCTGTTATTTATAGATTTTCTTGATCTACACATCAATTCAATATGCAACATCAAAATACTGTAATGAAACCTGAAAAAATATAGCCTCTAGATAGAGGCTATATTTATTAAAATAGATAAATTAGAAACGCCAATTATAGAAGAAGTCTATCGCACGATCGACCGATTGGCTCGCCTCCATGTACAACTTCTGGTTCATTTGATAACGCAAGGTTAATTTGTTAACGGGTGTAAATACGCCCACGCCGTAACGAATATAAAGATCAGGGGTGATATACCCCGTGACACTGACTTGCGTGTCATCTCCAGTACCTTGCGCATCTAAAGCCAAGCCACTTAAACCAAAAGATTGACCTAACTGATTGGTGAAAGCACGTGTACCACCCAAGCCCATACTAATCCCAGCGGCAGCAATGGTATTGTTTACGTCAGAACGGAATGTTTCTGACTGGTTAATATTATTTGCACCTTCATTAATACGACCTGTAATTAACGCATTCATTGCTTCTTGTTCAGTCAAGCCACCATCATTATACACTTGAATATTCGGGTTGCTTGCCGTACCCGTTACTCGCACCCCAACAATGGTGCCTTGAATAATTTTATTGGTATCAACATCTAAAGTTGGATTTGCCAAAGGACCATTAAAACGGGCAATAGCACGGTTTAGGTCTAAACTCTGACCATACGCTTCGATTTTAACTTTTTGACTTACCCCGATTGCACCATTAGCACGCATGGCGGTTTCAACACCACGTTGGGTTAAATACAAACGTCCTAGCAATGGAATTCGACTATTAAAACCTTGGAAGACCACTTGCTTGCCCAGATTAATCATGACATCCGCTCTAATATCCCAAGGGCGTGCTGACTTCAAGATGGCCAACTGATCTTGACCTTGTTGCACAATGCGGACATCCGAAGAGACATCGACCACTGGTGCAGAAGCTTCAGGCATTGAAATTAATGCACGTGGCACATCCACATCACCTTTTAATACCAGTTTTTTCTGGAAAGGCATCACATCAAGGCTGAAATCAGGTGTTACCAATGCCGTAATTAACGGTGCTTGACGAATAAGTAAATTATCGCCTTTGAGGTGTAGCTGAATTCTTGGATCATTTTTCCAATCCACACTACCAGTTAACTTTCCTACCCCTTGTCCACTATTAAATGCACCATTGATGGTGGCATGATCACCACGAATAGACGAATAGACTTGTATATTGTTGAGGTTAATTGGCAAGGAAATCATACTGATTGCGCCATCTTTCAAGCGCATTTCACCCGAGAGTCGTGGTGCAAGCAATTCTCCACTAATCTTACCTGCATAAGATAAAGTGCCACTTAAAGTACGAATATCCTGAATAAAAGGTTTGAATACTTTCAATTGCACTTCGTTAAAGGCAATTTCACCTTGAATAGGCTTGTTTTGCTTGAATGGATCAATAATAACATTGGCATAACCCGTACCTATTTCAGGTGTTTTCATATCAAAACGAAGTTGCAAGCCTTGAGTCACACTTTTCGCATTGACTGAAATCTCATCGTAACGCAGTGTAGAACCCATATCTTGCTGATCTTCAGCTGCAATGCCAATTACGCCCTGACGCGATACCATCCGTGCATCAATTTTCGGTTTGCTGCCTTGCGCCCAAGATGCTTTGGCATAACCATTGGCTTTACCGGTAATCGCCAGTCCTTGTGGCATAAATGCAGCAAAGTCATTTAAATCGAGGTTTTTGGTGACAAAGGAAATATTACCCTTGGCTTTGCTAATACGAACAGGTTGATCAAAACACAACTCACTTTGTTGGCTTGCCCAGCAATGCGCGCCCACAAATAATTCCGCAGTATTTTGGTTGTATACCACTGAAGCATTTTGACGTTGCACCAAGCGTACTCGTACTGAGTCGAAGTCACCTTTTTGAATCTGACCTAACCACGAGTTTTGACCATTAAAGCCACCCGCCAGCTGTACATAGAATTTACTAAATCGGTTATTGCCTTGTACTTTTAACACATGCGCTTTACGTGTACCTGCGAGCGTAACAATCCCATTTTGAATTTCACTGTTACCGCTGCGTAAATTATTCATTTCAGCTTTCAGCAAGCTTGGTACGGTTTCAGAAGCGGGTAATTGCCCTTGAATACGCAATTTGCGCATACTGAGCAAGTTACCAAAACGGAAATCATCGACAGCTAGATTGGCAGTTGCTTGTAAGCGTGGCTGAGACTGAATATTGAGATAACCATATGCACGCCCCCTTAAACCACTGTATAACTCATACAAGGCTGGCGCGTTGATTTTTAAACGTAAGTTCTGCGCATTACCAGTCGCCTGAATTTGGTTCTTGGCATAAGATATGTATAAATTATTGGCTTCAAATTGTTGTGGCAGGAAGCCCTTTTGATTGTTATTCAGCACCAGAGCCAAATTCCCTGTACCCCGTACAGGTTTGTTATTGATATAGCCTGCAACATTCAATTTCTGAATATTGATCCGCTTTAAGGCATCTGACCAGAAACCTTCAGTCTGAACATTTCCTGACAGCTCCCCTCGTAGCATAGAAACAAAATATTGCGGCTTAAATCGAATCAGGGACGCATTAATATTCCAACCAATGCCTTTACTTAAATCTAGCTTACCTTGTGCAAGAATTTTACCTGCCGCACCATCATGCTGTAATTGATCAATTTTCAGTAAAATTGGGGTGCCCGAAATTTTAACTTTTAACAGACCATTACTTTCTTTGACTTTGCTAGATTTCAAAGCACCATCATAATTCACAGCAAAACTTTTAAAGCCGCCACCCGCTTTAACATCATGGAATAAAACTGCAATGGTACTTTTACCCGTTAATTGCACCGTTTCCTGTTGCGCCTGCTGCGGCATATGTCCAGTCAAGTTAATCCCTTTCAGCTCAATGATGTGCTGATTTGGCTTAGCATAACCATTCGCCTGTATTTGACCATTAACCAAATCGACTGGTGCAGCGGCAATGACAGTTTGCGGATTAAAATCCTGAGCTTTAACACTCGCATCCCATTTCAATTGAGCCTTATCGGTCGGTAATACCACATTGGCTTGTCCACTCAAACTACCTTTAGTGGCAACATAATTAAAACTTGGAACTTTCAATACATTGTTCTTCAGTTCTAATTGAGCTTTATACTGACCTGCAGGCAATAAAGCAGTTTCATGCTGCTCCACATTAGAAGCCACTGTGATATTTTGCTGACCTTCAATCAGTCGAATCTGCACATCACCTGACTCGCTCTTTAACCAGCCAATATAAGGCATCGCACGGTCAATATCCTTCCACGCGACATCAAGCAATATCGGATTGGCTTGTTTAGCTTGAGCTGGATTCTGATCAAGCTTTAAATTCCAAGTTTCATATTGGTCAAAGTCCAACATGCCTGTAAGATGCAAGCCTTTTTCTAAACGGCCTGTGGAAGCAATTTTTGCATCCAGACTCGGTGGAAGGAAATCCCTGACGAATTGAGGAATAATCTTATCTTTAGGATTGATCTGGTTTAAGCGACCATTAACATCCCAATGTACATTTTTTTCCCAACTCACCAAACCTTTTACATCCACAGTGCCGTTCATCACCTGACCTTTAAATTGGTCAATGTTCAATTGATGCACCAAGTCGGTATGCATGACGGCGGTATATTTTCCTTTTGGCAGATTTTGCCCAGATACATCCGTCGACAAACCTAAATTCAGGCGTTGAATATCGCCTTGATAACGCAATACCCCAGCTTGAGTAAAGAGTTTTTGTGCAGTCAGCAATGGCCAGTGATAATTTTTAAATTCTAACTGACCAAACATCGGAACATGATTACGCACGGGATGCACCACCCCCCAACCAGAAACCAAATCGGGGGTGTTGGTTGCAAACCCTGCAGCGATGGTATCTAAGCTCCCTTTGGCAACCACCTGAATATCATGAACATTCAGACTGTTGTTTAAGGCAGGGATATTAACTGTCGCTTTCGCGTTAAGAGGATATTTACCATGAAAATCCATATCGCCTGTGGCATTACGAATTGAAAGGTAACCCATATTCACCCGAGAATCTTGAAACTCAAGTTTGGTGTTTGACCATAATGCTTCATTCAATTCAATATCATTAAAATTGACCGCTGCTGCATGCGTTTTAATTAATAAATGATCGACATCTGCATGATCCAAACGCAACGTAAATGGCAGTTTAATGTCTTTGAACTTAAAGGGTTCACTACTCGGCGGTAATTTGGTAATGACTTGTAGATTGCGTACATCTGCATTATATAAATGGATTTCTTTATGTACTAAAGCACGCCAACCCAAGCTGACTTCTGCACGATCAATTTTGACATCCACCGCAGACAAGGTCACCAGTACATTTTTTAAAATAATTCCTTTTAACAGATTGCCGCCTTCATATTCATAATGAATAATCTGCTGGCGTTCTAACACACGGTTAAGTAAAAACTTGCTACCTTTATCCGTCGAAAACATGATGGCAAAAGCAGAAACAAGCAATATCACCAAAATAAGTAGCGTTAATAACACGCTCCTAAAAACACGACGCTTTTTAGGCACTGGTGATTCGGGTAATTCTTGTTTTTGCTGTTCTTCTTCAGCCATAACCTTCTCAAGTTTGAAATTAAGTTAAATTTTTAAAGTGGTGAACCAATAAAGAAATGTACACGAATTGGATGATTTTCATCAGAAATACCTGATGCGACATCAATACGTAATGGTCCAATTGGAGATTCCCAACGTACCCCTAAGCCAACGCTATATTCTGTATCGTTACTAAAATCTTTGTCATACGCATTACCAAAATCACTAAACAAGGCTGCACGCCATCCCTGTTTAAATTGATAATTGTATTCAAGCGAACCAACAGCGAGTGCTTGCCCCCCAATTTTATAACCATCAACCTCAGGTGATAAATCTTTGTAATCAAAACCGCGAATCGACTGATCCCCACCCGCAAAATAGCGCAAATTATATGGAATTTTATTAAAGTCTTCCGTCAGGATATAGCCTAAATCGCCACGACCGACAAATTGATGGTTATTGTTTTCACCCAATGAATAAATAAAACGCCAACCTGCATTTAAAATTGCCATATCTGCATCTGAAATTAAAGCCTCACTGCCGACTTCAACTTTATAGATTTGTCTAAAACCTTTGCTTGGATTGACACGCTTATCGGAATCAACACGTGAAGCCTCATAACCAACCAATAATGACTGCTGTTCAGTATCAGAGCTGGCTAAAAATGCATCTGGAATCTCGCTTTCATCAACCACACCATTTTGGGTTAAACGGTCTAAACGGTAACGCACACCAAAGGTATGCTGCCAATTCCCCATAGAACGTTTAATAACACGGTCTGCACCAACAACTGCTGATTCAATGGTCAAGTTATTGCCTTGAGCAACACCATCACGCTCCTCACGTTCATAACCACCCACCAAGCTAATGTAATCATTTAATGGATGGTTATAAGGAATATTATAGCGGGTATCAATCGCCTGACGAATTTGCGACACCTCTAAGTTGGCATCAAAAGAGTGACCACGTCGGTTTACAATCGCGCGTCTATATGTGGTTCTTAATCGTGGACCTGTATCGGATCCCCAGCCCAAACCAACTTCCGCACTGTTGAGTCGGTCAGCATTCATCGTGACAATGACAGGGACTTTTTTCTCATCACGCGCTTGGACTTTTAGACGCTCTTCCTCTTGTTCACGCAGCTCTTGTTGTGAAAGTTGAGCTTGTACCTTTTCATTACTGTCTTGATTTTCTATTCCTGCAAACTGATCTTCATTGGCCACAGACTGAGTGACTTCTTTCGCAGAATTAATATCTTGCTGATTTTGAACTTGAAGATCGCTGCTGGCAATTTTTTCCTGATCGACCAAAGCTTGTAAGTCAGGTGGCAGTTCTAACGGTACAGCAAGCGGATCGGGACGTACCGCATCAACCAAAGTAAAATTGAAGTAACGCGAGTTGGTTAGATTATTGGCTAAGGTATTCACACGCCACAATGCATAATCAGCACCATCTTCCCATGGCACCATCATTTTTAAGATGTCCATGTCTAATGGGAAAGGCTTGGATGGATCGCTCATGCGAAATTCAGCACCCGCCAACTTATAACGCTCTCCCGTTTCAAAGCGCAAATTAATATCAGCCGTGTTTTCTGGCTGAGCAACTTTGACATCATGTAAGCGCCAATACGCATCAAAAAAACCGTTATTGGTCGCAGCTTCTACAATCCGCTTTTTGGTATCTTCATATAAACCATGATTCAACACATCACCAATATCCAGTTCGGGTAACACACTAATAACCTGAAATTGTGGACGTTCTGCACCCGCACCACTAAACTCAATCGTCTGATCAGCGACCAATACGGGAGCATTCGGTTTAATGGTTACTTTGACACGACTGTCACTGGTTTTCTCAAAACGAAACTCTGCCTGATAGAAACCAACCGCCTGTGCAGCAAGATTGGATAAACTTTTTAATTGCGGCAATGCAGCGTTAAAGTCTCCATATGCTTCTTGCGTAAAGCTGGAAAGTTTGCCACTGACGTTGTTTTTTAAGTTTAAGATGGCTTGCTGATATTCTTTATCGGGTAAATCTGGATTGGTATTTTGTGCATCTACAATCACAATATCCGCTTTAATACGCGGAACTTTTGAGTTCACCAACTCATTTTTTGGTGGTCTGATTTTATGATACCAACGCTTAAAGAATCCCTTTTCTTCCACTTCAGGCTGTGCTTCAAAACTTTGTTCAGCTAAAGTTTTTCCAGACTCATTGGCTTCAACAACAATCTTGCTGTCTGCCTGAATACTATTCATCAACTGATCAACATTGACAGGAGCCTGATTAATTTCAGTCAGCTCTTGCGGGGTTGGATTGCGTACCACAACCTCTTGAGTCTGACCTGCGCGATATCTTTCCGCTTCAGCTTTGGCTGCATTGGCTTCATTATAAATTTCATTTGCCATACTCTGATCGACAGGAGTATCTGGTAACTCATCCAAATCTTCAAAAGTAATCGGCTTAAAAGCTTCAATTTGATCAGTATGCTGGATTTGATGCTGCAACATCGTATAACTATCTGGCGTACCCGCTTTATTTTGATAGTTTTGAATTTTTTCTTCTTGTTCAGAGCGACTCAAGTTTTGCGCATCCGCCTCTGCCTGAATCTGGGCATTTAACTCATCTTTTTCCGCTTGTTCAATGCTGGATACAACCGCATTTTCAGGTTGGACTGTCCCCACTTCTTGCGCGAAGCCATGTTGGGCAAAAAACATTAAAAAGGCACTCAAACACAGACTTTTATTGGTATGATTCAACTCCAAGATAGAGTTCATACTTAGTGTCAGAGTCGACTTTTTAAAATTCGTTTTTACAAGCATAGAATACTCTAAACTCATGACGGGTCTAATCAACAGCCCTTCGTATTTGTAATGAAAAGTTTAAAATTTATACTGGCTAAAGAACTCAATTTTATTGATTTTTTCACCACAGCATAGGATTAAAATATCATACATGATTTTCTTTGCTATTTTACCAGATGCTCACATTTCTTAATAAAACTTTATGAAGTTCACATTGTCATGGAAAAAAAAGAACATCTTTTAAGCACTCGTCGTTTTTTACCGATGTTTGTGACGCAGTTTTTAGGCGCATTGAACGACAATGTCTATAAACAAGCCTTATTACTGGTGATTACTTACGGCTGGATTAATCAACAAAGTGCCAGTGTGAGTACGCTAAATAACCTGGCAGCATTGCTGTTCATTCTGCCTTATTTCATCTTTTCAGCGACTGCCGGTCAAATTGCTGACAAATATGAGCGCGCAAGTTTGGTTCGTGGTATTAAAATTCTTGAAATTATTATCATGCTGATTGGTAGTGCTGGCTTTTTATTGGGTCATCTATGGCTATTACTGCTAGCACTCTTTCTGATGGGGACACACTCGACCTTTTTTGGACCCATTAAATACGCCATATTGCCTGAAATTTTAAAACCGAATGAATTGATGTCAGGCAATGCCCTATTTCAATCAGGTACGTCCATGGCAATCCTGATCGGGATGATTTTGGGCGGTGCAGTCATCTCTGCTTCTGATGGAAATTTACTCTGGATCAGTCTCACCATTATAACAATTGCAGTTTTAGGATATTTCTCCAGTCGTTTTATTCTCAAACAGAATGTTACTACACCAGATTTAGAGATCGACTGGAACTTTTTCCGCACCAGTTTTCAAACCATCAAATATGCCAAGAGCATTCCACTTATCTATTTAGTGTTATTAGGTAACTCATGGTACTGGTTTTATGGTGCAACCTATTTAACCCAGATCCCGCAATTGACACAGCAAAACCTGCATGCCTCTGAAAATGTCGTGAGTCTACTGCTCACCTTTTTCTCTGTAGGGATTGGTATTGGTTCATTGCTATGTCGCAGAATTGGCGGCACAGAAGTCAACCTCAAAATGGTGCCGATTGGTGCCATTGGCTTAACGGTATTCGCACTTTATTTAGCAGCAAGTTTGGCCTTTGTGCCTGAACGCTCAGGCGAGCTTTTACATTTGGCAGATGTGTTTCAGCAAGGTTGGAGTTATTACCACGTGATGCTGGCTGTGACCATGCTGGGTATTAGTGGAGGTTTTTATATTGTTCCACTGTACGCCATGATGCAGGCATATTCTCCACGTTCCCATCGGGCGCGAGTGGTGGCTGCGAATAACATTCTGAATGCAGTATTTATGGTCAGTTCTGCTATTTTTTCCATTATTATCTTAAGTGTCTTAAAAATTGATATTAAAATACTGTTCTGCATTACTGCTGTGCTCAGTGCAATTTTCAGTATTTGGCTATTGATTCGTTTAAAGCCACAACTGAATACAGCTCAAGTTTCTTTAGAGGATTAATCCTATGCGTCACTATACGGGCATCGATAAGCTCATTCACTCTTTTGACCAAGCCTTGCGTAGTTTAGTACCGGGAGCAACTGCGGCACAACGTGAGAATCCTGCTGCACCTGAAGAAACCCATTTGGCAGTCAGTGAAGCACGTCATGTTGCGGGATTAATGCGTGTCAATCACAGTGGTGAAGTGTGTGCTCAAGCACTGTACCACGGTCAAGCACTGACCGCTAAACTTCCAAATGTCCGTCGTGAAATGGAACAAGCTGCAATTGAAGAACAAGACCATTTGGCTTGGTGTGAAGATCGTTTGAAAGAACTCGATAGCCATACCAGTTTACTGAATCCAATTTGGTATGGGCTGTCTTTTGGTATGGGGGCAATTGCTGGTATTGCGGGTGATAAATACAGTTTAGGCTTTGTTGCTGAAACAGAACGTCAAGTCAGCTTACATTTGCAACATCACATTAGCCAACTCCCAGCACAAGACTCACGCTCGCGTAAAATTCTAGAGCAGATGAATGAAGATGAACTGCATCATCGTGATACAGCACTTAATGCAGGCGGTGTAGACTTACCTGCCCCTGTTCGTATTACTATGACTGCAATTTCCAAATTAATGACCAAGACCAGCTATTTTATTTAAACAGATCAACCGTCTTGATCAATAAAAAAGCAGTGCCCTATCGCACTGCTTTTTTATCAATCCGATTATTTCAGTAGCAGCATGTTTCCAGCTTCCTGTAAGTTGCCCGTGTACTTGGCTTCCATAGAAGGATTGCTCGGATAACTTTGACCATTAAACTTCAAAACAACTTGTCCCATACCTCTTGAATACACAGATAAATCTGACCAGCCTTGTGTTTTGCTATTTAAAGCATAGATTGGCACATCGGTAACCGTCATTTTACTCAGCGGTTGGAACTGATCGTGACTTATGCCTTTAAAGACCAGCACAGTACAACCACCTGAACCACACCAATTAGTTCCTCTCAACATCACGACAGCATCCTGAACACCATCTTGATTCAAATCATAAAATGCATATTGATATAAAGGTTGTTCATGAATCGTCATATAGACCGCTTGTTTGAGTGCAAGCAACATGGTTTCATCACCAGCTAAATCAGTCGATGACGTTGGAGGTGGCATAGTTTCAGTATTTTCGACAGGTGCATTTGAACTACACCCCACCACTAAACTACTGAATAATGCATAGACAAAAAAACGTATTTTCATGATAGCAAGTCTCTAATTGGCTGCTTTAGCCCTCATTTTAAAACAGCAAGACCACGTGCCACGTTTTTATATGTTAACAACTTCTAAACATTTCACCGTTGGAAATTGATGTTGCGACTCGGTGAATAAAGGATGAGACCAAACATCTGCCATCGGAATTTGAACATCCAAGGCGAGTGGCAGTTTTTTTGGATTAAATTGCATGTGCACCAAAGACTCACCCCATGCAATCAGGTCAACATCTAATGTAATCTGATGCGATGGACGCACACGACCTGAATTGGCTTCCCATTGTTTTAATTGGATGATGATTTGCTCAGGCGTTAAGGTTGAATGCAGTAAGCAGGCTGCATTCCAGTAGTCTGCCCCTACACCATCACGGCAAGGAATAATATAAATTTTTGAGAACTCTACAGCACCAAGCCCACAAATCTGTTGATAGGCATAGCGAAAATGTTGCTGTGGATTAAAATTACTCGCCAGAGCTAGGGCGAAAATCGTTTCGGTGGCGTTCAATACGAATTCCTACAGAATTGGCTTCTGCAATAATGGCAGGCTTACGAATAATAATTTTAATCGATTCTATCGCAGGATAGGTAGTAAAAAGCGCATTCAGTACCAATTTTGCCGCATGTTCGATCAATTTTGGTTGGGCTTTTTGAATCACTTCAGCAGATATGCTGCAAATTTCAGCGTAGTTCAAGGTATCTTCCAGCTCGTCTGAACTTGCTGCGGCTTCTAAACTGGTACGAATGGTCAGATCTAACATCAAAGGCTGAATAATTTGTCGTTCCCAGTTAAAACAACCGACAACGGTATTGACCTTAAGACCTTCAATGACAATCGCATCCATGATTTAACCCTTAAATTGCAGACCATTCATGACCCAATGCTTCACACATCTGCCATGAATGGATTAATCAAAATTTGAATCTTAATGTTTCAACATCAAACTTGGATCGGTAGTTTGCACCATTTGCAAACGCTGGTCTGCATAAATATCGGTATACGGTGCTAGGACGCGCATAAATCGATCGAAATACAACATTTGTTTAAACAGCAATGCGAAATCACGCGGGAAGCGAATACCATGACGCTCACCCACAGCCACCATATCCATCATGATGTCATTTAAATCTGCTGGATTAGAGCTTAAGATTTCTTGCGGATCCGCCAACAACACCCCACTAAATAAGCGCTCTAAATCTGCCGCCAACACTTGGGTATCGATGGCGACATCGGTCATGCCCATCTTCAGCATATTTTCAGCCATAAGCTTGTAGTCAGTTCGCTGTAATGCATCCATAAATGCCATACAAGCTGTCCAGACTTCAGGTTTTAATTGACCCACAATACCGAAGTCAATAAAACCAATACGCCCATCTTCCAGCAGCATTAAATTGCCTGCATGTAAATCTGCATGGAAACTGTTACACATCATTAGACTGCCAAACCATGTGTTCATTGCGGTAATGAGCACTTGGGAAGGATCTTTGGCGTATTTTTTTACCACTTCAAAGTCAGTCAAAGACACACCAAATAAACGCTGCATGGTCAAGACACGGCGAGTTGAATACTGGTGATAAACCTTGGGAGCAGTCGCGGCTTTGTTATTTGTGACATTCAGGTAATTGACGAAATCATCAATATTCTGCGCTTCTTCGATAAAATCGACCTCACGTACCATACGGATTTTAATTTCATCAACAATATCCGCCAATGAAGCAAACTTTACCTTAGGCACCGCTTTTTCAAGAATTTTGGTTGCCCAATGCAACACATTCAAATCTGTGTAGAGAATGGTTTCTACGCCAGGTTTTTGAATCTTGAGAACCACATCTTCGCCTGTGACCAGTTTGGCTGCATGTACTTGCGCAATTGAAGCGGATGCGAGTGGCTTTTCATCAATTGATGCGAAAATTTCATCTAGGTTACGCCCAGCAAATTCAGACGCCAAAACCTGCTGTACATAGCTAAAAGGCAATGACGGCGTTTGATCTAAACAGCCTTGAAATTCTTCAACAAATTCACGCGGAAATAACGACGGCGTGCTGGCAATAAACTGACCCAACTTAATATAAGTTGAACCTAGATCTTCAAAGGTTTCACGCATTAACTTAGCATTACTCGGCTTTTCAGTCGCGTATTTAAAGCCTGCTTTCGCCGCTACAACTGCGGTTTCCCCCATACGGGCAACGGAACGCAGTCCATCGAGCCAGATATTATTTTTCATCATATTTAAATGTGGTTAAAAGTGCATAACGCAGAGTTTAGCAAATATTTAAGTGTTTAAGGATGATCTTGCCTGACAGTCTGGACAATTTAAGTCTTTCTCAAATGTCAAAATACGTTGTTTCATACTCAAGCCATCCCATAACATCAGTTTTTGCAGTAATGGCATACGATTTAAACCAAGATACAACAATGCATGGTGTGCTTGTAAACTTGCCATAACATTCGGTGTAGTCGAAAGCACTCCAGAATCTGCACAACGTAGGCTCTCATTGGCATGTTGTTCTTTAGGAAATAGGCAGTTATAGCACGCTGAATCGCCCTCTACCATAAACAGTTGACCTTGAAACCCGATGGCTGATGCACTGATTAAGGCAATATTCTGCTGTCTACATATCTGGTTGACCAAATAGCGCGTACTAAAGTTATCACATCCATCCAGCACCAAATCTTGCGAGCTGATCAAGGACATGGCATTGCTTTCATCTAATTTAGCAACATGAGGCTCAACTCGAATATACGGATTAATCTCAGCAAGACGCTTGGCTAGAATTTCAGCCTTATAAAAACCAATATCTGCCTGTGTAAAGGCAATCTGTCGCTGCAAATTACTGATCTCGATATGATCAGGATCAATCAAGGTAATTTTACCAACACCAGCACGCGCCAATAACTCGGCTGTAGTACACCCAATTCCACCACACCCCACAATCAGCACATTGGCAAGTTTCAGTTTTTCTTGTGCATCTAAATCCCAGCCATCTAATAAAATTTGACGGCTATATAAATGCATTTCCTCATCTGTTAATTCCAGATCATGTTCAGAGATCAAGTTCACTTTACTTCCGCTGTGTATTGTTTGAGACTCTTGCACATTATAAAGGATAAGCATGCTAAAGCTGTTAGGTTTTAGATTACTTAGTTTCGCCTAAAATGATAGGGACATCATCATTTAGATAGAATATGAACAGTTGTAAAACGAAAGCTCGGGACGAATCTGCTTAAATCAGGTATGCTGAATTAAAATCCAATAATGTATAAACTTCGTACTTCATGAAATTATATTATTCTGCTTTTGTTGCCTGCACTTTAGCCGCTGCATCTGTCTATATTTATGCTGCGCAACAAGATTCAACGTCCTTTAATGTGAGCATTACCATTAAAGAGATGTGTAATATCAGCACCATGCAAGGTTCAGACCTCGATTTTGGCACAGTCGATCGTGCCTCCAAAACCAACTTGCAGAACAGTCAGCTTGCTGTCACCTGCACCCAAGGGACACCGTATAATATTGCGCTACAAAGTCAGCGAAAAATGATTGCTGCGGACTCTAATAGCGCCAGTATTCCCTACAACCTTTATCAGGATGCCAATCGTACAACCTCTTGGGGAACGGATAGTCTCAATGGTTATCACGGTACGGGCACTGGACGTGTTCAATCGGTACCCGTCTGGGGTGCCGTAGAGCGTGCAGATACAGATGTTCCCGCAGGTGTTTATAGTGACAAAGTCACTGCCGTTATTACTTATTAATAGGTTAATGTCACCGTAATGGTATCTTGATATTCCCCCGGTGGAACCATGACTGCACTTTGTGGGACTTTGCCATAAATCTGGATCATTTGGATTCCATTTGTACCTGTACCCTGCGACGGATTGCTGTTGCTCCAAGTTTGGTTATAGCTGGCATCTTGATACAACTCATATCCGATATAGTCAGTACCATTTCGCATTCGACGTGTGGTGCCATCATAATTTAAACCTTGATCCAACCCCACTTTCCATGAAGTATTTAAAGGACAGGATAGTGTCAATGAAGCTGAACCAGTAATAGTTTTGCTTAAGTTATCAATTTGTCCAAAATTCAAATCAGTCGCAGAAATTAAACTACAACTATTTTCAAAATTAGCCGTTACATACAGACTATTTGTACCAGGTTTAGACTGTGTGGCAGTAATTGCATCTTCTTTACTTGGCTGTTCATCTTCACTAAAAGCATAGAGCAAGTTCACTTGCGTATTATTGTTATTATCAAAACTGCCTTCGCTAACATTTTGACCCGAATACACCAAACCATAAATAGGTATCGTAAAAACTTTCTGATTTTCATTCACAGAAAAGGTTTGATAGGTACAATTTAATGTCGAGGCGCTAGCTTGCGTATCAATACGTCTAGTCAAAGCTGCATCATAAAATAAATCGTAACTCAAATAACTATGTACTGCTCCATACTTCACCATTAAACGTCTATTATTCAGCAACCCTAAACCACCCGCAGTGATATATGGACAAAGTGCGACATTGACGGTTTGAGTGTGATTGTACTGATTACAGGTAATTTGTAAGTTTGCATAATTACTTTTCCCTTTTCCTGTCACCGAACCAAAACTTAAGGTTGTACCCGACAACCAGCACGATCCTGAATTTTTAGCTGCATGTGCAGAACTACTGGCTATTTGCGAACCAAGTATAACGATCAGGCTAATTATCCAATACATAAGTGCCATCTTGACCATCTTTTTAACTTTAAAACTACACATGATCACTGACACGGCACACTCCCCAAATCAATAAAACCGTATTGATGACTAAAATCTGGCAGAACCAGCTTACAAACAACACCTTCATGTTCAACAAAAAGCTGCTGCGTTGATGGATTTTCAATATAGATCATACCATCACGACCGACGATGGTATGTTCTGTAGAGCTAATATCGGGTATAGTCTCTTGCACCCAAACACGACTGCCCATTTTTAATGGAACACCTTGCGAATCTGTCGCACTCAATTGAACAGAACGCATTTTATAAATTGGAAAATGCAGCGATACCCCACTAGCACTATAGGGCACGGCATCTATACGAGTGGTTTCAATTTTATATTCTAAAGGTAAATCCAAAGTATCAATTGAAATATCATTGTGCTGATATGGATTCAGCGCATCGATCAGCAGCAAGCCTTTACGATTGGTTTTACCAACTACCCGATTTTCTAAACGAACTGGAATATCCGATACCCCTTGGGTTGAAACCACTGCAAAGGAGTTTAGGGACTGTCTCATTGGAAAAACAGATTTTTCCATCATCACCAAACTACCACGTGCTGAACCGACCACAGTGGTGTAATCTTCCGAATTAATCTTCGCATTTTGTAGGCCGACATCCCATTCCCCGATTTGGGTTTCACGCTGAATCTGACCTTGTACGCTATAGTTATGGTTATCGCTATATTCAAGATTGGTTTGCCAACCCCAGTCATCTTCATTTTGCTTGGCTGTTTTACGCATGTTGGCTGAAATTTTATTGCTGTCTGTGTCTTGTTGAGCACTGACTGTGGCATTGGTCTGACGATCCAAAGGGATATTTAAAGATAAAAAGAAGGTATTTTCTTGATCATTTAAATTACGGGTCATGTTGAAGGTTAAGTACTGACGTGAAGGAAAATAATAAGACCAGTTAAAGACTAAATATTCGTTCTCGCTGCTCTGATATTTTTGTGCCACATAACTACCGCCAAATTGACCAAAATCGGTATTAATCCCTAAAAAAACATGGTCCGACTGTTTAATATAGTCATAACCCAACGCACTCGCCAAATCCCCATAATTGCCCTCTGTTTGCTGATGATGCAAGGAAAGATTGAGATAAGGATTATTCCACTCATAACCGAGCGCATAAGATTGCCCAGTTTTTTGATTCAACTCACTATAACTATAAGAGCCGTTTAGAACTCCCCAAGTCTTAGGTAGGCGATGCACAGCTCCTAATCCTGTGAGTGCAACATCTTTTGAATACTCAATATGACTTTCTAAGGTGGTGTCATTACTTAGACCATGCCTTAACGTTGCATTTGCTACAGGATCATCTCCGTAACTAAAGGATTTGACTGCATAATCAAGTTTATTTACCCCAAGATTCAGCTCCCAATCTGACAAACCTTTTTGCAGTAATTGAGTGGTTCCAAACAGCGAGAAATTTACAACCCGCTGCTGACCATTTAAATCGGTAATTAATAACTGTGCATTACCTGCACCCGTGATTGAGGGCGATGCCTGAATATCAAATTGTCCAGGTAAAACTTCACTGGTACTTTGTTGAATGCCATTAATGAGTAAATCGACAGTCGAAGGTACGAGCACCGAACCTTTAAAGGACTCAAGGGGCGAAGTCACTTGATAAGGCTGTAAGTTAAAATTTCTTGCGATTTTAATGCCCGAAATACGGGTTGAGCGCGTCCAATCTAAAGCACGCGACTGGCTATCCCCCACGGTCAAAGTAATGGCTTGGTCAGTAAAATCTTTTTGCCAATAGGTATCTAGAATTTGGCTAGAAAATTCATCCGTGCTTTGAGTTTTAGTAAACGCATGATTGGCAGAAATACTGAAAATATTGCCCGTACCCATGCCAAAAAATCGCAACTCATTCCATGCACTGAGTGACCATGCATCCTCTGTTGCTTGAGAATACACATCATAATTGAATAAAACACCAGGCTTAACCTGATCAGGATTCACTTTTGCAGGTGGAATTTGTACATAGCCTGAAGATGTATGTCCTTGTAAAGCATCTACGGGAACCAACAAGTCTATATGTTGCTCTGCCGCATTAAAGTTATAGCTGAGCCCTTTTATCTGCGATAACGGAATAAAGCCACCCTGATGTGGCGCATCAGCAGCATCGACTTTGAGTTGTAGTTCTTGCAGTGTCTCGCGGGAAATCAACAAATCTTGTGGTGTTTGAATGAAATGCCCATAGACCGAGCTTGAGGCTTGATTCACGACCACACTTAAAAAGAGTTCTTGTTGCTCAACAGTATCCGACCTTGGCATGTCTGCATCACTGGCAAACACTAGCTGAGTATGTAAAGCATAGGTACTCAGTAGCAGCTTAAAACAGATGCTACGATAAACAGAGGTGCTCATGGCAACTTATTGAATAGACAATGTCTGTGCTAGACCATCTGAATTGATGCGCGCCTCGAACTGTCCTTTAGGCTGCATTTGTGCATTTGCAGGCACATGCCATTGCATGGTTTGACCATTCAGCACATACCCCACCAGACCATTGATTAATGGGATCTTTTCACCATTCGGATTGACGTAGGTCAATTCACTTAATCGAATGTGACGACTTCCATTATTCTTCACAATCAATTGCTGATTTTGATAATGGAAAGACACTTGCGCCAATGAAGTCAAACCATTCTTAGCAGGCGTGATTTCATTTGTCTGAACAAATACGGGAATTGAATATTGCAACAGCAACTGCAAACCCGTTTGTTGGTTAGCTGGGTTTGATTTAGGCAGCTCATCCACCAGTAAACGATAAGTTTGCTCTGTTCCTGTATTTTGCATATTCATGCGCAACACACGAATTAACTGACGATCGCCAGCTTTGATTTCTGTTATGGATGGACTTGCAACCAAATCTCGGGATGGATTCAGTTGTTCTTTGCCTTGAACTTGAGTCCAATTTAACACTCGTGTTTGAGCGCGAATCGGCTCATTACTGGTATTAGTTAACCAAATTTCTTTGGCTTTTTCACCCGTAGTGAAAGTAAGCGAAATTGGGGAAACCTGTAAACTTGCTGCGTAAAGGTTAAATGAGCAAAGTGATACAATAGCTGCACAAATAGCTGGAATAAATTTGCTCATACATTGCATCACTCTGACTATCAACAAACTTAGTAAGTTACTGTTGCCACAACCGTATCAACATAGTTACCCGCTTCAACATTGGTATTACCATCTAATTTTGCATAAACAGGAATGGCTTGATCTTTACCATTACCAGTTTTTTTAAGCAAATTGGCATCCTTCCATTCTGTAGTACGAGCAGCATCTTGATATAATTTATATGGAACTTTACTTGTCGATACCAGATTCGTATTGCTCATCGCACCTGAACCAGCAAGTGCAATTTGATATGGGGTATTTTTAGTACAAGTCACATTCAATTGACCTTTAGCTGTACTGCCAGCTTTGGTCGAACGATCAACTGGATTGAATTCCACGTCTGATTTTGAAGTGAATTCACAAGACTCAAGTACTGTAATTTTTACATCAAACTGAGTACTGTCAGTTCCTGCGGCATAAGTAGCAACAGAAGTAAGTGCAGAAGTAGTAATAATCGCAGAAAGAATGATTTTTTTCATAAACAACCCCAAAAAAGTTACTTATGACACATTTATATATTGAATGTGTCGCATTATATCGCTCAAAGTTCCTCTGTAAAGGCTTTTTAAAAAAAAATTAAATCCCATGAAAAATAGACTTTTTTGATCAACATTTGCCTGCCATCGTTATAAAAAAACACCCCGAAGGGTGTAAGAGCAAAACTAAGTTTAAACAGGTTTAACCTGCTTTCTGAATTTGCTGTAATGCAATTTCCTGTTGTTTTAAAAGATTACGTTGAATTTTTCCACTTGAAGTTTTCGGTAAACAATCCACAAATTCAATCTCTTTTGGATAAGCATGTTTCGAGAGTCTAGAACGGACATATTGCTGAAGTTTCTGATTCAAATTTTCATTCGCCTGATATTGTGGTTTCAACACCACAAAAGCTTTTACAATCTCTGTACGCTCTGGATCAGGTTTACCAATCACCGCAGACTCCAATACTTCCTCACACTCCAACAAAGTACTTTCCACATCAAAAGGTCCGACACGATAGCCTGACGTTGTAATGACATCGTCAGCTCGTCCTACAAAGTCTATCCCCCCCAATTCATTGAGTTGAACCGTATCACCCGTTAAATAATACTGCCCGACAAATGATTTACGGTTCTGTCCTTCGTAACCCTTGAACCAGAACAACGGTGATTGTGAACAGTCAATCGCCAAAGTTCCAACGTGCCCTTTTTCTACTTCCTGATGTTGTTCATTCAGGACTGCGAAGCGATGCCCAGGGATAGCAAAGCCCGCAGAACCGACTTTTTTAGGGTGCTCCAATGCATGATGATTGGCAATCACCATCCCTAATTCTGTTTGACCATATTGGTCGTAAATATTGACGTCTAAATCGTGATTAAACCAATGAATCACTTCAGGGGTTAAGGGTTCACCCGCACTACTCACAACACGCAAATGCTGTTTAATCGAGGCATCAAATTTTTCTTTAAAGCCAAAAAACATGCGAAAAGCGGTTGGCGAACCTGTTAGATTTGATACTTTATGCTTTTTAATAACTTCAATGGCTTGGTCTACATTAAATGCACGCTCATCCATGATGATGCTATGACCTAAACTGAGTGGACCCGTAATGCCATAATACAAACCATACGCCCAACCGGGGTCGGCAAGATTCCAAAAAGAGTCTTCATCACGCAAATCGACTGCATGCGTCATATAACCTTTAAATGCCAAGATCGCACCTAATGGCACAGGTACAGACTTGGCTAGCCCTGTTGTACCTGAGGTAAACATCATCAAAAAGTCATCATCAAAATCACACAGTACTGGCACACATTCCGTTGGTTGTTCATCAAGTTCTTGCCAAAAATCTGGATCGGTTTTGACACAGCTTTCACCAGAATGCACGGTCAAGATATGCGGGATTTGAATTTGCTTCAGCTTCACACGTTGTTCTGAATTGGTCACAATCAAGCGTGTATTTGCAACTTGAATACGATGCTCTATCGCTTTCGATTCAAATGCGGTAAACAGTGGCTGATAGATTGCACCGATCCGCCAAGTGGCGAGAACAGTAATAAGTAGTTCAGGTGTTCGTGGTAATAGACCTGCGACACAATCACCCGCCTTGATACCGAGCTGGAGGAAATAGTTTGCCAATTTCCCAGAAGCTTCAGCCAGTTGTTCAAAGCTCCAACGCTGCGACTCACCTTGCTTACCTTCCCAGAATAAAGCAGTCTTGTTTTGCCCTAAATAACGTTCGCAACATTCCACATAAGCATTGATGGCTTGAGGCGTACCCACCAAATGATTCTGGATCGCTTGTTCAACATCAAATTCTTGATAGGCTTCTACTAATGTCTTCATGACAACAACCTCTTTCCCTTGTGCAAAGCATCACGCCTTGTTCTTCATCTTTATTGTTTTCCACAATCAATTCTATGATTGGGTGATCTGTACTTAGATAATCATGTCTTGATGGCTACGACAATTTCCAAATCCATCAATCATCTTGCTGTTTTATGCACATTGAGAGCATGCCGTCTCAATGTGCTTATTATTAAGCTTGGGTAATTTCTCGTGCGATCAGCAGTCTTTGAATATCAGAGGCACCCTCATAAATCTGACTGACCCGCACATCACGGTAAATCCGCTCTACAGGAAAATCATTGACGTAACCATAGCCACCATAAATCTGTATGGCATCTGAACAGACGCGTTCCGCCATGGTTGATGCAAACAATTTCGCCATGGAGGCTTCTTTCAAGCAAGGCTGTCCTGCATCTTTAAGACTTGCGGCATGGAAAATCAGTTGTCGTGCAGCTTCAATTTGTGTTGCCATGTCAGCCAATCGAAAAGCTACCGCCTGATGTTGTACCAACTCCACCCCAAAAGTCTTGCGTTCATTGGCATATTCAATCGCTGAATCCAAAGCTGCTCGAGCCATACCCACCGATTGCGCAGCAATCCCAATACGACCTGATTCCAAATTGGATAATGCAATCTTGTAGCCTTGACCTTCTTCACCCAAGATATTTTCAGCAGGAATTCGGCAATTCTCAAACACGATGGTCGCGGTATCCGAGCAATGTTGCCCCATTTTTTCCTCAATCCGCGACACGATATAGCCTGGGGTATCCGTTGGCACGAGAAAGCAAGAAATCCCCTTTTTACCTGCGGATTTATCCGTCACAGCAAACACGATGGCTAACTGTGCATGCTTGCCTGTGGTAATAAACTGCTTGGTGCCATTCAGTACCCATGTATCGCCATCACGCTCTGCACGACATTGTAGGGCGCCTGCATCTGAACCTGCCTGCGGCTCGGTCAGACAGAAGCATCCTAACCATTCCCCAGTAGCCAATTTCGCCAGATATTTTTGCTTTTGCTGTTCCGTACCATATTTATAGGTAATGCCGCACGGTAATGAATTTTGAACACTGACGATGGTCGAGATTGCACCATCTCCCGCGGCAATTTCTTCTAGCGCCAAAACCAAGGAGACATAATCCAGACCTGCGCCACCCCATTCAGGTGGGATGGTCATGCCCAATGCGCCCAACTCCCCCAATTGCTTTAATTCTTCGGCAGGAAATTGACCAGTCTTGTCCCGTTCAGCAGCCGTTGGTTTCAGTTGTGACTGAGAAAAATCACGCAGCATGTCCTGAACCATTTTTTGTTCATCATTTAAAATCATTTAGATACTCTTATTTATTCTCTGTTTTACGACCCGCACATCCAACTTGTGCAAGCACACGATCAATAATCGTGTTGAGCTTTATTTCGGCGCCATACGAATTGCGCCATCTAAACGAATCACTTCACCATTCAAATAAGTATTGTCAATGATGTGACCAACTAAGCTGGCAAATTCTTCAGGCTTGGCTAAGCGTGGTGGGAATGGCACCATTTGCCCCAAAGCATCTTGTACATTTTGCGGCATGCCTTTAAGCATTGGTGTTTCCATAATGCCCGGTGCAATGGTCATTACGCGAATCGCATTACGCGCCAGTTCACGTGCCAGTGGTAAAGTCATCGCTACAATCGCACCTTTTGAAGCCGAATACGCTGCCTGCCCAATCTGACCGTCATAGGCAGCTACTGAAGCGGTATTGATAATCACACCACGGTCTTCTTCATCATTTTGCAACTCATATTTCGCCATCAATTCCGCAGCGAAACGAATCATGTTAAAACTGCCCGTGACATTTACATCCAAGACTTTCTGAAACATGGCAAGATCATGCAGACCTTCACGACCGAGAACTTTGGCAGATGGTGCAATCCCCGCACAATTCACCAAACCATTCAGTTGGCCAAAATCCTGCTCAACATTTAAAAAGAAAGATTTGACTGCTTGTTCATTGGTGACATCTAAAGGATAAAATTTCGAGTTATCTCCCAAATGTTGCTTTAAGGCATAACCAAGTTCCTGATTCATATCCACAAAAGCAACTTTAGCACCCGCATGTACTAAATATTTAATCGTTGCTGCACCCAAACCCGATGCGCCACCTGTCACGACAAATACTTTATTCTGAAGTTTCATTTTCCCTGTCCTATCTTTTTGAAAGTTCATACTCGACTTTAGCTGCAGAGTAAACAGTGTCAAGCTTGAGTACAATTTCCAAATATTGCATTCTTTATGATGGATTTGGACAGTGGAATGTCAGGTAATTTGGGTTTATACATGCACGAACAACAATTAACGTATGACAAAGGCAGTATTTCGATGAATTTGGTGCAGGAGGCAATCCTCTCTGCCCATCATCAAGGACTCAATATTCAGGAAATTCTGCAGAGTGCTGGCATTCCAGCAGAATTCATGCAATCCAATAAAGCCCGCGTATCCATTTCTCAATACGCCCAGCTCTGGATTGAACTTGCCAATCGCATGAATGATGAATTCTTCGGGATGGATCAGCATGCGTTACGGCGTGGCAGTTATCAATTTATTTCCAAAGCCGTCATTCAAGCTGAAACCTTAGAAAAAGCACTGAAAGATATTTTGAAATTCTTTAACCTGATTCTGGATGATTTTCAAAGTGAATTAGTCTTAGAACAAAATGTCGCGCGAATTATCATCCACGATAAGAAGCAACCTAAGCGCATGTTTAGCTATGCGACTTACCTGATGCTGATTCATACCTTAATGTGTTGGTTAGCCAGTCAGCGTATTCCCTTAAATCAAATCCAGCTCAAATGTGAAAAACCAATTGCAGATGAAGATTATCGTATTCGCTTCTGTTCCAATATTTCCTATCTTGCTTCACAAAACAGTGTTGAGTTTGATCGTGACTTTTTAAATATCAAAATTAAGCAGGATAAAAAGTCATGGTATGAGTTCATTTCGCAAACTCCGCATAATCTTCTGGTTCGTTTCAAAAATCCGAATGCGCTCAGTACACAGGTGCGCAAATATTTATTACAAGTTCCACCAGCAGAATGGATCGAACTGAATGTTCTGGCACAACAATTCAATATGTCTGAAGCTACGGTAAGACGTCGCCTTAATAGTGAAGGTTGTAACTACCAACAGTTAAAAAATGATATTCGACGTGACACCGCCATTGAACTCTTGAGCAAAACTGACAAAGCCCTGCATGAAATTAGTGATGAACTGAATTTCCATGACCCAAGTGCTTTCCACCGCGCCTTTAAAAAATGGACAGGAGTCAGTCCAGGCGCTTATCGTCAATCTAAAGAATAAAAGCCCTGACAAAAAGTTGAGGTTCATTCAGGCGTAAAAATTACTCATCAGTCATCCGTTTTATTTGTAATGAACTGCTTTTTAGTTTATTTTTCACTCAATTTTAAAGCATTGCTTAATGCTTATTTCGGCTGTACTCCTCCTGTTTTATCACCTTAACTTAAAGGCATACGATATGTTTAAGATGATTGATGTACTAGATCAAACTCTGGTGCAGAATTTTACCCATTCTCTAAACTCCCCAACTGAATTAGACGAATTATTTCGTCAAAGCCTGTTAGATCTTTCTGAAATTGAGCTACAAAATGTGGTTGCCCATTTCTTTGCACAAGATAATGCGCTTGCCAAAGCCAAAGCGCTTGAGCTAAGTGATGAAGCGATTCAAAACCTGCAAACAGGTGAAAATCTAACTCAAGGTGCAACACTGACGCATACTTCAAAAATTGTGGCACTGTGCTTGGCTGAAGAGATTGATGCATTTTCTCAAGTTCAAATTTCGGAAATTTCGACAGACTATTTCGTGTAATCAAAGCAATTCTTTGCTTACCCGATCAAGAAAAGACGACTCAACTGTCGTCTTTTCTTTTTAAATGACTGTACTGTTACTTGCGCTACATCGTTTGTCTATGGAACACTGTGAATGTTCTTTAGATGGTGTAGATCGATGATTGTTCGGGATAAAAATAATAGTTTCAAATTACTTTTTGCTTGGTCTGGCACAATTTTACCTAAAGTACTCCCTGCACTATTCATTGTTGTCTTTATTTCTGCCGTTCTGGTTTATCTTTCTTCCCATCAATTTTTCAGCATTCCTGCAGTACCAGCCATTGGTTTTACCATTTTTGGTATCATTCTTTCGATCTTTTTGAGTTTCCGAAACAATGCGTGTTATGACCGTTGGTGGGAAGGTCGAAAACTCTGGGGTGCGCTTATTGCCAATTCACGACATATCTCGCGTGATTCCCATGTGCTCAATTCTGAACACCGCGACATACTCATATACCGCGTCATGCTGTTTACCCACTTACTCCGTGACCGTTTAAGAGCGCAACCACAATCTTTCGAGTTTTATCACGATAAAGTTGGGTTTAGCAGCTTGCAACTACAACAACTTTCTAAAAAAATTAATGCCGCTCAGTTTGTACTTGAAGCCATTCAAAAGGATTTGGTACAAGCTCTACGTCACGGAGAGATTTCCGACATTATTTATCATAGTTTGAACCAGCACATTGTCGAGCTAGGCAATATTCAGGCAGGCTGTGATCGGATTTTAAGTACCCCTTTACCCTTTTCTTATTCGGTGCTGTTACACCGTACAGTTTATTGTTTCTGTTTTATTTTACCCTTTAGCCTTGAAGCAAGTTTAGGGATTTGGACTCCGATCTTGGTCGGCTTAATTGCATACTTATTTTTGGGCTTGGATGCTTTAAGTTCCCAAATTGAAGAACCTTTTGGGCTGCAAGACAATGATTTACCCCTCAATTCGATTGTACGATTAATTGAACGAGAAATGTCTGAGTCACTTGATATCGAATTGCCTCCTGCCATTCAAGCTATTCAGAATAATTTAACTTAGTCGTTTTAAATTTTAGACAATTCAGCACTCTTTAGAATCGACCTTATCTTCAATAAAAAAGCACAACCTTTTGGATGTGCTTTTTTTACTGAGTATCTCGCTAGGGAGTTATGGTAGTTGCCCTAAAGTCACACGGTCATTACCACCGTAGTCTTTAACGGTTTTTACTTCGATAAAACCTGCGGACTTAAAGATATTCCGTACTGACTCACCTTGATCATAGCCATGTTCAAGTACAATCCAGCCTTGCGCGGCTAACCACTTTTTACCCTGCTGAACAATATGTTCGATATCAGCCAAACCTTGTTTGTCTGCGACTAAAGCCCGTTCAGGCTCAGAAGCCAAATGCAACATATGCTCATCAGTCGCATCAATATAAGGTGGATTCGACACAATCACATCAAAATATTGACGATTCAGCGCAGCAAACCAACTACCCAAAAAGAACTTCACCTGTGTCAGATCATGCTTTTCTGCATTATGCAAAGCAACTTCTAAAGTTGGTTCATAGATATCTGTTGCAACAACAGACCAGTTTGGACGCTCACTTGCCAATGATAAGGCGATTGCACCCGTACCTGTGCCTAAATCCACAACACGCGTATCTTCAGGCAAATCAAGGCGCAAAACAGTTTCAACCAGCACTTCGGTATCAGGACGTGGCACTAAAGTATCTTTAGTTACAGTCAGATCTAGTGTCCAAAAAGGTTGCGAGCCCGTGACATAAGCCAAAGGTTCACCTGCTGCAATACGCGCCAAACCATCTACATAAGCTTGTTCTTGCTCTGCTGTAAGTTCTTGTGCAGATTTCAGCGATAAATCAAAAGCATCAATTTTTAGAATATGCTCAAGTAACCAAGCATTTTCTTGACGCTCATAACTTTCCACTTCTCCACGTAAGGCTAATGCCTGCGCAATATTCATTAGCCACCATTTTGCTGTGCAAGCATTGCCAATTGATCCGCTTGATATTCGCGATGCAAGCTATCTAGCAATTCATTCAAATCACCTTCCATCACTGAATCCAACTTATACAACGTTAAGTTAATGCGATGGTCAGTCATACGACCTTGCGGATAGTTATAGGTACGAATACGTTCAGAACGGTCACCCGAGCCAACCAAATCACGACGCATTTCAGAAGTCGCCGCATCAGCTGCTGCACGCTTTGCATTTTCTAAGCGAGAAGCCAATAATGCCATCGCTTTGGCTTTGTTCTTATGCTGCGAACGTTCTTCCTGACATTCCACTACAGTCCCTGTTGGAATATGAGTAATACGCACGGCTGAATCTGTTTTGTTGACGTGCTGACCACCCGCACCTGATGCACGGTAAGTATCAATACGTAAATCGGATGGGTTAATGTCTACCGTGGTGTCTACATCAATTTCAGGCAAAATCGCAACTGTACATGCTGAGGTATGAACTCGCCCTTGAGACTCCGTTGCAGGAACACGTTGTACACGATGCGCACCACTTTCAAACTTCAAGCGACCATAAACGCCTTCGCCATTCACTAAGCAGATAACTTCTTTATAGCCCCCATGCTCACCTTCATTTTCAGAAAGCACTTCAATACGCCAACCGCGAGATTCGGCATATTTACTATACATACGGAATAAATCGCCTGAGAAAATCGCAGCTTCATCCCCCCCTGTTCCTGCACGAATTTCCAGATAGGCAGAGTTGGCATCATTTGGGTCTTTTGGAATCATCAGGATATTTAGATCAGCTTCGAGCTGTTCAATAATCGCTTTATTTTCCTTGATTTCTTCCTGAGCCATTTCTTTAAAGTCTGGATCAGACAACATTGTTTCAGCAGTTTCAATGTCTTCTTCTGCTTGTCTGTACTTAGACCAAACTTCAGTAATTTCCGTTAAATCATTATGTTCGCGCGATAATTGACGAAAACGCTTATTATCTGAAATAACTTCAGCGTCTGCTAATAATGCGGTTAATTCTTCGTGACGGTCAGAAAGTTGATCCAATCGCAAACGTAACGATTCTTTCATTGTTTAATCGATCTCAATAGCCAAAGCAGCCCAAATCAAGCTGCACAATTTCAAAATTGCGCATAGTTTACCGATTCTGCCCTTTAATTGACATATTTATATGTGGTGAAATCGGGTTTCTATTTTTTATGAAGATTGAATTTAAAAGGTACTTAATTCAGCACAACCAATTGATTTAAATTTAATCAATCAGCATAAAACAAGCCATAAAATAGACGATTTTAATCAAACTTATACAAAGCACTCACTTAACAGTACAACATTAAGCCCCGCTCTCCATATTTGCACAGATGCCTTTTGTTACATTTGCCGCATCAAAAATATATTACGTCCGTAGTTTGGACATGGAGAACACCATGAAACTGAATGTTGTTTTATTAAGTACTGCATTGGCAGCTTCTTCACTCATGACAATCAACGCTCATGCAGACAGCACAACGCGTGTTGCCGCAGCAAGTGCACTCGGTAGCGTAGCTGGCACAGCAGTTGGTAAAAGCATGGGTGGCAATACAGGTGCAACCATTGGTGCTGCACTCGGTGGCGCTGGTGGTGCTGCTGTAGCAAGTGACCGTCGTAACCGTACTGAATCTGCAATTGGTGGTGCAATCGGTGGTGGTACAGGCTATACCGTTGGTAAAAGCATGGGCGGCACTAGCGGTGGTTATGTCGGCTCAGCTTTAGGTGCTGCAGGTGGTGCTGCGTTAGGTAATAAGATTTCGAAAGATAAGGCTGAAGAAAAAGCTAAATCATCTCGTAAATACAAAAAACGTCACCGCCACTACCGTTAATTTTATTACGCCACAGCCAACAAGCACCTTCGGGTGCTTGTTTTGCGCCAATACTCAAGGTTTTGGTTTTTGAAATGACAGACTCAGCAGAAGTGTAATTGTGAATATGTTGTGTAGAGAACTCACATAGTCATGACAAAACCCTCATTCACACATACAAAGCCCTTCATTTTAAACCATCAGCATTGTTTTAAATTGGACTTAAGCGTAAAGCACTATTAAAAATGGAGTTTGTAATGAAACTTAATCACTTAATCTATGCCTCTTTAATTGCAACCACCATGATTGGTACCGCTCATGCCGACAATGGTACCCGTGTTGCCGCGACGTCTGCATTAGGCAGTGTTGCAGGCACAGCTATTGGCAAACAGCTCGGTGGTACAACTGGTGCAACCATTGGTGCTGCACTCGGTGGTGCTGGTGGCGCTGCAGTAGCAAGTGATCGTCGCAACCGTACTTCTGCTGCCATCGGTGGTGGACTAGGTGGTGCGGGTGGTTATACCGTCGGTAAAAATGTCGCAGGCACCAATGGTGGCTATGTGGGTGCTGCATTAGGTGCTGCGGGTGGTTCAGCCTTAGGCCGTAAAGTATCGGAAGATCGTCGTGATGATGACCGTTACGACAATCGTGGCTACCGTTCAGACCGTAATTACCGCTATAACAATGATCGCTACTATCGCCATGACAATGGTCGCCATTTGGGTCATTACAAGAAAAAACGTTGGGATGACTAATCCTTAGCGCTATATATAAAGCATCTTCGGATGCTTTTCTTTTGTCACAACACATTATATCGAAAATAAACGATATACAAAACTGCACTTATATCGTACTATTTCGATATGAAATTCTCGAGTCTGGATATGCAAACACTTCAAAGCACCAAATTTTCAATTCTAGAACTTGCACCCGTCCGCGATGATAAGTCGATTGCCTTTTCTTTACACCATGCACTAGAACTGGCACAACATGCTGAAAAACTGGGTTTTGAACGTTTCTGGTTGGCAGAACATCATAATATGGATGGCATTGCCAGCTCAGCAACAGCAGTATTACTGGGCTATATTCTTGCCAATACCCAATCCCTTAAAGTAGGTTCTGGTGGCATTATGTTGCCTAACCATGCGCCGCTTGTGGTAGCTGAGCAATTTGGCACTTTAGCGACCTTGTACCCAAATCGGATTGAACTCGGCTTAGGGCGTGCACCTGGTACAGACCAAGCCACCATGCGAGCGTTACGTCGCGGACGTCAAGAAACTGAAGACCAATTCCCTCAAGATGTCGCGGAAATTTTGCAGTATTTCAATGATCCTACAGAAAATCAGAAAATCGTTGCCACGCCTGGTCAATCTACCCATGTGCCAGTTTGGTTATTGGGTTCTAGCCTGTTCAGTGCTCAATTAGCCGCACGTTTGGGACTTCCCTACTCTTTCGCCTCGCACTTTGCACCTCGAATGCTCGGACAAGCCATTCAACTCTACCGAGATAACTTTCAGCCTTCCGAATATCTGGATCAGCCTTATGTGTCTATGGGTGTGCCAACTGTAATTGCAGAGACAGATGATGAAGCACAATATCTAGCGACAAGCGCGTTTCAACGTGTACTGGCATTAATGCGTGGTCACAGTCTAAAACTCAAACCACCTGTACAAAGTATGCAAGACTTATGGTCACCTGTCGAAAAAATGTCGGTGAATAATTTCTTTGCCTTGGCACAAATTGGATCTGTACAAACCGTGAAAGAAGGTCTTGAAGATTTACTCAAAACCTATGAAGTAGATGAGTTTATTTTCACTTGTGATATTTACGATACTGAAAAGCGTTTACAGAACTTTAGTTATCTGATGGAGCTTAAAAATAGCTAACAGTAATTCACTCGCCTTTTTTTAACTCAAGCCCAAGCATAACTCTTGGGCTTTTTTGATTGAGTATGTCTGAGAAAGAAAATGACTCCCGAGTAGCTGAATCAGCTTTACCCCGTGCATGAATTGCTGTTCAATTTCAATCCATAAAAAACCTGACAATAAAAATGATGAAGGAATAATCATGCAACAGCAAAGCAAACTCAATATTTCCAGTCATATCTTCCAACATCGCCCCCAAGATTTTGCAGTTTTTACAGGGAAATTATTTAGCTCTATACAATTCAACTTTGAGCATATTCAGGACAAACACATTGCAATTATTGGGCTGGACCAGAAAATTGTCACTTCTTTGGAAAAAATGAGAAAAATGGCGAAATCTATTCAAGTTTTTCAAATTCAACCTGCGTTTATCCTGCCACAGAGTGAAATTAAATATAGTCGTGCAGTACAACATCCACTATTAATGAAAAATAAACGTCTGCTCAACACTCGTATTAAAAGCATCTTGGCACTAAGATTCTTAGACAATCAAATTCAGAACCACTGGCTCAAACGACAATTAACACCCAATCTTGCGCAGGAAAACAAAGTATTCCTAAAGTCTGATGATTACTATCATGCTTTGCAACAAACGAATTGCCAATTGATCACATGGCCAATCAAGAGAATTACTACTGATACTATCGAATGTGTGGATGGATCTATCTTCCCTGTAGACGTGATCATCACAACAACAATGCACGTAACTTAACCCCAACTTCCCACTGTCATTCATTATTTATAGTCAAAATACTGAGCATTAAAAAACCCAATCGAATTGCAGATTGGGTTTTTAGTTTGAACATTTAAGCCATCTATACTTTATGGCTTAGCCAATGCGACGTTTTAAACCTGTCATTTGTAAAACACGTGTCGAAATCTCTTCAATCGACATTTCTGACACATTCAGGTACTTAATCCCTTCTGAGATATAAATGCCTTCAATCGCACGCAGCTCCATTTGACACTGACTGAAACTTGCGTAACGACTATTGGCTTTACGTTCAGAACGAATTGCCACAAGACGTTCTGCATCAATCATCAAACCGAACAATTTATGCTTATGCGCTTTCAGCACTGAAGGAAGACGATTGTCATCTAAATCTTCTTCAGTCAACGGATAGTTCGCCACACGAATTCCAAATTGTAATGACAAATAAATTGACGTTGGCGTCTTTCCAGAACGCGACACACCAATCAAGATTAAATCTGCTTTGTCATAATGACGGGTACGTGCACCATCGTCATTGTCCAGCGCAAAATGAACTGCATCAATACGCGCTTTATAAGATTCAGAATCGGTTACCGCATGTGTCTGACCGACAAGGGTTGTTGGCGGTGTGCCCAGCTCTTCTGACAGCTTACTAATCAACCCCTCAAACACATCCAAGTTTACCGCATTGGCTGTATTAATGATGTCACGCACGTAAGGATCGACCAATGTATCAAACACCAATGGCTGTTGACCATCGCGTTCAGCTCGTTGATTAATTTCAGAAACTACATTCATTGCAGCTTCTTCAGAAGAAATATACGGGATAATATGAATGTCAAAATCTACATTTGGAAACTGAGCCAGCAAAGAGTGTCCAAGCGTTTCTGCGGTAATTGCAGTTCCATCCGAGATAAAAAACACACTTCGCTTTATTTGTTTACCTTCTGACATTAAAATTCCCCTCAAATATTTGTCTAAGTACTATATAATCATTATAGTAAACTGATCTTACATGACTGTCGCTTAGTAAAATTAAAAAGCTGAGCAGATTTGTCTTAAATTCATGCCAAGATAGTGATTAATACTGCAAAAGTGGAGTAACAACTTTGGAAGCGCGCGTAATTGGTCTAGAAAAATTAGGGAAACACGACGTAGAGCTCGTGGGTGGTAAAAACTCATCTCTTGGCGAGATGATTAGCCACCTAGCAAATGCAGGTGTATCAGTACCTGGGGGCTTTGCTACTACAGCTGCTGCGTATCGTGAATTTCTCGAGCAAAGTGGACTCAACGCTAAAATTAACGCGGAACTTGCAGCATTAAATGTTGATGATGTAATTGCACTTGCTGAAACTGGTGCAAAAATCCGTAAATGGATTGTAGATACCCCGCTCACAGCGGAATTAGAAAAGGAAGTTCGCGACGCTTTCGCTACTCTTTCAAACGGCAACCCTGATATCGCGGTTGCCGTTCGCTCATCTGCGACAGCAGAAGATTTACCAGATGCTTCATTTGCAGGCCAACAAGAAACCTTCTTGAACATTCGTGGTATCGACAACGTTCTGATCGCAATCAAAGAAGTATTTGCTTCACTTTATAATGACCGCGCCATTGCTTACCGTGTTCACCAAAACTTCGCTCACGACATCGTTGCCCTCTCTGCAGGTATCCAACGTATGGTACGTTCTGAAACTGGTGCTGCTGGTGTAATGTTTACACTTGATACAGAATCTGGCTTCCGTGACGCTGTATTTATTACTGCGTCTTATGGTTTGGGTGAAATGGTCGTACAAGGTGCAGTAAACCCTGACGAATTCTATATTTCTAAACCATTACTTAAAGCAGGTAAACACGCAATCTTGCGTCGTAACCTTGGCTCTAAACACCAAAAAATGATTTATGGTGAAGAAGGTGCTGCAGGTAAATCTGTTGTCGTGGTTGATGTTGAAAAAACTGAACGCCAACAATTTGCGCTGAATGACCATGAGCTTCAAGAACTTGCTAAACAAGCACTAATTATTGAAGAACATTACCAAGCGCCTATGGACATTGAATGGGCAAAAGATGGTGATGACGGTCTAATTTATATCGTTCAAGCCCGTCCAGAAACTGTAAAAAGCCGTGAAAATGTCGGCACCATGGAACGCTACCTGCTTAAACAAAAAGGTACCGTGGTTTGTGAAGGTCGTTCAATTGGTCAACGTATCGGTTCTGGTAAAGTCCGTATTGTCACTTCTATTAAAGAAATGGACAAAGTTCAAGAAGGTGACGTACTTGTTTCTGACATGACTGACCCAGACTGGGAACCAGTAATGAAACGTGCTGCGGCAATTGTGACGAACCGTGGTGGTCGTACATGTCACGCTGCAATTATCGCACGTGAACTTGGTGTTCCAGCAATTGTAGGCTGTGGTAATGCAACTGAAGTTTTAACTGATGGACAAGAAGTAACAGTTTCTTGTGCTGAAGGTGATACAGGCTTCATCTATGAAGGTGCGTTAGATTTCGAAATTCAACGTAACTCCATTAATTCAATGCCAAAACTTCCGTTCAAAATCATGATGAACGTAGGTAACCCTGACCGCGCATTTGACTTTGCTCAAATTCCAAACGAAGGTATTGGTCTTGCACGTCTAGAGTTCATTATCAACCGTATGATTGGTGTGCATCCTAAAGCACTCTTGAATATTGACAGCTTACCGCGTGAAACACGTGCTGCTGTTCTTGCTCGTACCTCTGGTTACGCCTCTCCTATCGAGTTCTACGTTGAAAAGTTAGTAGAAGGGATTTCAACACTTGCTGCTGCATTTGCTGACAAACCAGTCATTGTTCGTATGTCTGACTTCAAATCAAACGAATATGCAAACTTGATTGGCGGTAAACTTTACGAGCCAGAAGAAGAAAACCCAATGTTAGGTTTCCGTGGTGCAAGCCGCTACGTTTCTGAAAACTTCCGTGACTGCTTCGAATTAGAATGCCGTGCATTGAAGAAAGTTCGTGATGAAATGGGCTTAACCAATGTTCAAATCATGATTCCATTTGTACGTACAGTACATGAAGCAAAACGCGTCATTGAACTATTAGGACAAAATGGTCTTAAACGTGGTGAGAACGGTCTTAAAGTCATCATGATGTGTGAATTACCAACCAATGCATTATTGGCTGAACAATTCCTTGAGCATTTTGATGGCTTCTCAATCGGTTCAAATGACTTAACTCAGTTGACGCTTGGTCTTGACCGTGACTCAGGTATTGTTTCCCACCTATTTGACGAACGTGATGCAGCAGTAAAAGCATTACTTTCAATGGCTATTCATGCATGCCGTAAAGCTGGCAAATATGTCGGTATTTGTGGTCAAGGTCCTTCTGACCATCCAGACCTCGCAAAATGGTTGATGGAACAAGGAATTGAGTCAGTTTCCCTGAATCCAGACTCAGTTTTAGACACTTGGTTCTTCCTTGCAGAAGAAAAAGCTCAACAAGCTTAAGAAAACATGTTAAAAAAAGACCCATTAGTGGGTCTTTTTTTCTCTTTTCATTTTTGAGATTTTATTTTTATGCAAATTTACTTGGCACGTAATAATCAACAAGCTGGTCCATATACTTTAGAACAGTTGAATCAAATGCTTGCCAGCCAACAAGTACTCCTTACTGATTTGGCTTGGCATGAAGGTATGACCGAATGGAAAGCTTTAGGTGAATTAACCCAAGGGAAACTTGTTTATACACCAACAGGTTATGTACCACCTGTACATGCACCCATACAAAACCCGACCATTAGCCAAATTAAAGTTGAAAACAAAACTCAGACTCAAGAGCTTGCTTCAATTAATATTCGTGCTTTAGCCAAAATTATTGATCTATTACTTTGGCTCCCTGCTGCTGCCATACCTTCTTTCTTCTTGAATGCCGATCAGGTCAATGAACTATCCAGTATTCAACAAAAGATGCAAAGCGCAGATACATCAACTCAAGCCATGCAACTCCAACATGAGCTTTTTGCGCTCATTCCAGTAGAAGCTTGGCAAACAATGTTTGCATACATCATTATTATGCTTGCAATTCAGGCATTCTTTTTAGCCAAGTCAGGTCAAAGTATTGGTAAAAAATTGACCCGCATTAAAATTGTAGATGCAGAAAATGGTGAAAAAGTAAATTTAACCCGAATTTTTCTGCTTCGCAGTATCGTATTTATCATCCTAAACATGTTGTTTATGCCATTTATTACCATTGCTGATTATTTATTCGCTTTAGGAAAAAATAGACAGACATTGCACGATAAACTAGCAAAAACCATAGTGATAAAACAATAACTGACCAGAAAACCAAGGGATGACATGTTCATCCCTTTTTTAATTCATTAGATTGATATTTCAATAAAAAAAATAAACCAAGCGCTAATTCCGACCCCAAAATCAGGTTTTATAACAGTCATTTAAAGCGACTTTATATATAGCTTAGTTGAGCGATATCAGGCATAATGCCCTACAACGTAGCGGTGCCACATGATTGAGAAGTTTTTTTTTAAGCAAAAAATCAAAATTCTCAATCATGCGACACTTTAATCGCTATCCCATATTATTTAGGGAATGGGACTCTTCACCGAGGTTGTAAAATGAGACAAACGATTTTAGCTGTATTGTCTTTATCAACGATTGCTGCGCTCTTAACTGGGTGCGGTGGTGATATGGTACTTCTAAACTCTAAAGGTCCAGTTGCTCAAGGTCAAAGTGACTTGATGATGACTGCGATCTATTTAATGCTATTGGTGGTAATTCCATCAATCTTAATGGCATTATGGTTTGGTTGGAAATATCGCTCGTCTAATAAAGATGCAGACTATAAACCTACTTGGGCACACTCAACTGCTATTGAAATTGTAGTTTGGGGTGTTCCAGTTATTATTATTGGTATTTTAGCTTGGTTAACTTGGTGGGGTTCACACAAGTATGACCCATACCGTCCGATCGATTCAGATAAAGCTCCGTTAACTGTTCAGGTTATTGCTGAACAATTCAAATGGGTATTTATCTATCCTGAACAAGAAATTGCGACAGTTAACGAAATTCGCTTCCCAGAGAAAACTCCTGTGAGCTTGCGTTTAACGTCTAACTTCACAATGAACTCGTTCTTCATTCCTGCACTTTCTGGCCAGATTTATACTATGGCTGGTATGCAAACACACCTGCACTTGTTAGCAAATGAAACTAGCCCAGCTGAAGGCTATCGCGGTTTCTCTTCTAACTACTCAGGTTACGGCTTCTCGCAAATGCGTTTCCGTGCGCATTCGGTGACTGAAGCTCAGTTTGCTGAATGGGTAGCAGCGGTGAAAGCAGGCAACGGTACTTCAATTAACCCTGAAGCAATTCAGAAAGGTATTTTAGACCAAGCTGAATTCGCAACCTTGCGTGATGGCAACCGTTCGCATCATCAGATCGAAGTTCTTATCGCTAAAGCGACTACTCCTGAAGAAAAGGCTGCTGCTGAAGCAATGAAGCCTTATCCAACTAAGCCACATCCAGTGACTTACTACTCTTCTGTTGAGAAAGGCTTATTTGAATCAGTGATCAACAAATACATGAGTAACTATCACGGTGCTGATCATTCAGCTACTGCGGGTGCTCACGGGGCTGCTGCTGACGCACATGCCGCAGTTGAACCTGCTTCATCGGCTGTAGGGGAATAAGACATGAGCTTCTTAGGTAAGTTAGGTCCAGACTCGATTCCACACGATCCAATCGTGTTGGTAACGGTTGCATTAATGGTTTTAGGTGGTATTGCTGCAGTTGCAGGTATTACCTACTTCAAAAAATGGAACTACTTGTGGACTGAATGGTTCACATCTGTAGACCATAAAAAAATTGGTATCATGTATATTTTGGTATCTGTAGTCATGTTACTTCGTGGCTTCGCAGATGCGATCATGATGCGTTTACAACTTTTCCTCGCTCGTGGTGGCGGTGAAGGTTATTTACACCCAGAACACTATGACCAGATCTTCACCGCTCACGGTGTAATCATGATCTTCTTCGTAGCAATGGGTCTTGTTGTAGGCTTAATGAACATCTCTGTACCTTTACAGATTGGTGCTCGTGACGTTGCCTTCCCATTATTAAACTCTGTAAGTTTCTGGTTATTTGCTGGTGCTGCAGGCTTAATGATGGTTTCACTTGCTTTAGGTGAATTCGCTGCTACTGGTTGGATGGCTTACCCTCCTCTTTCTGGCATTGAATACTCTCCTGGTGTTGGTGTTGACTACTATATCTGGGCGCTACAGGTTTCTGGTCTAGGTACGCTTTTAACTGGTGTTAACTTCTTTGTTACCATCATCAAGATGCGTGCACCTGGCATGAAACTTATGGATATGCCAATTTTCACTTGGACTGCACTTTGTACAGCAGTTCTGATTATTGCTGCATTCCCAGTGTTAACTGCAACAATTGCAATGTTATCTCTAGATCGTTACTTCGGTTTCCACTTCTTTACTAATGAGCTTGGCGGTAGCCCAATGCTTTACGTAAACTTGATTTGGACTTGGGGTCACCCAGAAGTATATATCTTGGTATTACCAGCATTTGGTATTTACTCAGAAGTTGTATCAACTTTTGCTCGCAAAACGTTGTTCGGCTACAAATCAATGGTGTATGCAACAGTCGCAATTACAGTATTGTCATTCGTTGTATGGCTTCACCACTTCTTTACCATGGGTGCAGGTGCCAACGTTAACGCGTTCTTCGGTATCATGACTATGGTTATTGCGATCCCGACTGGTGTGAAAATCTTCTCTTGGTTATTCACCATGTACAAAGGTCGCATTACGTACACAACTCCAATGCTATGGACACTTGGCTTCCTTGTGACTTTCGGTATCGGTGGTTTGACTGGTGTATTAATGGCTGTTCCACCTGCGGACTTCCTAGTACACAACTCTTTATTCCTTATCGCTCACTTCCATAACGTAATTATTGGTGGTGTTGTATTCGCAATGTTTGCGGGTATCATTTTCTACTGGCCAAAAATGTTTGGTTGGAAGCTTAATGAAGCTTGGGGTAAAGCAGCATTCTGGTTCTGGTTCTTCGGTTTCTACTTTGCATTCATGCCACTTTATATCCTTGGTTTCATGGGTATGACTCGTCGTTTGAATACATATGACAACCCAGAATGGGATCCGTACATCACAATCGCATTGTTTGGTGCTGTATTAATTGCGATCGGTATTGCATGTTTCTTAATGCAAATCATCGTTGGTTTCTTACAACGCCACGACAACATGGACCTTACAGGCGATCCATGGGATGGTCGTGTACTTGAATGGTCTACGTCTTCACCTGCTCCGTTCTATAACTTTGCTCACCTTCCAAAAATCAGCGGTATCGATACTTTCTGGAATGACAAAGAGAATGGTGTTGCTTATGCACGTTCAGCGTCTTATGAAGATATTCATATGCCGACAAACCGTGCTGCTGGTTTTGTAATCGCAATGTTCATCACTGTTATGGGCTTCGGTTTAATCTGGCACATTTGGTGGTTAGTTGTCGTTACCTTTGTTGCTGCAATCATCAGCTTCATCGTAAGCTCTTTCACTAAGAAAGTTGATTACTATGTTCCTGCTGCTGAAGTTGAGCGCATTGAAAACGAACGCTATGCGATTCTTGAAAAACACTTGAAGAAGGACTAAGACAATGGCTGAAGTACTTCATCACGACAACCACGGACACGATGAGCATCATCATCACGATGATACTGACATCACAGTCTTTGGTTTCTGGTCATACTTGATGAGTGACTTGATCCTATTCGGTACACTCTTCATTGCTTTCGTTGTATTAAGTGGTCACGTTCCACCGGGCACACCAAGTGCAAAAGATCTTTTCGGCGAGTCTTTAGGTTTCGTATTAGTTGAAACCTTTGCTCTCTTGATTTCTTCTGTAACATTTGGTTTTGCTGTACTTGCATCTTACAAAAAGAATGTTAGCCAAGTTTTACTATGGTTAGCAATTACTTGGGTATTTGGTGCATCGTTCATTGGCATGGAACTGTACGAGTTTAATCACCTTGTACACGCTGGTCATGGTCCAAGCACAAGTGCGTTCTTATCTGCGTTCTTTACTTTAGTTGGTACGCACGGTATTCACGTAACTTCTGGTTTGGTATGGATGATCGTGTTAATGGTTCAAATCAAGAAATATGGTTTGACATTACCGAATACACGTCGTCTTGCTTGCTTGAGCTTGTTCTGGCACTTCCTTGACATCGTATGGATCTGTGTATTCAGCGTAGTTTACTTGAGGGGAGTTCTCTAATGGGTCATGATAATCATGCATCTGATGCAGCTCACGGTACCGTGAAGCAATATACCATCGGTTTTATTGTCTCTGTGTTGTTAACTATTGTTCCATTCTATATGGCAATGAACCCAGAAAACTTTGGCCGTGGTGCAACGCTTGCAGTAATTGGTATTACTGCTGTTGCTCAGGTTCTTGTACAGTTGATTTTCTTCTTGCACATGAACTCTTCTGCAGAGCAACGTTGGAACGTAATTGCATTCATTTATACAATTCTTACAATTGCCGTTCTTTTGATCGGTTCTGTTTGGGTTATGAATTACCTCCACTTCAACATGATGCTCTAAACTGGTTGTCATGTTGAAAAAGTATTTATTCCTGACTAAGCCAGGAATTCTCTTTGGTAACTTCGTTACCACTTTGGGCGGCTTCTTCTTAGCCGCCCAAGGTTCTGTAGATTTCCTTTTACTTCTGATTACCCTTCTGGCTACAACCTTGGTTGTTGCATCAGGATGTGTAGTAAACAATGTCATCGATCAAGACATTGACCAGAAGATGCAACGTACTCAAAACCGTGCACTTGTTAAAAAAACCATCAGTCCAACTGTTGCGCTTATCTTCGCAGCTGTCTTGGGTCTTTTAGGTTTTGGCATGTTATGGTTTTTTGTTAACGCTTATGCTTTTGGTTTTGCTGTTCTTGGTTTTGTTGTTTATGTTGGGTTTTATAGTCTTTGGAGCAAACGTACCACCATTCACCAAACAGTGATTGGTAGTATTTCAGGAGCAAGCCCTCCTGTGATTGGGTACACGGCTGTTTCTAACGAATTCGATGTAGCTGCATTACTAATTTTCTTAGCATATGCACTATGGCAAATGCCTCATTCTTGGGGAATTGCAATTTATCGTTTCGATGACTATAAAAATGCAGGTATTCCAATTTTACCTGTTGCTCGTTCAATTTTGCGTACCAAGGTCGAAAGCCTGATTTACGTCATCTTGTTTGCAGCAGTACTCAATAGTTTATATTGTTTTGGTTATACAAACTTATTCTTCTTAATTACTTTTAATGGTTTATGTGCTTATTGGGTATATTTATCGATTATTGGTTTTAAAGCTGAAAATGATCAAGTTTGGGCTAAACGTTATTTCTTATATTCTGTGATTCTGATTACAGCATTAAGTTTTAGCTTCAGTTTTAGCTATGTAAGCCCTGCCCCGCATTTACCCCTGTTTTAAAAGATAGAGACCTCCTCTCTATCTTTTAGAGCTGGTCTATTTATTTACTTTATATAATTACTATTTGTAAGCTTCTATCTCCTCCGCATTTAGATAAATCCCCTATTTTTCTTTTTCAAAGCATAAATTTAATATTGCTTGAATTTTATTGTTAAACCTTCTAAAATTCACCCCTCGCATCTAATGCGACACAACCTTGGTTGTGACTCCTTGCTTCTAATAATTACGTTAGGGGCTGTATAATCCGTAAGGAGCTGACAATGCGTCACTACGAAATCGTACTTCTGGTACACCCAGATCAAAGCGATCAAGTTGTGGGTATGGTAGAACGTTACCTAACTCACATCAAAGAAGCTGAAGGTCAAATCCACCGTCTTGAAGACTGGGGTCGTCGTCAATTGGCTTACCCAATCAACAAGATCCACAAAGCTCACTACATTCTTATGAATGTTGAGTGTGGTCAAACTACTCTTGATGAGTTAGAAGAATTGTTCCGTTACAACGACGCGATCCTTCGTAGCTTAATCATCCGTCGTGAAAACGCAATCACTGAAGAGTCTTTATTGGCTAAGAGTGCTGAAGAAAAGCGTGCGCGTAAAGCTCAACGTGAAGAAGCACAACTTGCTGCTCAAGACTCTGCTGAAGCATAAGGAGAACATCAATGGCACGTTTTTACCGTCGTCGCAAGTTCTGCCGCTTTACAGCTGAGAACGTTACATACATCGACTACAAAGATATCGACACTTTAAAACAGTACATCACTGAAAACGGCAAGATTGTTCCTAGCCGTATTACAGGTACTAAAGCTCGTTACCAACGTCAATTAGCGCTTGCTATTAAACAAGCTCGCTACTTGTCTTTGATCCCTTACACTGACAATCATAAGTGAGGTTGAGCTGTGGATATTATCTTATTACAACGCATTAAAAACCTTGGTAAATTAGGCGACAAAGTATCAGTTAAAGCTGGTTACGGTCGTAACTTCTTGATCCCTCAAGGTAAAGCTGTAGCTGCAACTGAAGCAAACACTGCTGCTTTTGAAGCTCGTCGTGCTGAACTTGAGAAACAAGAAGCTGAAGTATTAGGTGCTGCTACTGCACGTGCTGATCAATTGAACGAAGTTAACATCGTTATCACTGCTAAAGCTGGTGACGAAGGTAAACTTTTCGGTTCTATCGGTACTCGTGACATCGCTGACGCTTTAACTAATGCTGGTCTTGTTGTTGACCGTGCAGAAGTTCGTTTACCAAACGGTGCACTTCGTCACACTGGCGAATTCAACATCGCAATCCAATTGCATCATGATGTTGTTGCTGAAGTTCTCGTTACTATCGTATCTGAGTAATTTCTTGCAAGAAAAAGGGCATGCTCACGCATGCTCTTTTTTTATCTCTAAATTTTCTCTCTTGTAAAATTCAAGCTCAAAAAGGGCTTAATTTTTGATACTATTCTATATCAGAGTGCGTATTATGGATGAAATCATCATGATGCTATGCACTTCTCTCTGCATTATTCATTCATGCTTTTATCTTTAGGTTTTTGATATATGTCTCAGGCGAATGCCACTGCTACAGCAAACTCAACCAAAGCAGACAACAAAATCAATGAGTCGAATCAACTCAAAGAGTTTCGTACACCACCACATAATTTAGCTCTTGAACAGGCCGTACTTGCTGCGCTGATGACTGTTGCTGAGTCATTCGAACAAGTAAGTGATGTTCTAAATGAACAAGATTTTTATGCGACACGTCATAAGTATATTTACCGTGCCATCGAAAAGCTTGCTCAAGATAACTCCCCTTACGATGCCGTCTTGGTCAATGACTGGCTGATCAAGCAAAATCTGCTAGAAGCCATTGGTGGTGAAGAATATTTAATGCAGCTGATGGCAGACTCACCATCAAGTTTCTATAACCTAGAAACCTATGCCAATAAAATTAAAGAATTCTCGACTTTACGTAATATGATCAAGGTCAGTTCTGAAATTTTACAGAATGCTTATGACACCAAAGGTCGTAGCGTGAGTGAGATTCTAGACTTGGCTGAAACCAACATTTTCTCGATTGCCGAACAGCACAATAACAATAAGAAAAATGCAGGTCCTAAGGCCATTAATACCGTTGTTGCGGATGTTTTCGATAAATTAAACGAACTTTCGCAGTTAGATGGCAACATTACAGGTTTAACCACAGGCTTCCTTGAATTAGACAATAAAACTTCAGGTATGCAAGCTGGAGATATGATTATTGTCGCGGCACGTCCATCCATGGGCAAAACCACGTTTGCCATGAACTTGGTGGAAAGTGTGCTATTTAACTGTGACTTGCCTGCACTTGTATTCTCTATGGAGATGCCAGCAGATTCGATCGCTATGCGTTTAATTTCTGCCTACGGTAAAGTCCATCAAGGGCATTTACGTTCGGGGAAACTGGATGGTGATGAATGGTCTAAAGTCACAGGTACCATTCTACAACTGCAAGAAAAGCACCTGTATATTGATGACTCTTCAGCCCTACCGCCAACAGAAGTTCGTGCGCGTGCGCGCCGAATTGCCAAACAGCATGGTGGTAAGCTGGGCTGTATCATGGTCGACTATTTACAGTTGATGAAAGTACCCGGTATGGGTGATAACCGTGTCGGTGAGATTGGTGAAATTTCACGAAGCCTAAAAGCATTGGCAAAAGAAATGCAGTGCCCTGTGATTGCCTTATCTCAGCTTAACCGCTCGCTGGAAAACCGACCGAACAAGCGTCCTGTAATGTCTGACTTACGTGAATCCGGTGCGATCGAGCAGGATGCCGACTTAATTATGTTTATTTACCGAGATGAAGTATATAACAAAGAATCCAAAGAAGCCGGTACTGCTGAAATTATCATTGGTAAACAGCGTAACGGTCCTATTGGTACGGTTCGATTGGCTTTTGAAGGTCAATATACGCGTTTTAGTAACTTATCCCCTGAGTTTTATGCTCAGTACGATGATGAAGAATAAAAAAATGGGCTTTATGCCCATTTTTTTCATTTCAAAGATCTAAAATTTCCAATGAGAACGAAGATAAAAGTGCTTTAATCGAACAATCCCTGCAAGCCATACATTTATATGGAATAAAGCCATGAAATTAGATGGGTATTTGTATTTTAAAGGTCTACAATAACTGGCGTATTTTGTGGTTTTGCTTGATGAGCAACATAAAATCATCATCTTCTTATTCTATGACTTGAAATAAAGCAATCGTTTTAATCTAGCCATTCCCTGTTCCCAAGGAGTAATTCGGGTGCGCCAAGCTACAGTTTGTATTGATCATTCAGCACTTCAATATAATTTAAACCGTGTGAAACAACTTGCCCCAACAGCAAAAATCGTCAGTATGGTCAAAGCCAATGCCTACGGACACGGTGTCAAAGACTGTCTCGCAGCCTTGAAAGAAACAGATGCCTTTGGTGTCGCTTGTTTACAAGAAGCCCTTGAAATTCGAGCCTTAGGCTACCAACAACCGATCACCTTGATTGAAGGTATTTTTACGGCAGATGAAATGCAGGCTGTGATTGAGCACAAATTAGAATGTATTGTGCATCATCAACAACAAGTCGATTGGTTACTCGAACACAAAGAACAGTACAACACACTAGGACTGAAAGTCTGGGTTAAACTCAACAGTGGTATGAACCGCTTAGGTTTTAAAGTCACTGAAATTATTGATGTCTTCCATTTACTCAAAGCTGAAGGTTTTAGCTGTGTATTGGCTATGCATTTCGCCAATGCTGATGCTGATCACCCTTTAAACGAACAACAGATCCAACAATTTTTACAGGTCAAAGAAAGTTGTTCCCCTATTCTCGCCTCTTGCTGTAATTCTGCTGCCATCTATCGTTGGCCTGAACTGCATTTCGATTATGTACGTCCAGGCATTATGTTGTATGGCGCTACACCTTTTGCAGATCGTGATGTTCACGCTTTAGACTTACAACCCGTGATGACCTTTAGTGCGGAAGTGATTGCACTCAACCACATCCAAGCGGGTGAACAAGTCGGTTATGGTTCAACCTTTACAGCACAACAGAATATGGATTTAGCCATTGTTTCAATTGGCTATGGGGATGGTTATCCACGTGCTTACATCAAACAAAACTATGTTGTGATTCATGGCAAGACCGTGCCTGTGGTTGGTCGCGTGGCAATGGACATGATCGCCATTGATGTGACAGGACTCAACATTAGCATTGGTACACCAGTTGAGCTATGGGGCAAACAACGCTTAGTAGATGATGTTGCCGATGCAAATGGCACCATTGGCTATGAACTTCTATGCCGCTTAAGCCAACGCCCAGTGCACACGCTTAAATAAAAGCTATGACATACTTGATCTAGATACTGCTACCTTATGGAAACAAGCAGTATCTGGTTCGCTATTTATACGATATTCAGCTTTTATAAAGGTTGCTCTGGAAGATGATAAAGTAATTCGAGAAAATTCTGGAGTGACTGCTGTTGCAGCAAGAGAGGATTAAACTGCTGTAATCCGAGTTGTTCGAAATACTGATGAATTTCAGAATGCCGACCAATATATTTCATACTCCAATCTTGAAAATGTGCATCTGAATCCGTTTCTCGCGTCGACAATATATTGACTGCATGATGACGCTGGTCAAATCTGATTTTATCCAACAAGCCCAATACAACATCTTGCTCACCTTCTAAACATTGAAAAAAGACACCATCTGCATAGCACAGCACCCCTTTAATCTGATAGCGCACATTAAAATCTCTTGCTTCAGACAAAATATCGCGTAAATCTTGCAATAAGTGTTCTGCATTGGATTTTGCCTGACTCGCATAGCAGAGTTGATACATGATCTTTCATCCTGAGATTGTTGTTATTGGTATGTTGTACTGATAAAAGAATAGCGCGATTAATCGCGCTATTCATAGAAAATTCTAAGTAAAAATCTTATTTAAAATAGTCTTCGGAAGGATTAGGCAGTTCTTGTAAGCCATTACGTAAGGTATCTGACCATTGCTTACTGATTCGTTGGAAATAAGGGTCTTCATCCGTAATACGTTTACCGTCAGGAATGTGCAAGCTGTTCTTGGTATAAATCAACGCATCTAAAGGCATTCCCACTGAAACATTTGAACGTAAAGTCGAATCAAATGAAATTAAGCTACAACGCAATGCCTCGCTTAATGGCATGTCATAGGTCAATGCGCGGTCAAGAATCGGCTTGCCATACTTGCTTTCACCAATCTGAAAATAAGGCGTATCACTGGTTGCGCAGATAAAATTACCCTGCGGGTAAATATTATACAGTTGCATTTCATTCTCACCAATTTGCCCACCGACCAATAAGCTACAGTAGTAATTACTTTGCTCATGGGTATTTTCGGTGACATCCGAGATCACTTTCTGCAAGGTATGCCCAACCAATTCTGCAACTTCAAACATGGAATCAACACTGAGTAAATTCGGTTCACGCTTTAAATCAATCTGATTCTGCAAATAGCCAATGACAGCTTGTGTTGTGGCTAAATTCCCCGATGTTTGAATGGTAATGAAACGTTCGCCCTCGATCCCGAAAGTATACAGTTTTCGAAATACAGAAATATGATCCACGCCTGCATTGGTTCGCGTGTCACTAATAAAGACAAGTCCATCCTTTAATCGTAGCGCACAACAATAAGTCATCTCTTCCCCTTAATACACTCACATTAACATGCAAGTACCTGAACAATAGAGTGCATTGATTCAATACCACCCTTTTCGCGCACTCCACGAATTGGGGCAACATCCCAGTAATCACGACCTACCGCAACATAAACATGCGCTTCAGGGCTGAAAAGCTGGTTACTGGTATCAAAACAATACCATGTGTTTTCTATAAATACCTCAGCCCAAGCGTGACTGGCAAGGTGTGATGTATTTGGCACAAATAAATAACCCGAAACATAGCGCGCTGGCAAGCCCAAAGCCTTACACATGGCAATAAATACATGACTATGGTCCTGACAAACTCCTTGACGATCTTGAAATGCGTCAATGGCAGAGGTTTTGACTGAGGTTTGATTCGGTAAATACGGAATATGCTGCAAAATCGCTTCTGAAAGTTTCATCAAATTGTGACGGTTAATTTCAGGCACTAAACGATGTGCAAACTCCTTCATTTCAGCATTACACAACGTGGTCGGCGTTGGTTGCAAAAAAAGATAAGGATTCAGATGATCAGTCATGTTTAAAGCAAAAGGCTTAGGAGACAATTCAATAATGCCCTGCGCCATAATGGTCATCTGCTCATAGGCAAAACGCTGTGAGCTGGTAATCCAGATATTTTTAAAGGCATCCTGCTTCACACAACGCTCACCCGGCACACTGACATCCCAGTAATGCACTTTTTGATGTGCATTATTAAAAGGCGTCATTTTAATATACTGAATGCTATTACACGCTTGTTCAGTATATTGATAATGCGTTTGATGATTGATCATGAGTTTCATGCATTCACCTCAAACAGATATTGCACCTGATCACTAAAATTATAGAAACTCATTTGATCTGGCTGAGTTTTGAGTTGTTGCCAAGCCTCATCTAAACTCTCCCATCCCATCTGTTCTAGAACTTCAATAAATCCTGCGATATGTTGTAAGGTTTGGGTCTGATCCTGCTTTAAACGCAGCTGGCGATCTAATTGTTCTAGCGTTTGCCCCAAAGAGAAAAACAAGAAGATTTCCTCAGGCTCTGCCTCAAGTACTTCTCGACAATCTGCAATCACATCACAAATACAGGTGGAGTTTTCACAGGCATTGCGAATGTATTGGTTCAATTCAGCATAGGTTTTCGCTGAAAATACCCCTCTTAACTCCTGAATATTATCTTTTGCATATTGAAACTGCTGGATAAAGGAATAAGGTTGCTCAGGATCTAACACCAATTCATTTAGTGAACTGGCATCAAACGCGGGTAAACAAAAAGCATGCGCAAAGGTCACTGCCTTTTGGTCATCTGTAAATGGAAATTGGGTACATAAATATTCAATACGGGTTAAATAGCGACCTAACCAAAAAATATGTTGTGCATTGGTATTCAGTAAAATCATGAAATTGCTCCTCAATCTTTGTGGTTATTGTTTATGAATGGAGATGGTCTACAACCCAAGTGTCTTTAATTCCACCACCCTGTGAGGAATTCACAACCAAAGAGCCTTCCTGCATCGCCATACGGGTTAAACCACCTGGCACAATTTCTGTGCGGTAAGGTGAACTCAGCACGAATGGACGTAAATCAATATGACGCTCTGAAAGACCAGTATCTGTCAGCATTGGACAGACGGATAAATCCAAGGTTGGCTGTGCGATATATAGATGTGGTGTCGCTAAAATTTTATCTTTGAACGTTGCAATTTGTTGTGCAGAAGCATGTGGTCCGATCAGCATACCGTAACCGCCCGAACCTTGAGCTTCTTTAACCACGAGTTGAGATAGATTATCCAGTACATATTCAAGATCATGACTTTCACGACATTGATAGGTAGGAACATTCTTCAAAACAGGCTGTTCGCCCAAATAAAATTGAATCATTTTATCGACATAAGGATAAATGGATTTGTCATCCGCCACACCTGTACCCGGAGCATTTGCGATGACTACATTTTTTTGCAAATAGGCAGACATTAAGCCCGCAACCCCTAGCGTACTATCCGGCATAAAACACAATGGATCGAGATAATCATCATCAATACGACGATAAATTACATCAACCTGTTGTTTGCCCCGCACGGTTTTGACATAAACCTTATCGTTTTCGACGTAAAGGTCACGTGATGTTACTAAAGGCACACCCATTTCCCTTGCCAAGAAGGAGTGTTCATAATAGGCACTGTTAAAACGACCTGGTGTTAAAATGACAATAAATGGGTTATCGACTAAGGCATTTTCAGCCAAGATGTCTTTAAGCAATAAGGGGTAATGTTCAATGCCTTGTAAGTTATTTTGCTGACAAAGTTCAGGCATTAATTTTTGACTGATTTTACGACTTTCAAGCATGTATGACACGCCTGATGGAGTTCTGAGATTGTCTTCCAGTACATAAAACTCACCATGACGATCACGGACAATATCAATCCCGCTAATTTGGCTATAGATTTTGCCTTTTAAACTGTGATTGCACATGTGCGGTTGATAGGCTTCATGTTTTAGTACCTGTAATTCAGGTACGATGCCAGCCTTGAGAATATCTTGTTGATGATAAATATCATGTAGAAAAAGGTTTAAGGCTTTGGCACGTTGCCCACAACCGAGTGATATTTTGTTCCACTGCTTCCTTGCGATCACACGCGGAATCACATCATAAGGAATGGTTCGCTCAGTTCCCTCTGCTTCGCCATATACAGTAAAAGTAATGCCCTCATATAAAAAGTGTTCTTTAGCACGCTGATTTAAAGCTTGTAATTCATCTAATGTATATTGTGAAAGCCATTGTTCTATTTTTGCGCATGCAGTTTCAGAAACTGTATGATCATCCAACATTTCATTAAAAAAAACGGAATTGGTTCTCTCAAAAAGTAACTGTGTTTTCTCCTGTTGTTTTGCTATACCCTCCACTTTTCCTGTCAATTGCTTAGTATCCACTTCTCGTGATAAACCGTTTATCTCTGCAATCTCGTTCTCTTTAAGCATATGACCCTCTTTATATTTATAGCACTACATTTTTATATCTAGCAATAAGGATGCCATTCCTTGCATCTCCTTTGCTGTAACGCTATTTATTCATGTATTCCTGCTGCACTCAATGTCATTTCTGCTTGATGTTGTGTCTAAAATTATTGGACTTTCTTTGCCCTATTGCTTGAGAAATACTTGCCAAGCGGGTCGGGTTTTTTTATTGTGTTGGACATAGTCTTGTAAATTCCAACTTATCTATTTTTTAATTATGTCTGCACAAGAAAAAGAAACTTCGAATAGTCTTTATCGACAATGGCAAATCCTGTCTCGCCTTTCTACGGGTAAATGGATGGGTACGCGAGAATTACAAGAACTCTTACAAAGAGAAGGCATTGATATCAGTTTGCGCACCATTCAGCGTGATTTAAATCAAATTTCGCAGCGATTTCCTATCGAAAGTAACAAAACTGTACCGCAAGGCTGGCGCTGGCGCTCTGATGCACCCATTCAAAGTTTGCCGCATATGACCAGCTCACAAGCGGTTACCTTTATGATGGTCGAAGAACATTTAAAGCACCTGTTACCGCCAAGTTTGCTCGAAGAAATGAACCCTTGGTTTGATTTGGCACGACGGAGTTTGTCGACCCAAAACAACGTACGTCAGTGGATTAATCGGGTTCGAATTGTGCCAGCCAATCAGCCATTAATTCCGCCTGTCGTCGATCGTGCTGCTCAACAAGCGATTTATGAAGGCTTATTACAAGACAAACAATTAGAGTGTATTTATCAGAAACGACCACAGGCGGAAGAAAGCGTTTATACGCTGAATCCATTGGCATTGGTGCAAAAAGGTGCAACGATTTATTTAATCTGCACTCGTTTTAATAAAACCGACATTCAGACCTTTGCCCTGCACCGTTTTAAATCAGCCAAAGTGCTCGAATCACGCGCACTGCATCCAGTAAACTTCGATATTGATGCATATATTGAATCTGGTGCACTCGGTTTTAGAGTGGATTACACCAAACCGACCGATAATGTTGCATTAAAACTCACGATCCCAGAATGTGAAGCACACTATTTCGAAGAAAGCCAACTGAGTAAAGATCAAGTGGTGACGCCTTTAGCAGACAATCTTGTTCAAATTTCAGCTACTGTGCCTTTCACCTCACAACTGACTTGGTGGTTACGTAGCTTTGGCAATAAGATTCAGAAAATTGAACCTGAAGAAGTCGAACGTGCCGTACAGCAGCGTGACTGAAATAGCTGTTTCACACATTAAATAGCAAAAAAAAGTCCCAACAATTGGGACTTTATAATTTTATTGTCTTTGTCTGTTTGAATTTATCATGTTGCGTGTTGATGGATTTAGACCTTATGCCTTCGTACCCCATTTCATATGATCTAAGTGTTTTGCACATTGCACTGCACATGGGAGGGTTCAGCAAGCGAGTTCTCCACGGTTGTAACGGATCGATTTAATGGTCATAGCTTAATGCTCCAAGTTGATTTCAGTTCAATCAATCTACCGAATCTTTCACTTCACCTGAAATAAGCAATTGTTCCAACCAAATCATATTTTTGACTTAAATGAATTTCTGCAAAGCACCTGCAACATGACTTGATAAAGACTAAAACCTGCTGCGCCATTTTGGATTTTATTTAAGAATAGGTATTGATCTGCTTTTCAATCCAAAGCTCTAACCCTTGCATGGTCTTAAAATCATCGACTGCTCTAACCACGCAACTTGGATGTCGCTCCAATAACATTTTGCTTAATGCAGTGCCTGGTCCAATCTCGAGGACAATATCAGGTTGATTTTCTTGAATGGCGGTTAAGCAAGAATCCCAATCTATGGCATGGTTCATTTGCTCAATGAGCGCATCGACCGCTTCACTGGATTTAAAGTATTTTTGTCCACCTGAACCACTAATCATTGGAATACTGAGGCGATTCATCGTCTGTTGCTGCAAAACTTGCTGATACGGGGCTACAGCGCTATTCATTAAGGGAGTATGTGAAGGAATCGTAACATTCAGTCGTTTCACCGAACGCACGCCCTGCTGTTCAAGTTGTAGCGTCAATTGTTTTAGGTTTTCATCATCACCACCGACAATAAAACTGCTGTCACTGATTTTGATTGAAAGCGCGGTAGCTGTCTTTGTTAAAAGTGGTTCAAGGGCTTTCAAGTTGATTCCCTGCACTGAGATTAAGCCACTTGAACTTCGTGCAGCACCCGTCATCAATAATGCACGTTGCTGTGCAAGATATAGCCCCTGCTCAAAACTAATGTCTGTTGAACAACTTAGGGCACTGAGTTCTCCCAGTGAATAGCCTGAAAAGCTGATGATTTCATCTAATAGCGGTTTTAACTTTTGCCAACGACACCATTGCAGCGCAAAAATGAAAGGCTGGGCAAAATCATTCGGGTATAAATCTGCTTCGCTTAAATCTGGATCAAATAATTTTGGTAAATGCTGTTGCAGTTGCTGGGTCACATTGAATTCAAGCGCGAGGTCTTTAAGTTGCTGCACATGGGATAAATTCTGCAAGCCTTGCCCACTAAATATGATTGCGAAATTCATGCTCCACCTTCTGCAAAAATAAGGTCACACCGAGTAAATCCGCACTCCCCCCTGGGCTAAGACGGTGCTGTACAAAATAATCTTCGATTTTCTGCACATCTTCAACCCAGTGAGTTTGCAAAACACCGCCGCCTGCCAAAAATTGCTTGGCCATATCTTGCACAATATATAGCGCAGATAGACCACCGCGCCAAACAATATTGGTATCTTGCAGATGTGCCATTAAAGCAAATAAAGTTTGAATCGAGGCTTTGTTTTGATCCCAAGTTTTATCATAGATGGCTGAATAATGTGGAAGCGCGACATCCATAACAGTTTTAAAACCAGAAGCCACTTCTTCAATTGCCCCCGTAATGCCATATTGACTGCGCATACGCTGACCATGACTATTCGGGTTGCGTTCTAAATGATGCAGTAATTCGTCTTTCCATGTTTGCTTGAGCATTTTACTAACGGCATCTGCATGTATAGGCGTATCGGCGGCAAGACATTTTCCTACGGCTGCACTGGCGAAACCTAAATTAAAAATCGCCCCTTTATGGGTATTCACCTGCTTGGTAGCTGCCATCATATCCTGTTCAGCTTGAATCCCGCATTGTCGAATGCTGTCAAAACTGACGTCATGATAGCCATTTAAACATTGTTCTTGAAAATAATAAGTTAAGGACTGGATGCTACGCTCAAACAAGGCAAAATCCATATCTTGATGGCTACCTTGAGTTGTTGGGCAAACCAAACCGGGTTTATGCGCCAAACTCACTTCATCATAAAGCGCTGTTCGCGCCAGAAGATCTAAGCGCATCGCATGCTGCGAAATATCTAAGAATAGATGGTCATGCTTCTGTACAGTCTGCATCTTCAAGATTCCATTCTAATAGTTGTTCTAATTTCAGCATGTCCACACGCTGCAAACCTTTGCCGATAATGCTCTGCTTAGCGTCAGGATAAATCATCAGCAATTCATTAAATGAAACATGCCAGTCTGGATGGATTTTGAGTTCACCATCTAAACGGACTGCACTTAAAGTTTGAGTTTTTTTAATCAGTTGTAAAATGTCTGCTAATCGTGACATATCTTGCGGATATAGAACCAAATCTAAATCCGAAGTAGCACGTATATAGGCTTCTTGGGTCAGATATTCATAGGCATAGGAGCCATAAACATAAACCTCACAGTTGAGTGTGATCAAAGCTTTAGCAAAATCGTGCAGTGCTGCATCTTGAAAGCTCTGTGGTCGTTCAATTAATAAGGTATGTAAGGAAAGTGGTCGGGTAATGAGCTGAATTTCATCCGCTTCGACCAAGCAAGCCACACGATATTTACATCCCTCAACCAAGCAATTGATCGCCAGCTTAACCTGAGTTGCATCATCATTGTCCTGCCGACAAATGGTCATTGGCACGGACTGTTGCAGCAACTGGTACACTTTTTGTCTAGCAGGTTCAGGTAAGGAACTATCCAAAAAATGTAGGTCTGCTGCGGGATGCAAATAAGCCAAGTCATGACGATCCATATGCTTCCTCCTTAAGCGTTGGCAACTTTCTCGATCACAGGGTTACACAACTGACGACCTTGGCGTTGCTGGCCGACAACACGGCGCTGGTCAGTGATATAACTTTCGAGCTGTTGCTGCTGATTTAACAGGGCTTGGCTAATCCAGTCGGACTCTAAATCTGGCCAAATGGCATTAATTGCACCCATTTTGTAGAAATTTTCCACACCCGGTGCAAAGATGGCTGAACTTTGCGACAGGTCTTTCAATTTCTCCACAGGGATTTTAGTGACACGCGCCATCGCATTCAGATCCATCACTTTGACTTGTGAATCACTGAGTGCATAGACTTCATTTGCCATTAATCCATAAGACAGGAATCCACCACTGACTGCTTGTCCAAAAATAATGGCTAAATTGGCATGTCCACTACGACGCAGCAAATCTACACAAGATGCCAAATGCGCAAAGGTACGGTTTAAGCACAACAGTTCATCGGCACGTGACAAGTCTTGTCCTTGAGTATCGACAATAAACACCACTGGGGTTTTATTTTGCTGTTGGATCAATTGCAGAATTTCGCCTGCAAGCTCAATCGCAATTTCCTGATTAATTGGTGCAGCATTGACTGTACCTAAAATACGTACAGGACCCGCTTCAGTTTCAGCATTGCCTTTAATCACATAACCATTAATCTGGTAGTCCAACTGCTTTGGAAATAATTGTTTTAAGAGTAATTCTGTATTCATCTGCTTATCCTTGCTTTAACAACTTCACTTCATGCGCAGAGAGCATCGGGATTTGTTCTGGATGAGCAATGCCCATTTCATGCCAGATTTGCAATCCATCATTTTTACCAAACCAGCGCTGTTGTTGCGTTTCCAGTTGCTGTTGTTGTTGTAGCAATTGCTCCAAATCCAGACGTGCTGCAGCTTGATTCAATTGTGCCGAAATGGCATCGCGGATATCGGTTATGTCATCTTCAACCAAAACTTGGGCATGATTGAGCAAGAAACGATGCTTACCGCCAGTCACGCGCCAGACTAAAGCACGGTCTTTCGAGTCAAATTCTTCAACACCCTTGACCGTTTCAATCACTTCTGGACCAGACAACGCCAAACGTCCTTCTTCAGTCATAATGATGGTACTGCTTAAGCAAGCACTAATGCCCATGCCACCAAATGCGCCACAGGTCCCGCCAATCACCGTGATAATTGGAATACCTGCATGTCGCACTTGTAACATGGCACGCATGATTTCTGAAATTGCGATCAGACCCGCATTGGCTTCATGTAGACGCACACCACCTGAATCCACAAAGAACACCACGGCTTGTGATTGATCCTGAATGGCTTTATGTAACAGCCCGACAATCTTTGCCCCGTGGATTTCACCCACGGCACCGCCCATGAATTGTCCTTCTTGGGCAATAATATGGATTGGGGTTTGATTAATCGCTGCTGTGCCAATAATCACCCCATCATCAAAACTGCCTGGAATGTCCAAAGCAGACAAGTGCGGACTGACTTCGATTTCGGTTGGCTTCAAGATTTCTTTAAAGCTGTTTTCATCGACCACAGCTTGAATACGCGCACGTGCCGTTTTTTCATAGAAACTGTTTTTCAACATCACTAAATCCATGTTTTATTCTCCCTTAAACATAGAAATGGCTTGGCTTAGGCGCAAATTCACCACCGCAGGAGTCGCCCCCATATCATTCAATTGAAATTTCAGCCCTGCCACCGCATGACGCTGTGCGAATTCATTTAAAACGGATTGCCATACATGCTGGAAACCTACCGCAGATGTAGTCACTTCCACTTGGCATACATCGGCTTGATCATGCTGTGAAACCAGAACTTCTAAGTTTCCAGAACCGACCACACCACAAATCACAGGAGCTTTTTCTAGCGTTAAAGGCACTGATTGTATTTCGAATTTTAACTTTTCCATGTGAATCACCAATTTCTGAAGCGACTTGGAGGACTGTATAAACCGCCCGACCATTTAACTAAATCTTTGACCGATTTGGCTGCAAGCAAATCACGGCTGACCTGTGTCGGGTCAATGCCTAAATCTTCTGGGCGTTGAATAATGCCGCGTTGGCGTAATTCTTCAACTTTGGCGGCATCACGCTTCATGCCAACTGGGGTATAACCTGCTACACCACGAATGGCTTGTTCACGTTCTTCATCGGTACGGCAGAGCAGTAAATTGGCAATGCCTTCTTCCGTCACAATATGGGTGACATCTTCGCCATAGATCATGATTGGCGGCAGATCACTGTCCATTTTGTCTTGGAGTTGCCAAGCATCTAGCTCTTCGACAAATACTGGGTGCATGTGTTCACGGTAAGTTTCCACCGTTTGTACCACCAATTTACGACCTTTAATCAGCTTACCATCGGTCGCTTCACGACCTGCTTTGGTATAAGCATAGCTGGCATGACGGCGACCATGCGGGTCTGAACCCATATTTGGCGCTCCACCAAAACCAGAGATACGATCGACCGTTGCGGTTGAACTGTTGCCTTGCAAATCAATCTGTAAAGTCGAACCAATAAACAAGTCACACGCATAGAGACCCGCAGTTTGGCTAAAGGCACGATTCGAGCGCATGCTGCCATCGCTGCCTGTAAAGAACACATCGGGTCGTTCTTTAATATAGTCTTCCATCCCCACTTCCGAACCGAAGCTATGCACAGAATCGACAAAGCCACTTTCAATCGCTGGAATCAGGGTTGGATGCGGGTTCAATGCCCAATTGGTACAAATCTGCCCCTTTAGCCCTAGGGATGCCGCATAGGTCGGGAGCAACAATTCAATGGCAGCAGTGTCAAAACCAATACCATGATTGAGGCGTTGAACTTGATACGGTGCATAGATGCCTTTAATGACCATCATCGCCATTAAAATCTGCACTTCAGTAATCTGCGCAGGATCACGGGTAAACAACGGTTCTATATAGTTGTGCTTGGGGCTTTCAATATAAAAGTCGACCCAATCTGCGGGTACATCAACACGTGGCAGCTTATCTACAATTTCATTGACCTGTGCAATCACAATGCCGCTCTTGAAGGCTGTCGCTTCTACAATGGCAGGTGTATCTTCCGTATTGGCACCGGTATATAAATTGCCTTCACGGTCTGCGGCATGTGCAGTAATCAAACATACATTGGGTGTCAGGTCGATAAAGTAGCGACCATACAACTCTAAGTAAGTATGAATGGAGCCAATACTAATTTTTTGCTGCTGAACCAACTGTGCCAAGCGCAAACTTTGTGGACCTGCAAAAGAGAAATCTACTTTAGAGGCAATACCTTTCTCAAACACATCAATATGACTTGGCAATGCCAAAACAGATTGCACAATGTGTAAGTCATTCACCGCATCTGGGTTACATTGACTTAAGCATTTTGAAAGGAAATCGGCTTGTTTCTGGTTATTGCCTTCTAAACAGACGCGATCGCCACTGGCTATGACCGTTTCTAAAAGTTCAATTGCACGCGCATGTTCAACTTGTTTGCTAAAACCTTTTTGTTGTGCAAGATCAAGCTTCTCTTGTCTACGTGTGCGCTGCTTATCCCATAAGCGCTTCTTAACCATTTGGTTCATGTTGACACCTTTATGCTTTGATTAACCGAAAATGGCATTGATCGTGAGGAAAAATACCGATGGAGCGAGCAAACAACCCAAGCCTGTATAGAATGTTGCAACTAAAGCACCGTAAGGAACTAAGCGTACATCTGTACCTGCCAAGCCAGCCGCTGTACCACTGGTTGTGCCCGCCAAACCACCAAACACCATGGCAGAACGAGGGCTTTTTAAATACATGAATTTTGCGAGTAATGGTGTTCCAACCATAAAGAACACTGACTTAATCAGACCAATTGCAATAGATAATGCAATTACTTCTGAGCTTGCACCCACTGCAGTGCCTGTGACTGGACCCACGATATAAGTCATTGCGCCTGCACCAATTGTGGTCATAGATGCTGGATCTCTATAACCCATAACCCAAGCCACCATGGCGCCAATCACAAACGGAATCACACAACCCAACAGCAGCGCGATCATGCCGACCTTGCCTGCTTTCTTGACTTCTTTGACATCAACTTCGAATGCCGTAGAAGCAATGGCCAAGTCACGCAACATTGCGCCTCCAAGCAATGCAAAACCACCAAAAATTGCGATGTCTGAAATGCCTTTTTCGCCTTGGGTATAGACACCTGCAAAGTATGCCAAGACCAAGCCCATGGTGATGGCAATTGCTGAACTTTGAAGTTTGCCTTTGGTAAGATATTTAGACAGGAGATGCGAGACGTACATCATTAACCCTGTTACTGCCAACGCTGTGACCAGCGCATTTTTTGTCAATACTGTGACTATTTCTTCCATTACGTTTCTTCCTTGTAACCCGACCAACCGTTTTTATTCTGTATCCATGCTTGACTGGCTGTTAGACCGCTTTTTCTGCTGTTTCAGCTGCCCATTCATAGGTTGCATAATCACCGCTAGATTTATTTAACCAGCGAATCACCAGCACCGTACCAATAAGTGAAGCGACAGAAACAATCAGTCCCAACATACCGCCTGATAAAGCGGCAACTACGTTTTGCCCTGCTGACATGGCAACCACGATTGGAATGTACATCCCTGACCAATACAACACACCGAACTGTGTCACTTGTGGCAGGTGTCCACGTTTTGCTAAAAGCTCCTTTGAAATAATGAGTAGAATCATGGCAATCGCGACACCACCAACATTGGCTTTAACGCCAAGTGCCATACCTAGAATATTGCCTAGATAAACACCGAGTAGATGGCAGACTGCCAGTATGGCTGTTCCGTAAATAATCATCGCTGAATCCTCCCTGGATCATGCTGTACTTCTAATAATTTGGTATAGTTATAGCCTATCTGTATTCAGTGTACAATGCTTTGTACTCAAATAAACATAAATTGTATACAATTTTTTGGTGATGTATGAACTCTATTGCGGAACTCCCTCTTTCTATTCAAATTAGTAAAAAACTAGAGGACGATATTATTTATGGTTTCTACTTACCGGGAACCAAACTGGATGAACAAGAGCTGTGCGAACGCTATGGCGCTTCTCGCACGCCGATTCGTGAGGCATTAAAACTGCTGGCTGCTGAAGGTTTAGTTGAAATTCGCCCGCGTCGTGGTGCGATTATTCCAACCATTAACCCACTGACTTTATGTGAAATGTTTGAAGTCATGGCTGAACTGGAAGCCATGTGTGGACGCTTGGCAGCGCGACGCATTCAGCCTGAAGAAAAACTGGAATTACAACGTCTACATCAGTTATGTCAGGACTATTTGAATCAAAATGATTCAGAAAATTACTATGAAGCGAATCGTCTCTTTCACTTTGCCATTTACCAAGCCAGTCACAATGCTTTCTTGATTGAGCAAGCCTGTACGCTACATAAGCGTCTACATCCGTATCGTCGTTTGCAACTGCGTGTGAATAACCGTATGAACAATTCATTCACGGAACATAACGACATTCTAGAAGCCATTTTTGCGGGCAATGAGCAACAAGCTGAGGCTTTACTGAAAGCACATGTGGTGATTCAAGGACAGAAATTTACCGACTTTATTTCAACCATTGAAAGTCTACAACCTAAATCGTAATAAGCATTCAAGCATCGGGCTTCAACCCGATGCTTATATTAAAAATAAAGCTCGGTTTTAAATCTAATTTATATTTTCAAGTTTCTTTTTTTCAGTATACTTTCGCGACGTATTTCACTTCGGTTACAAACTGAAACATGACTTTCACCTTTCGCCAGCATTTGCACAAGCGACGTACCTTCATGGGTATGCTGACTTTGCTTTGCTTGCTTTGGCACATGTTTCTGCCCACCTTAGTGCAAACGGGTATCGCACCTGCGTTATATGCCATTCCAAGTCACTGTCAACCAACTGTCAATATGGCGTTGACCATGCAAGATGAGCATTTGCACCAACCCCATGCGAAAATGTCAACGCATTCTACTGCGCATATGCAACTCGACCATCAGCATCAACATGATCAACTCAGCCTACATGAGCTTGAGGTCTATGCACTTGCTTCTGAAATTATGAAGCATTGCCCGCTCTGTAGCCATGGACTGGATGCCGCTGCAATTTTGCCGTTATTGGCGCTCATTTTACTGTTGATTGTTGCTTGGTTCGCTCAGGTGCGCTGCTTATGTTACCGATGGGCAGAACAACTTCAGATTCCTCAACTGTTTTATCTGTTCCCACTAAAGCAAGCTCCTCCCTTCGCCCTATAAACATCGCAATTTAATTTCTTATTTCACACAACCCGTTTCCGCCTGTTGTGCGCTTTTAATTGCTTTTTTATAGGTTTTATATGCAAACTTTACCATTTCGCTTATCGCTACTGGCGACAGCATGCCTGTCTGTAACAACGGCTTTCGCAGAGACGACTACACCATCAGATACTCAAAGTTTAGCCACCATTGTGGTGACTGTCAGTCGTGAAGGCGAATCACTCAGCCATACCCCAGCCGCAATCAGCAAGGTCGATCAAGCACAGATTGAAGAATTACATCCCACCTTTATTGGTCAAGTCGTCAATAAAACCCCAGGGGTACTGATGAATGATTTGGGCAATGAACAACACATGATGTCCATTCGCCAACCCATTACCACTGCTGCGGTCTATCAATATCTGGAAGATGGTATTTCAATTCGACCTGTGGGTGTGTTTAACCACAATGCCTTATATGAAATGAATATGGCGGGCATTGGCAGTATCGAAGTACTGCGTGGACCTGCCAGTAGTGTTTATGGCAGTAATGCCATTGGTGGAACAATCAATTTTTTAACGCAAGCTCCGAGCCTTACCCCAACCGCAGACTTGGGAATCCGTTTCAGCAGTGAAGGTTATCGTCGGCTAGATCTTGCAGCATCCAATACCTTTAATTCCGCAGTGGGTGATCAAGGCTTACGCCTTTCGGGCTATGTCAGTGATCGTGGTGACAGTTGGCAAGATCATGCGGAAAGCGACAAACAAAGCTTTACCCTACGCCATGACTGGCAAATCAGTGATGCGACTCAATTAAAAAATATCATCAGCTATAACCATTTGTATGCAGATATGACAGGAAGTCTGAACGCGCAAGATTTTAGTCAGCGCCCTGGCTATAGCTACCAAACCTTTACCTACCGTGAAGTGGATTCAACCCGTGTATCTTCTCAACTGAGTCATGCATGGAATGATCAGCAGCAAAGCCAAATGACGCTGTATTACCGTGACAACACCACTGAACAAAACCCAAGTTATAACATCCGTACCGATGTGAAAAATGGCGTAGCTACAGGGACCTATACTGGTCAAACCACCTATAACAGTTTCCAGTCCTATGGTCTAAATGCACAGCATGTTGCGAATTTTGATCAGATGAAACTGATTGTGGGAGCTATGGCGGAACTAACGCCGAATGAAGCCCGAACCAATGACATTCAAGTGTTCCGTGATCCTAGCACACTTATTTATACAGGCTATCAGCAACGTAAATTACTGCGTGATTATGATGTCGATGTCAGTAACCAAGCGCTGTATAGCCAAGTCAACTGGCAAGCCTTGCACAATCTGAATTTAGTCGCTGGCGCACGCTATGACTGGATCAAATACGATTATCACAACCATCTCACGCCTTCAAATATTACCGGTGCCCCAGATGAAAGTCGCAGTTTTCATAAAGCCAGTCCGCAACTGGGTTTCATCTGGAATATTACCCCTACACTGGATTTTTATAGCAACTGGTCGCAAGGCTTTGTCCCACCAGAAGTCAGCAGTTTATACGGCGCAAACTTGGTCACACCCAACCTGACTGAGGCAACGTTTAATAATATTGATGCAGGTCTGCGTTTCCAATTGTTGGATGATCGGCTAGATGGAGAAATTACGCTTTACCGCTTAACAGGTGAAGATGAGGTGATTAGCTATACCAAGCCTGACAATACCCGTGAACCCCGCAATGCAGGTAAAACTCTACATGAAGGTATTGAAATTGGCGGGTCATGGAAAATCAGCGATGCTTATCAGCAACGTTTGAAACTTTCTGGAAGTTTGGCTCGACATGAATACCGTGAATTCCAGCCCTCTTCAATACTGGATTACAGCGGTAACAGTATGCCAAGTTCACCGAAAAGCTTTGGCACATTGGAATATCAGATTCAGCCTATTCCAGCATTATTACTTTCAGCAGAAGGCGTTTATGTTGGATCTTACTGGATTAACGATGCCAATACGGTGAAATATTCAGGTCATACCTTGCTCAATTTACGTGCCAATTATCGCCATAAAGCCTATGAAATTTATGGACAAGTTATGAATGCAACCGATGTGCACTATGCTGAAAGCACCTCGTTTAGCAACAATCAAGCGAGTTATACCCCTGCTGCACCGCGAACCTTTTTGTTGGGTTTACAGTATCAATTCGGAAAATAACACTTCAATGACTGTCTAAAAAATGATGTAATCCATTGATTTTACCGTTTTTAAATATCATTCTTTCCAATCAGTATTGCATCTCAAATTAGGTGCAATACGCTCAATCTAATGCTCAGATCAACTCAACTTTTGCGCCGAGTTGTAACAATCCTGATTTAGAAAGCACCCTATTTACAGAGTCTAGAAATTCGATAATTCTCCGATTAATCATAGTCAAAATATCCGTTCAATTTTTTTTGACAATAGATTGTTTTTATTCAATAAAATATAAAATTAGATGCAGATAAAAAATCAGTTCTTGATTGATCTTCCTTCATTCATATTTAAGACGTTACTCTCAAATTCAGTTGATGATTTTTACACGCCCGAAATCCTCATATCTATAATTTGATGGCGTTTATTCAATGCAGATGCTCCCAATTTTAAATGTCGAAGATTTATTCGATCTATTTTTTAGATAAATTACATAAAAATAAACGGTTTTACCAAGTTTTTATAATTCAGTAGCTTAACTCTCGCAGGAAAGGGAAACTATCGTCGAGAGATTAAATATGTTTAAACGTTCATTACTTGTTGCCATGCTCGCAGCAGTAACTACCAGTAACTATGCAGCCCCATTGACTAAAGACAACGGCGCACCAGTTGGCGATAACCAAAACTCAATTACTACGGGTGAACATGGTTCTACCCTACTTCAAGACGTCCAATTGGTACAAAAACTGCAACGCTTTGGACGTGAACGTATTCCTGAGCGCGTCGTGCATGCCCGCGGTACAGGGGCTTATGGTGAGTTCGTAACCACCAAAGATTTATCTGACCTGACCGTTGCCTCTTTATTCAAAGCGGGTACGAAAACGCCAGTCTTTTTACGCTTCTCTACCGTGATTCATTCTAAAGGTTCACCAGAAACCTTACGTGACCCGCATGGTTTTGCCATTAAATTCTATACCCAAGAAGGCAACTGGGACTTGGTTGGCAACCAAACCCCTGTGTTCTTTATTCGCGATGCGATTAAATTCCCAGACTTCATTCATGCCATGAAACCATCGCCAATTGACAACGTTCAAGACCCGAACCGCATTTTCGACTTTTTACAAAGTCAGCCTTGGGCAGTCAATATGTTGACCTATGTCTATACCAATAATGGTGTTCCAACCAGTTATCGTGAGCAAGACGGTTTTGGCGTGCATGCATTCAAGCTGTATAACGATCAAGGCGAATACAAGTACGTGAAGTTTAACTTCCGTTCTAAGCAAGGTGTCAAAGGTCTTAACCTTGAACAAATTCAAGCCATGCAGGCGAAAGACTTCAACCATTTGACCAATGATTTGTACAAGAACATTAATGTGGGTAACTTTCCGAAATGGGATTTGTATATTCAGGTGCTTGATCCTAAAGATTTGAATAAGTTTGATTTTAATCCATTAGATGCCACCAAAATCTGGCCGACCAATTTGATTCCTGAAGTGAAAGTGGGTACGTTGACCCTAAACCGCATGCCGAAAAACTTCTTTAATGAAACCGAACAGTCGGCATTTGCACCGGGCAACATCGTGCCGGGCATCGAACCGTCTGAAGATCGCTTGTTACAAGGTCGTGTGTTCTCTTATTCAGATACGCAAATGTATCGCTTAGGCGCAAATCATCAGCAGATTCCAGTGAACCGCCCTGTCGTTCAGGTCAACAATAACAATCAGGATGGTGCCATGAACATCTCTGAGCGTGAGTCGAATGTGAACTACGAACCAAGCCGTATGGAACCTAAACCTTCGACAGCCAACGCCAAGGCAGTCAAAACGCCATTAAATGGCACAGTCATGCAACAGGCCATTCAAAAAGAACAGCCGTTTAAACAAGCGGGTGAATTGTACCGCTCTTATTCGGCTACCGAGAAAAAAGACTTAATTCGTAATTTGGCCGCGGACTTGGGTGCAGTCAAAGATGCCGAAACCAAACACATCATGCTGTCGTATTTCTACAAAGCTGATATGGACTACGGTACGCGTTTAACTCAAGCCGTGAAAGGCGATTTGGCAACCGTGAAAGCCAAAGCTGCACTGTTGAAAGACTAATTTCAACCATCCACCAGATGTGTGACTAGGGAAAATTGGACGTCACCACCGAGAAGCCCTGTAAAACTCTACACCTTTCCTGCAACCCTAGGGTGAGTTTTACAGGCACTATTTTTATTGTCGGTTAGGAGTCTTGAACATGAAAACATTATTCAATATGAGCATGTGGGCTTGCTTAAGCATCAGCAGTATCACTTTACTGACCCTTGGCATTGAAAGTGCCAATGCTCAAGAACCTGCAATAACGCCAATCATGCAAACAGATTCGGCTCAGCAGGAATTGATTGATCTGTATTTTGCTGCTGCCAAATCAGGAAATACTGAAGTTATTCAAGAATTTCTGACTCATGGCTTTCCTGTGGATATTAAAAACCAAGCAGGATTTACCGCCCTGATGATGGCGGCCTATTATGGTCATGCCGAAGTCGTTGACACGTTATTGGCGCATCAATCCAATCGTTGCTTACGTGACAGCAAAGGACATACCGCACTCATGGGTGCGATTGTAAAAGGCGAATGGGGCATTGCCAAACAACTCAGTAAAGTTAACTGTGACCAAGCAGCCAAGCAAGAAGGTGCTTTAACCACCGAGGAATTTGCCAAAGTCTTTGGTCAGCAAGATAAACTCAAACAGTGGTTACAATCCCCTTAATCCCTAACTTACGAAAATTAGGCACCCTATTACTACAGCACTATTTATGAAACCGTAGTGATTTTAGGGTGATTCAATTCTGCAAAACGCTGAATTTTATCAATGTCTTTTTGAATCGAATTCGACACCACATTCGGCAGTACCTGATTCACTTTAACAAAGATTTTTTCAGGATAGCCCACTTGATAATACAACTTGTCATTTTGCATAAATTGATACAGCTCTTCAGCCACAAAAGTAGGACTGTCCATTTTCACACCCAGTTTGGCATTCATTTCTACCACTACTGGACTGTTCATGGCAGTGTCGGTTGCACGTGGCGAGAAGTATTTAAACTGAATCGGTGAATTGGAATATTCACGAGCCAAAGCTTCGGTTGCACCGCGTAAGGCAAACTTACTGGCGCAATAACTGACATAACAAGGGTAACCAATGCTGCCAAAAGTCGAGCCCATATTAATGATTTGGCTTGGTGCCGTTTTCGACATCAATGAAATAATCTGCTGAATCAATTGCAATGGATAAACCACGTTAATCAGCATCATCTGTTCAATGGCTTCACTGGCTTGATGACTGAACAACGAAAAATCATTCACCCCTGCATTGTTAATATAATAATTGATGCGAATATTTTGCTGCGTCAATGCTTGGATAAATTGCTCACGACTCTCTGCATCGCTTAAATCACAGCACAAGCTTTGCAGTTGCAGCTGCGGAAACTGTCGTTTCAGTTCAGTCTGCATGCTTTGCAATGCCTCAGCATTACGTGCCACCAGTACCACATTCATATTGTTTTTACATAAGTTTTCAACGATGGCTCTACCAATACCACCTGTTGCCCCAACAATCACTGCGTTTAAATTTGACATAACCCTATTCCTTCTCGTTTTATTCAGACTTCGCGCTTAAAATGTTTGGTTCAATCCTAAACCCATACTGATATAGAGTTTACGCTGCTCAAGTGGCACTAAAATTTCACGTCGACCGTGCATTAAACGTTTGTTGTCGATAATCGCCACATCGCCATCTTGCCAGTCAATTTCCTGTGTATGCTGTTCACAAAGTTCCGCCAGTTCTGCAATCAGTTCCTGACTTATCTCGTGACCATCCGCAAAAGTGAATTTGGGTTTTTGATAATTGTAGGATGGTCCCAAAATGGTATTGGCAAATGCAGGCACGCCTTTCAAATTATCATGGCGGATCATGTTCATTTGCAGATGATATTCCACCCCACCCTCATGTGCTGGACTGATGGCTTGCCCCGGAATCATCTGAATAAACTTGTTCAAATCTTCCCAAGTCACGGTATCCGCTTCGGCAATATTGAAAGCCGTTGCCACATATTTCTGCCAAATTAGTTTCGGCAAATAGCGGCTAATGGTCATCGGCTCTGCGAACTTTTGTTTTAACGGCTCAGATAAGCTGTTATATACAGCATGCCCATCACACACTGTGGTTTGTGAACCTTGAGATGCACTGACTTCACTAAAAAAGGCAATAATGTCGGGTGGCAAAGGCGTGGTGCCATTTTCAATATGTAGTCCCACAGCCTGAGTACCTGCATCCACTTTTTGGGATTGTTGGGTGATGTTTTCACGAGCAGGGTCATAGGTCAGCTTTTGGCATAAAGCAGTCATCAACTCACTAAAACGCTGCACGTCATAATGTTCATGTCTGAGTAAAATCCAACCTTGTTTACGCAAGGTATGCTTGATTTCTGCGTGACTTGAAGCTGGGTAACTACGACTTTGCTCAAGGTCGAATATGGATTGTTCAATATTCATATCTTTACTCACTATCTAGTGAAATTTTTTGCTTTGAAATTAAATCTTCAGGTCTTATGGCGACTATCGCTTGCTGAACGGCAGCTTAATGCAGTGATAAATACTGCCCAAATTGCTTTTTAATTTCGTTGCGTCTCAATTTCCCGTTATCGGTTAGCATCTGATTACTCAGTGAAAATGGCTCGGTGGATCGATACCATTGCTTAATTTGGGCATAGTCAGGCATGCGATCATTGGCTTTTTGTACCGCTTGCTGCAACATGCCATCCGACACATTGTCTTTGGCATAAATCACGGCAGAAAGATAAGGCTGTGCTTCACCAAAAATCGCAATCTGGTTAATTTCTGGCTCACTAGAACCATTGGATTCCACCCATTCCGGGGAGATATTGCGCCCAAAACTGCTGACAATAATTTGCTTAATCCGTCCCGTAATAAACAGATAACCGTCTTCATCAAAAAAGCCTGCATCCCCTGTATGAATCAGCGGATCAACAACCTCTTCGTTGAGATAGCCTTGCATGGCATTGCCACGAACGACCACTTCACCATTGTCTGCAATTTGCACATCCACATGGGCTAAAGGCTTGCCCACGCTGCCAATCTTTTTGGCATTGGGCAAATTCAAACTGACCACTGAAGCGCATTCTGACAGCCCATAACCTTCATAAACGGGTAAGTTCAACTGTTGCGACTGCAACAGCAAATCGGTCGATACCTTGCCACCACCAACCGCAATAAATTTCAAACTTGGAAAAGCTTGTGCACCATACTGCTGAATATATTCCACCATTGCCTTGAGCATTTGCGGCAATAAAATCACGCTCTGAATCTGATACTGTTGCACAGTTGCTGCAAAGTTTTCCACCTTAAACTCATGATTCGAGATCAGTCCAAACTGGCTGACATTACCAACTACAATTGAACGTCCCATATTCAAGGCTACATAAATACCGGCAATATTTTCCAGCAAAGTCGCAAAGGGAATCAGACATAAATGTCGTCCCAACTGGCTCGACTGTAAGGCTGTACTCAAGGATTCTGTAATCGACTGAATAGTTTCTTCTGCCAGACATACTCCTTTCGGTGTGCCCGTACTGCCTGAGGTATAGGTAATCTTTGCAGGAACGACTGAATCTGTAGGCGCGGATGCAGCAACATTTAAACAAATAAAAGTCCCTAAAGCCTGTTCGGCAGCCAACAATTGTTGAATACGCCCTTGTTCACTCAAGCTATGCAGCCATGTATGGTTTTTTGCCACACAATCGAGGTGATACGCTGAAATGGTCAGATTGACATCTGCCATAAAAATCGTATCGACCGCGCTGTCTTGGAGTAAATGTAAAATCTGTTGCGCACTAAAAAACAAAGGAATCGGGATCACGGTAATCCCAACCTTCTTAGCAGCCAAATCAATCAACACCCAATCGATACTGTTCATGCCCCAGATCGCGAGTTTCTGCGTCTGTAACTGTACAAGTTCCTTACTTAGCAGTTCTACCGCATTGTCCAGTTCTGCATAAGTCACGCTGCGTGCTTCGGTGACAATCGCTTCACGTTTAGGGCTTTGCTTCGCGTATGCGGCAATGACATCAAAAAGTTGATTCATACCCTTCACCCACTGATTGCAGCATGATTAATCTTAAAATCATAATGTTGTTGAGTCACAGCCAAAGCATCTGCAACATTAATCGCCAAGACCAAAGGTTTTTGCTGGTAGTAATTTCCCCATTGTTTTTGGGCTTCGCCCAATACTTCAGGATTGGCTTTCTCTAGAATTTGAAAATGCAGACCCATTTGCTGTAACACATAGCGCACGGCAATTGTCCCCGTACACACCGCCCACTCCACCTCCGCTACGGTCAGGTAAAACACCAAAAATGCCACGATCATTTTGGCATATTCCATGTTCTGTGATGCCAAATTGCCAATTTCGACAATCTTGTCGCGGGCGACATCGCGCTGAATCATGTTCTTCAAAGTTTGTTCAATTGGCTGTACCAGATACTGTTCCAAAAATGCCTGATGCGATTTCAACGGCTCAATGCCAATTGCCACTTGGGTTTGATGCTTAAATTCCCCCACAAATAAAGTGGACGAGAAATGTGACAAGGTGGCTTTATGCATTTCCTGATACTTGGTACTGATGAAGCTTTCCACCTGTTTACGCTCGGTTTGATTTTCTTGCACAGCATGTATGTGCAGCATCATATTTTTTTGATGTGACACAACTCGATAGGTTTTCTGGTCGTGTAATTCATTCAAATATTCTAGTCTTAATACAGAATTTTCATAAATTTTATGATTTTTATAATAATTCAGACCACCATATGTAGTTGAAAAATTTTTCCCAAAGATGAATGTCGTCATAGTCATCTCGCCATAAATTGATTCATTTAAAAATAAGTTTTGAAACTTAAAAATTACTTAAATCTTTATGACAATTTTGTGACAACACCAGTCACACTATTAAATTATAATATTTATTATCAATAACTTATAAAATTTAAATAAACTTGTATCACAGTTAAGATACAAAACAATATATTAAAACATAAGATATAAAAATCTAACTGAAAATTGTTATCTTTTACACTATTTATTCCGAAATTCGACCAATACTTAAATATAGATAAATGTAATACAGGATAGATAAAACATACTCACTTAAAATAATCATATTTTATAAAAATATATAAATTTTAAAACCTTGAATCATGCTTATTTTTATTCAAATGAATGATATGAATCGAAATGGCGATCCAGCTTTGTCAATTCCAAAACACTGAAAAAATGATCCATAAATAATGTATAGACCCATAACGGATCATCTCGTTATGGGTCTATGAATGGCGTTGATTAAGCTTGCGCTAATGCAATGGCTAAATCACCTGCACCTTTTAATTCCGAGACCTGCCCATCCAAAGGCTGACTAAACTGAATACGCTTAATCTTCGAGGCTTTTTCTTCATTGAAGACAGGAATTTGGCTCATGGCAAATTCAGACAATGCGGTAATGGTTAAGGACGGATTGACCCCCAAATTACCCGGCACAATCGAACCATCGAGTACACGTAAATTCTTATAGCCAAAGACTTGTCCTGTAAAATCAACGACACCATTAGATTTTTCACTACCCATTGGCACACCACTCATAATATGCGCTGTGGTTGGCGTACCCAATATAATTTCGGTGAGTGCCGAACCCGGTTCTCCACCTAGCTTTTCTGCAATCAATTTGGTGGCTTTTTCAGCCGCAGGAAATGAAACCGTGAGCGGTGTATCCTCAGTTTTTTGGACTGCAGTAATGCTGTTTTTAAACAAGCGATACCACTTACGACGCCATTCCAAATGAATGAACGCCTCCGACTTTTGCATCACCAATAAAATAATCGAGTTTTTGGCTTTACCCTTATAACGTAGGACTTTGTATGTTTTCCACGGATGTAACAGTGTATTGAACACAAACTTCATAAAGCGGATGAAACCTTGCCCTGTCACCATTGGCACATAAGGAATGTAAATCCAAGAAGCATCTGCCCCTTCAGGGAAACGTGTGACTTCAATATTGGTATCAGCATCCACAGAAATAAAGGAACTGATCGCCACACCATCATCCAGTCTTTCACGCGTGTTGTTGGCTGTGGTGAGGGTTTCAGAATTGGTGCGAATCTCTTGCCCTAAGAGTTTCGAGATATTCGGTAAAGTCTTGTGTTGATCCCGCATTTTGAGCAGCATTGGTACAGTACCCATGACTCCCGCGGACAACACTACTCCTCGACTGCGCAAACGATACTGACGCACCTGTTTGCCTAGAGTTTCTTTCACGATAATTTCATACCCATCACTGCCATCTTCATTCAGTGGGGTAATTTTTATCACTTCAGAGCTTGGACGAATCTCTACTCCATTACGTTCGGCAAAATACAGATAGTTCTTCATCAGGGTATTTTTGGAATTATTACGACAACCCAACATGCAGGCTCCGCAATAATTGCAGGTTTTGCGCTCTGGTCCATCCCCATTAAAATATGGGTCTTTCACCGCCTTGTTTTGCTGACCATCGACTTGCGGGAAAAACACCCCTGTCGTGACTGTTTTAAAAGAATTGGCATAACCCATCTCTCCTGCGACTGCTTTTAAAGTATGGTCAGCCACATTGGTATAGGTATTATTGGCGGTTCCCAACATACGCTGCGCCAAACCATAAAATGGCTTTAAGGTTTCTTTCCAGTCTTTACGAATTTTGCTCCATGCCTCGGACTCAAAAACTGCATCGGGTGGAATCAAATGTACATTGGCATAAATTTGTGAGCCGCCACCGACACCCACCCCATGCAAGATGGTGGTCTTGCTGGTAAAGGTAAATTGCATGGTGCCTTTAAATCCGAGTTCAGGCATCCATAAATAATTTTTGGTATCTAAATTGGTGGTTGGAAAATCTTGGTCTTCACGGCGCAAGCCTTTCTCCAAGATCAAGACTTTATAGCCTTTTTCGCTTAGGCGTAAGGCACTGACTGATCCACCAAAACCAGATCCAATCACAATCTGATCAAAGTCAAAATGTTGATTACTCATTCTATTAACTCCTTTAATAGCTCTTTTTTCCTTTTTTAAACATGACTTTCCCCTGAGCTTCAAAAATGAGGTTTGAAGCTCGCAGTCAGGTTTAAGTGTTTAACCTAAAATTTAAGATTTCATACGAATTAAAAAATTCAGTACCCAAGTCGCAAACTTGCCATACGGTGGTGCCAGAAATTTCAAACTTGAAAAACCTGCCTGATAAAACACTGGACGCATTTTCGAGAAGGTCAGAAAACCTTCATAACCATGATAATGTCCCATGCCACTGGCGCCCACGCCACCAAAGGGTAAGTCATGCTGTCCTACATGAAATAACGCATCATTCACCGATACCCCACCCGACATGACACGACTGATGTAAAACTCAACTAATTTTTTATTGTGACTAAATGGATAAAATGCCAATGGTCGATCACGCTGTACAATGTAATCCACTACCTGTTCAGGCGTTTGATAAGTTTTCACCATCAAAATTGGACCAAAGGTTTCGCGCGTATCAATTTCCATCTCTTCATTGCTGTCAAGTACCAAAGTCAACGGAATCTTGCGTGTTGCAGCATCAGCGTCTTGTTGATTGAGATTAATTAAGGTCGCCCCCTTGGCTTCAGCATCGGCAAGACTATGCATTAAACGCTGATAAGCACGATCATCAATCACGGAGGTGTAATCTTTACTGAGGATATCAGGCACATGTGCTTGCACCCAAGCCTTGGCTGTTTGAATTAATTCCTCTAATTTCGATTCATGCACAAACAGATAATCGACATTGGTACAGATTTGCCCAGCATTAAATTGCTTCACAAACATAATCCGTTCCACTGCTTTTTCCATTGGATATTCAGGATCAATCACCGCTGGAGATTTCCCACCCAGCTCCAAAGTTACTGGCGTTAAGTTCTGCGCTGCGGCTGCCATGACCTTACGCCCTGTTGCCCCTGAACCTGTAAACATCAAGTGATCAAAGGGTAATTTGGAAAATGCGATGCCAACTTCACCTGTCTCATCAAAAATTTGCAGCTTCTCTTTGGCAAAATATTTAGGGCTAATTTCAATTAACAATTTTGCCAAATGTCTTGAATTTTCCGACATTTTGACCATGGCCGTATTGCCCGCAGCAAACACGGCGGACAATTGCGAGAACATCAAATTGATTGGGAAATTCCACGGCACAATGATGCCAATCACGCCTAAAGGTTGTGGAATCAAACGGTTCTTGGCGCCGAAGTACATGCTGTGATCGACTTTACGCTTTTGTACCTTGGTCCATTGGTTTAGATGTTTAATGCTGCTATTAATGTCATCTGTCGCTGTAATAATTTCTGCCAGTAAGGTTTCATGACGTGAACGGTTGCCATAGTCCCGATTTAAAGCTTCAACAATGGCTTCACGATGATTATTAATCATGGCTTTTAAATTGAGTAAATGCTGCTTTCTTTGCGCATTGCTTTCAATACCCTGTTGATGAAAACTCGCGCGCTGCAATTGGAAGCAGTCTTGTAGGGTCTGCTCGATCATGGTTTGCACGATATGAGACTGTACTGTAAGTTGCATAGACTTTCCTTTTAACAGCTAAAATGGCAATTCAATATTTTTTTTATGCCTAGTTGGAGGGAATCTCTTATCCTACTTTATCAAATTACTTGCATTCGGCTTGACTTTTTAGGACACTGACTTGATCTTTTAGGACAAAAGGAATCTTGTCATGGCGAGTTATATTCGTGCAGCCAGCCTCGGTGGCTTCGAAGAATTGGTGCGTAGCTATGGAATTAATCCTATCGAAATATTAAAACAGGTCGGGATTTTGCCTTCTTTACTGCGCGATCCAGATTCTTTTATTCATTATGACCATTATTTAAGTTTATTAGAAAATGCTGCAATTCGCTGCCAAGAGGAATGTTTTGGCTTAAAACTGGGTGCATCACAAAATATTAGCACGATTGGTTTAATTGGCGTGTATATGTCCCGACAAGCGACCATTCTGGATGCGTTAAGCGTGGCACAGAAATATGTCTATCTGCATGCTGAAGGCATTGTTTTTCATGTGTCTCAGGTCAATGCTCAACTGTGTAAACTGACCTTTGTTCGTCTGAGTGAATACAATACCGATGTCCCGCAAAAATCCCAACTGGCCATCTGCCTTGTTGCCAACATCCTGAAAGATTTAATTGGACCTGTCTGGCATGCTGAAAAAATTAGACTGAAACAACATGCACCCAAACAGCCTAAAGTATTTACTGCGCATTTTGGTTGTGAGGTTCAGTTCGAAACGGATGAAGACGCACTGTATTTCCCCGCCAGCTTTTTAACGCATAAGCCTTATGCCTTTAATGAAGATTTGGTCGATCAACTGATTGTGCAACAACTCGAAACCCAAAGCAGCACCAAAGGTGATGATGATACCGCTTTAATTGAAAGTTCGGTGCGCATGCTCATGGCCACAGGTGACTGTAGTATTGAAAATATAGCCTTATGTATGGGGATGCATCCCAAAAAATTACAGCGACTGTTAAAAATGCAAGGGACAACTTATCGGGACTTACTCGAAAATGTTCGCAAGAAAGAAGCCGTTCGCATGATTGATTCGGGCAATGTCAGTCTGACCGATCTGGCGCTACAGCTTGGTTATGCAGAGCTTTCAATTTTCAGCCGTAATTTTAAACATTGGTTTGGTATGAGCCCTTCTGAATGGCGCGAGAAACATAAACTCGCACTGGCCCATTAAAACCATGACTTGTGATTTACGATGTCTTGTCATTTACAGTGCTTTGTTTGCTTTCAATCCTGTGCCAACTGGCATCTGCTCACGGTCATGCTACCACGTTGAATTCTCGCTATAGCACACGCCCTATTCACCTTAAATTATTAATATTAAACATAGACTTGTAGCATTAAAAACATTTCACAAAAATCAATATATAAAAATATAATATATTGATAAAAAACATGGTAATTTAAAACAAACCCATACAAAAAATAAGGTGATTTACCATGAGCTACACCGAATTGACACAAGAAATTTCAGCCAATATCAAAAGTATGCGTGAGCAATCTCCCGATCTAATCAAGAGTTTTAATGCGCTCTCGCAAGCTGCCATGAAAGATGGCATTTTGGATGCTAAAACCAAAGAATTGATTGCTCTCGCCATTGGCGTTGCCAACCGTTGTGATGGTTGTATTGGTTTCCATGTGCGTACCTTGATCAAAATGGGCATGAGCTTTGAAGAACTTAATGAGGTGCTGGGTATCGCTGTGTATATGGGCGGTGGACCATCCTTAATGTACGCTGCCAATGCCGTGACTGCATTTAATGAGTTTAGTCATGCAGAATGATTCCGAGATGCCTATAAAGAATGAGTGGGATGCTCGCTATGCCGAGCAAGATCATCTTTATGGTCGTGACGCCAATGTGTTTATTCAGCAGATCGCTCAAACAGTGGATATCTCAGGCAATACCCTTGGACTTGCCTAAGGTGAAGGTCGTAATCTGCTGTATTTGGCTGACTTGGCAAAACAACAGCAACGCCCCTTTCGCGCTGAACTTTGGGACTATGCACAAGTTGCACTCGATAAAGCACAAAGCCATGCGGATGAACGCGGCATCACACTCCATACGCATAAAGAGGATTTAACGCAGGCAAATTGGCAAGCAAATCAGTATGACAACATCATCTGTGTATTTGGACATTTTGATGTGGTCACTCGTCAGCAAGTATTGCAAGGTGTTCGCCACAGCTTAGTTGATGGCGGATGGTTTATTGGTGAAGTTTATTCCACAGAACAGCTTGCCTATCAAACGGGTGGTCCGCGGGTCAAAGCAATGCTGTACAACCCGATAGAATTTCTAAATCATTTTCAACACGATCATATTCAGCACTTTTTTGTCGGTGAAGTTGAGCGCTTTGAAGGACAGCTCCATCATTGCTTATCACACGTCATTCAATTTGCAATCCAGATCCGAAAATCCGCAGTATCTGAATAAGCAACAGCACAGGATGATCATTCATCCTGTGCTGTTTGAGTTTTCATCTTCAGGTTTTGCTTGGTTGTCTTAAATTAGCAGAAGGACTTAATCAAACCAAAGCTTTCGCCAACATTGAAATCGCCACCACAATCACGGTAATGGCAAAAATCTTTTGAATAATGCTGGCGGGTACCAAGTTGCTGGCTTTACGCCCCAATAACATCCCGACGATACAGGCAATCACAAAAGTGGCTGAAATGCTGTTCGGATACTGAAAACCATCTAGAACATGAATTGAAATACTCACACCGCCAATCAAGAAGATGATCATCAGTGAAGTGGCAACAATACTGTTCATGTCTAAATCTGTAGCTTTACGCAATGCAGGTACAATCACAAAACCACCACCGACACCAAGCAGCCCAGTTAACAAGCCTGCCACCACACCAATAAAACCCAACACCGAAGCGGTTTTTACATTCCAGATGAGTCGTCCCGTCGATTTGTTTACCTTACAAGGCGGATTCGCCATATCATTAACTTTGTTGAAAAAGACCCGATACGCCACCACCAACATCACCAGACTAAAAGCAATGCTCAACCAGACGGGAGAAACAATATTGGATAGTTGTACGCCATAACGTGCCGAGGGAATACTGATGACCGCAATCCAAATCGCGGCACGATAACGCACGATTTTTTTCAATAAACCCTGAATCGTACCCACGAAAGCCGACAAGGTCACCGCCAATAAGCCTACAGGTGCTGCCTGCGCCACACTCCAACCCTGACTCGCCATCAGCGCTGGAACTGCCAAAATGCCGCCACCAGCACCAGTCATACCAAGCAAACATCCTATTGCCAAGCCTTCTAAAACTAACAACCACATGTTGTTTAACCTCATTTAAGCATTGCTGGACCCAATATTGAGATAAAGCGTCCCTGACCTATCTGAAAATTGACAGATAGGTGCCCGTGTTTGAAGGAATCTGTTAAATATTAGCGTTTAGGTTTAACCAGCCATTCATGCCCTTTCAGCATGCCATCCCAATACATTGGCGGTAAGATTTTCTCTTTCAATAACCACGCCATGCGGGTTGGCTGTTCACCATCCAGTAGCCATTTTGGAAAGCTTGGCAGTAACTTTCCGCCATAGCCGAACTCTGCCAGTACAATTTTTCCACGCTCTACGGTCAGTGGACATGAGCCATAACCGTCGTATTGGGCAAACTTGGAACCACCTTGCAAATACTCCAGCACATTCACAGCAACAATCGGTGCCTGCTTACGCGCTGCCGCTGCTGTTTTAGCATTTGGCGCATTCATGACATCACCCAAGGCAAATATATGCGGGTATTGGGTATGCTGTAAGGTGTTTTGATCGACACTGACCCAACCTGCCTGATCGACCAGATTACTCGCCCGAATAAAATCTGGCGCTTGCTGCGGTGGAACCACATGCATCATGTCGAAATCGGTTTCAACAATCTGACTGTTTTCACCTTGCATTTGCTTAAACCAAGCACGTTTTTGCGAACCATCGACCTTGATTAATTGATGATTAAAATGCAAATTTGCATCATAACGTTTGACATATTCCATCAAGGCAGGCACATAAGCGGCTACACCAAACAGTGCTGCACCTGTGTTGTAAAAATCAATCTGGATGTCTTTGAGTACACCCTGCTTTAGCCAATGATCCGCAGATAAATACATGGCTTTTTGCGGTGCTCCCGCGCATTTAATTGGCATCGGCGGTTGGGTAAAAACGGCCTTACCGCGTTGCATGTCTCGAACCAACTGCCAAGTATAGGGTGCTAGGTCATAGCGATAATTCGAAGTCACGCCATTCTTGCCCAGTGTTTCGACCAAACCCTCAATGCCATGCCAATTCAGTTTTAATCCAGGACAAACCACCAAAGCATCATAATTCAACGGCTTGCAGCCTTCCAATAACACCTGCTTATTGTCAGGATCAAAAGCAGCAACCGCGGCTTTAATCCATTGCACTTGTTTTGGAATCAAACTTGCCATGGTGCGTACAGTTTTTTCAGGCTTAAAAATCCCGCCACCGACCATGGTCCAGCCCGGTTGGTAGTAGTGAATTTCTGCAGGATCAATAATCGCAATATCCAAATTCGGCTGGCGTGAAAGCAAGCTCGATGCCACTGAAATACCCGCTGCGCCACCACCGACAATCACCACACTAAACTTCGGAATATGCTCTTGTGCATGTGTCGATTGCTTTAAAATGCGTGGCACCACACCTTGTAAGTCATAGCCTAACGTTTTTGCTGTCAGCAGCATTTGATCTAAAGTCTGATCGGCCACTTGGGACAATGCCCACAGGGTGATGGAACGTGTACCTGATCGGCAATATGCCAATAACGGCTTTTGCGCTTGCTGATACAGCTGCTTAAATTCTTCAGCCTGCTCATCTGTGACCTTACCGCTCACCGCGGGCAAGTACTGAATCTGAATGCCATAAGGTTTCAAGGCTTGTTCAATTTCAATCACATTCGGTTGATCAGGACCTTCACCATCTGGACGATTACAGAAAACCGTTTTAATACCACGTGCTGCGATCAGTTCAATATCTTGTGCAGTGATTTGATCGGCAACCCAAAACTCGGGATTGACTTGTTTCAATTGCATCTTGATTCTCCTTTACTGACCACATGCTTTATTGGCAGGTAATGCGATATCAATTTTTTTCGGATAAGGGAGATTTAAATTATTCATGATTTCGACAAATTCAGCTTTGCTTTTGCCTGCACCCATACGTGAATTGTGCAGGCGCTCTTGTCCAACCGTCGACGCCAAGCGCCCTTGATAATCATGTCCCGGATAAACGATGGTTGCATCGGGCAAGGTGAAAATTTGAGTATGAATGCTGTCATACAAGGTTTCAGCACTGCCTTCCTGAAAGTCGGTCCGTCCGCAACCATCAATCAATAAAGCATCACCTGTAAATACCATGCCCTCTGCAACATAACTGGTGCAGGCATTGGTGTGTCCTGGGGTATAACGGGCTTCAATGGTGATTTCGCCAATTCGAATTGCGCTTCGATCCGATATAAAAATGTCACCACAACTCACACCTGAGTTACGATGCAATACAGTTTTACAGCCAAACTTTTCACGTAATAGATTGGCAGCAGTCACATGATCGGCATGCACATGCGTATCCAAGCTGTACACCAAGTTTAAGTTATGCGCTTCTAAATACTGGCTATAGACTTCAATTTCAGAAGCAACAGGATCAATCAGTACTGCTTCACGTGTCTGTTCTGAAGCCAAGAGATAAGTATAAGTTGAGCTTTCTACTTCAAAAAATTGATGAAAGATCATGTTGCAGCACCCGAATAAATACGTTTCTTTATTCATAAATTGCAAACACAATGCCAACTTTTAGCTTTTTTAATTATATTAATAAAAAACAATATATTAAGAATTAATTTATGATTTCTAACATTCTACGTATTTCATCTTTGTTTCATATTATGTTTCAATAAGAAACAACTGAAACAAATAGTGAAACATCATGCCGACCCTCAGTTTTGCTTTACAAACTCAGCTAGAATTTTTTTTAGAACAATTACAAAGCCTTATTGATGAAAGTTTGATCTTCATTCTGGAACAGCACAGCCAAAATTTCATATATGAATATGGCACCTCTGAGCTGAATAAAAGAACTATTGCTGCATTAAAAACGTCTATTCTGAATACTGAACAGCAGACTGGAATGGCTCAACTCGAGGAATCCGCTTCACACTATTTATTGACCCGAAAAAAACTTGAAGTGCTTGACCAAGCATTTATAGGTGAAATTTTTCTATTTCAGCCTGTTACTTTAAATAGCGTAAAACCAAAAGCTGAAAAACTGTTATCTCTCGCAGAGACCTTTCATAGCCAGTCAAGCGCTATGCAGCATATGTTCTCGATTATTGAACGGGTGGCAATTACCGAATTTCCTGTGTTGGTTCGCGGTGAATCCGGCAGTGGTAAAGAACTCGTAGCCCAAGCCATTCATGATTATAGTCAAAGAAGAAAGCATCCGTTCATTGCGATTAACTGTGCTGCGCTGAATGCCAGTTTATTGGAAAGTGAACTGTTTGGACATGTGAAAGGTGCCTTTACTGGTGCCATTCGTGAACACAAAGGCGTGTTTGAACGTGCTGCTGGCGGCACCTTATTTCTGGATGAAATTGCCGAAATTCCACTGGAACTACAAGCCAAATTATTACGGGTACTGGAAACAGGCGAATTTACCCCATTGGGTGGAGAAAAATCCCTAAAAGCCAATGTCCGAATTATTGCCGCGACTCACCGCGCTCTACGTGAAGAAGCAAAATCAGGGCGTTTTCGACAAGACTTACTTTATCGCTTAAGAGTCATTCCAATCTTCGTGCCCCCCTTGCGTGAACGTAAACAAGATATTCCTTTAATTGCCGAGTTTCTGCTGAATGAACATCGGACCTCTACGCAAGCGCCTAGCCTTTCTTCAACTGCTCTGCAAACCTTAATGGACTATGACTGGCCAGGAAATGTGCGTGAACTGAAAAATACCCTGTTGTATGCGCTAGCAATGGCAAATGGACGATCCGAAATTGATGTATCGGATTTACCCGATGAGATTATTCACGGGCTACAAGATGCTGGATCTGAGCCGCAAGTAATTGAACAAGCAGCTCTCCTCAATTCAACCAAAATTGATGCCCATACCTTGCAACAAACCCTCAAAAAATATCAGTATGATTTAGGACTTGCAGCACAAGCCTTGGGTATTAGCCGTACCAGTTTATGGCGTTACCGCAAAAAGTTTGGTTTATAACGGTAATTGCAGAGAGGATTTTCGACAGTGTAAATGTGACATGCGAAACTATAGTTTGTCTAAGATCAATGCTTTCCCCACTCTTGCAATGTATTTAATTACTCCAATACAGTCGCAGTCGCTGCATTACGCCTTGATCTGACTTTTTGAGCAGGTTGTCATAATCAAGCTGAGCTAGTTCTTGCATGAATGCCAGCCAAATTTGACGCTGCGCTAAACTCGAATCTCGTACAGGACCTAAATAATGCGTCTTCACTGATCCAACACCACAAAACTTCAATGTGGTGTCTTTGAGTTGCCGTGTACTTGGTTCGCCAAAATACCATTTATAGGTCCAACCCGCCTGATCTAAGGTGGTAATGATTCTGGCCGTTTTGTCTTTTAAATGCCCGCGAATCCGATTACTGTTTTCAAAATAGCTAAAGGCTTGGCTAGGAAGAAATAAGCGATCAATAAACCCTTTACTGACTGCCGGTAAGCCGCCCCACCACACAGGAAAAATCCAAACCAGATGATCCGCACTCATAATTTTTTCCCACGCGGCTTGTAAATCGGGTTCAAGTTCCATCCGCTGTTCATAACCAAATTTTAAGTTGGGTTCAAAATTTAATTTCCCTATTTCAATGACTTCAACCTGAACATCAGAAGGCACGGCTTCAATATAGGCTTGCATTAAAGCATGATTAAAACTGGTTGATGATGGATGGGCGTTAATCACCACGATTTTTCTTTTCAGCTGCTTATTCATCTTCTTCTCTAAGTGAGTACAAACACTTTTTCAGATATCATCTGTTATCTGAAATACACCTAGCAAAAATAACGCATTCAATTTAAGATATCAAGTGATATCTGAAGTACAAATTAATTTATGAAACCAGCAAAAATTTCGCGCGATGAAAAACAGATTCAGACAAGAAATCAGTTAATTGAAGCAGGCTTTCACCTTATTTCCGAACAAGGTTATAGTGCGGTCTCTATTCGGAATATTTCAAAATACGCAGGCTATACTCAAGGTGCTTTTTACTCTAATTTTGAGCACAAAGAAGATTTCTTATTGACCTTATTGAAAATTCAATTTGAACAAGAAAACCTGCAATTACAAAAAATGATCACGCAAACACATTTGCCGCAAGATGGTTTAATGGCGGCACTTGAACAGTGGTTAATTGATTTTTTTCAGAATGATGAATGGCTGAAAATTTCCATTGAATTGCAATTGTATGCGGCACGTGACCAAGTATTTTCTAATGAATACCAAAAGGTTTGGCAGCAGCATCGTTCGCAAATTCTAGACGTTTTACTGCAACTCATTCCTAATTTTTCAGCAGCCGAACCAGTTCAACGTGAAGCCAAGCTCCTTGAAATTATTTCTTTAAGTTATGGCTTGGCTCTGCAATATATGATTTTTAAAGATGACGTCCATAAATATGTCCACATTATGCTGCAACAACTGAACCTGATCATGCCTTCACATTAATCCATCTCACCTCCTTTCCCCCAGCCCACTCTTGCATGTTCAGCACTGCATGAAAGCTGCACAGACTGGATAAACATCTGGAAAAAGTGGATAGAGGCAAGCGCTCAATCGCGTTTCAATCAAGCTAAAGCTGATTGACAGAAGGATTGAGCACATGACCTCATCGAATTTACAACAATGGAATGACTTGGTGGATGGATGCATCGACTTCCGCCCACAGGACGGTGTTTTCCGTGTCGCACGAGATATGTTTACCCAACCAGAACTGTTCGATCTGGAAATGGAATTCATCTTTGAAAAGGTCTGGATTTATGCCTGCCATGAAAGTGAAATTCCCAACAAACATGATTTTTTAACCGTACAAATTGGTCGCCAACCCATTATTTTCAGCCGTGATGGCAATGGTGAATTACACGCCATGGTTAATGCTTGCGAACACCGTGGTGCAACCCTGACCCGCGTTGCCAAAGGCAATCAATCAACCTTTACCTGCCCGTTCCATGCATGGTGCTATAAATCTGATGGGCGCTTGGTTAAAGTCAAAGCTCCGAATGAATATTGCGAAGATTTTGATAAATCTACCCGTGGACTGAAGCAAGGACGTATTGCGAGTTACCGTGGTTTTGTCTTTGTGAGTCTAGATACGCAAGCAACGGATAGCTTAGAAGAATTTTTGGGCGATGCCAAAATCTTCCTCGATTTAATGGTGAATCAATCGCCAACTGGTGAACTGGAAGTGCTGCAAGGCAAATCGACCTATACCTTTGCAGGCAACTGGAAATTGCAAAATGAAAATGGCTTGGATGGTTACCATGTCAGCACCGTTCACTACAACTATGTGTCCACCGTACAGCACCGCCAACAAGTCAATGCCGCTAAAGGCGGAGAAATGGATACCCTTGATTACAGTAAATTGGGCGCTGGCGATGCTGAAACTGACGATGGTTGGTTTAGTTTTAAAAATGGTCACACGGTGCTATTCAGTGATATGCCAAACCCTGCTGTACGTCCGGGTTATGAAACAGTGATGCCGTATATGCAAGAAAAGTATGGGCAAAAATATGCTGAATGGGCCATGCATCGTTTAAGAAACTTGAACCTGTACCCGAGCTTGTTCTTTATGGATCAAATCAGTTCACAACTCCGCATTGTGCGCCCCCTCGCTTGGAACAAAACTGAAGTGATCAGTCAATGCATTGGCGTGAAAGGCGAATCTGAACAAGCGCGTCGCAACCGTATTCGCCAGTTTGAAGATTTCTTCAATGTTTCTGGTTTGGGTACACCTGATGACTTGGTGGAATTCCGCGAACAACAAAAAGGCTTCCAAGCACGACTGGAACGCTGGAGCGATATTTCACGCGGTTATCACGCTTGGGAATACGGTCCAACCAAAAACTCGATTGATTTAGGTATTGAACCCGTTATCACTGGACGCGAATTTACCCATGAAGGTTTATATGTCAATCAGCATGGTCACTGGCAACGCCTGATGCTGGATGGCTTCAAGAAAAAGTCACTGAAAATGCTCGATATTACCTTCCAGAATCAAAACCAAATGGATGAGGTGTAACCATGTCACAAGAACTCCAATTTGCAGTTTCTCAATTTTTGTATAAAAAATCAGAATTTTGCGATAAATACGACTGGGATGCCTATCTCGATCTTTATGATGAAGACAGTGAATATCACATTCCGCAGTGGATTGACGACCACAATTACGTGCAAGATCCGAATCAAGGCTTGTCCTATATTTACTATCCAGATCGCTCAGGTTTAGAAGACCGCGTATTCCGTATTCGTACAGAAAAAGCTGCATCTGCCAGCCCGTTACCACGGACTTTTCACAGCATTAACAATGTGCAAGTGCAGACCCGTGAAGATGGCTTGATCGAAGCCAAAGTCGCTTGGCATACCCTGTATAACCGTCAAGGTTTAGAAGGTGCTTTCTACGGGCATGCCACTTACCTGCTGCGTCCAACAGAACAGAGTTTCAAAATTCGTCGTCAGCACAGTATTTTGCTGAATGACAAAATTGATTCCGTTCTCGACTTCTACCACGTCTAAGGAGCAGCGCATGGGACATTCTGTTGCACTGAATTTTGCCGATGGCAAAACCTTTTTTATCTCGGTCAACCAAGACGAATTGCTGCTCGATGCAGCAGTTCGTCAAGGCATCAAGTTACCGCTGGATTGTCGTGAAGGCGTATGTGGAACTTGTCAGGGACAATGCGAAACTGGCTTGTATGCGCAAGACTATGTCGATGAAGATGCCTTAACGGAACGTGATTTGGCAGAGCGTAAAATGCTGGCGTGCCAAACCCGCGTTCAATCGGATGCTGCTTTTTATTTTGATCATGATTCGAGTATTTGTAATGCGGGTGAAAGCCTCAGCATTGCAACCACAGTGACCGCAGTTGAGCTGGTTTCGGAAACCACTGCCATTTTGCATTTGGATGCAAGCAGCTTTAAATCGCAACTGCAATATCTACCTGGGCAATATGCTCGACTACAAATTCCAGAGACCGAGGATTGGCGCTCCTATTCCTTTGCCAATCGCCCCAATGTCAATAACCAGTTACAGTTTTTAATTCGACTGTTGCCCGATGGCGTGATGAGCAATTACTTGCGTGAGCGTTGCCAGATTGGTCAAACTTTACTGATTGAAGCACCTTTAGGCAGTTTCTATTTACGTGAAGTACAACGCCCGCTGGTCTTTGTCGCTGGTGGTACAGGTTTATCGGCATTTTTAGGCATGCTCGACAATTTGGTTGAACAACCGAATACCCCACCGATTCAACTGTATTACGGTGTGAATACTGAATCTGACTTATGTGAGCAACAACGCCTGCATGCTTATGGTGAACAGTTCCCGAATTTCAGCTACCACCCAATTGTGACCAAAGCTTCAGACACGTGGCAAGGTAAAGCGGGTTTTATTCATGAACATTTGAATAAGGATCAATTGGCGGAGCAGGCATTTGACATGTATTTATGTGGTCCACCACCGATGATTGAAGCGGTGAAAAGCTGGCTGGATGAGCACGACTTACAAGATTATCGACTGTATAGCGAAAAGTTTTTACAAAGTAATACTGCTCGCGTTTAATTCCAATTGCGAAGGAAAATCAACGAGAAGATGAAGAGGATTTCAGCATGGTAATAATTACAGTTTGATTCGTCTGACTGATTCTTGTGGTTTATGATTTTTTCATGTCTGCTTATGCCCTCTTTCTACCTTCAGGAGAAAAAAAAAGACATATCAAACAAATTTTATAATGCCTCATCCATGATGAGGCATTTTTGATTAATCCAAGTTTTTAGAAATATTCTCAGTACGATAAATTTCTTCAATACAATCCAGAATCTTTGGAATATACGCACTTTGGTCCATATTCCGCATCGACAATGAAATTGGGCTATAGGCTTCCAAATCCAAAATATCCAGATACTCCACATTCTTCATGCCAATTTCACAAGCACTTTCAGGAATGAGACACACACCCTCACCCGAAGCCACCAGCCCCAAAGCCATATGAATTTCACGCACTTCTGTCCACTTGGTTGGAATTAAACCCAATTGGGTAAACATGGCTTGAATGGTGGTCGAGAAATTGGGCTTTGGCGTGTTCGGATAAGAAAAAATGGTTTCATTCACGATTTGCGATAAATACACCCCTTTATCCTGAAAATCATTCAAAGGATGCTTTTTAAAAATTGCCAGTTTCAATTTTTCTTTACGTAACAATAGCCTTTTAATGGCAGGGTCACTAATCGGCAGTCGACCAAAACCAATGTCGATTTTACCCAGCTTTAGCGCCTCGACCTGATCTCGGGTGCTACATTCAATCAATTCGACTTGAATCTCTGGATTTTTTTGTCGGAATAAATAAATGATTTGCGGCAATAAACCATAGAGCAATGAACTGACGTAGCCAATTTTGACACTGGTATTCACTGCATTGATTTTCTTGATCATGCTGGTGGCTTGTGCCGCATGCGTTAAGATCTGCACCGCATGCTGATAAAAATATAAACCGGCCTCAGTGGCTTTTAAAGGTCGAGACCCTTTTTCAAACAGATCGATTCCGAGTTCTTCTTCTAATTTTTTAATTTGGCGGGTTAATGGCGGCTGAGCAATAAACAGCTTTTCCGCAGCTTTGGTAAGACTTTGCTCCTCAACCACGGTCACAAAATATCTTAAGTGTCTTAATTCCATTAACATACCTTTTTAGTATTTAAAAATACCAGTTCATATCTATTTTAGGCGATTACATTCTTCTATGGTATACAAACAAGTTCGAAACAGTTGAAACTTCATGTATAAAAGCATAGAAACTATACTCGTGGATATCCCAACGATCCGCCCGCATCAACTGTCTGTGACGACGATGCGTATACAAACACTGGTTCTGGTAAAAATTACAACCACGGATGGTTTTATCGGTTGGGGCGAAGCCACCACCATTGGTGGGCTAAATTATGGCGAAGAAAGCCCAGAAAGTGTCAAAGCCAATATTGATACTTACTTTGCACCATTACTGACTTCAGTAAAAGAGCTAAATGTTGCTCAAACCTTAAAACTGATCCGTAAAAATATTAATGGCAACCGTTTTGCCAAATGTGCCATTCAAACGGCACTGCTGGATATTCAAGCCAAGCGTTTAGGCTTACCGATCAGTGAATTACTCGGTGGTCGTTTACGTGACAGCTTACCTGTACTGTGGACACTGGCTTCTGGCGATACTGAAAAAGATATTGCTGAAGCGAAGAAGATGATTGAGCTGAAACGCCATAACACCTTCAAACTCAAAATCGGTGCACGTCCGTTACAACAAGACGTTGACCATGTGATTGCGATTAAAAAAGCCTTGGGTGCAGACATTAGTGTACGAGTTGATGTCAATCGTGCTTGGTCTGAACTGGAATGTATTCGTGGTATTCAGCAACTTCAAGATGGTGGTATCGACCTGATTGAACAACCGTGTGCCATTCAAAATACGGATGCTCTGGCACGTTTAACCCAGTGCTTTGATGTTGCGATTATGGCAGATGAAGCATTAACAGGACCTGACAGTGCTTACCGCATTGCAAAAAGTCATGGTGCAGATGTGTTTGCCGTCAAGATTGAACAATCGGGTGGTCTGCTCGAAGCCTGTGAAGTGGCCAAAATTGCAGGATTGGCTGGTATCGATTTATACGGTGGCACCATGCTCGAAGGTCCGATTGGCAGTATCGCTTCTGCGCATGCCTTCTCGACTTTTGAAACGTTGGCATTTGGCACCGAATTATTTGGCCCACTGCTGTTAACCGAAGAAATTTTAAAAACGCCACTTCGTTATGAAAACTTTGAACTTCATCTGCCAACGGGTGCAGGTTTAGGCATCGAAATTGACGAAGATAAAATTGAACAACTACGACGCAAAGATAAGGAAGCTGTAAATGTTATTTCACGTACGCATGGATGTGCATATTCCGCTTGATATGCCACTTGAAAAAGTCAATGAAGTGAAAGCCATTGAAAAAGCATATTCGCAAGAGTTGCAACGTGCTGGAAAATGGCGACACATCTGGCGTATAACAGGTCAATACTCCAACATCAGCATTTTTAATGTTGAAAGTAATGAAGAGCTGCACAACATTTTACAAGGGTTGCCGCTGTATCCATTTATGAACATTGAAGTGATGGCGTTAAATCGTCATCCATCTTCCATCCGTGAGGATGATTCATAAGGTTTAAAGCTGTAGCACAATAAAACCGAATTTCAATAGCAACAAGGACTGTGGCATTAAAAAAACCAGCTAAAACAATAGCCAATAATAATGCCACGCATAATCTACATACTTCAGGAGATATAGTATGAACCGTCAACAAATTGATGCTCTCGTTAAGCAAATGAATGTCGATACGGCACAAGGACCAGTTGATGCACGCATTCAGCAAATTATCGTTCGTCTGCTTGGCGACTTGTTCCAAGCCATTGAAGATTTAGATATTCAACCTTCAGAAGTTTGGAAAGGTTTGGAATATTTCACTGATGCAGGTCAAGCCAATGAATTAGGCTTGTTAGCCGCAGGTTTAGGTTTAGAGCATTATTTAGATTTACGTGCTGACGAAGCTGATGCTAAAGCAGGCGTGACGGGTGGTACACCTCGTACAATCGAAGGTCCATTATATGTTGCAGGTGCACCTGAAACAGTAGGCTTTGCACGTATGGATGATGGCAGTGAATCAGACAAAATTGATACTTTAATCATTGAAGGTATTGTCCGTGATGCGGATGGTCAAATCATTGAAAATGCCAAAGTCGAAATGTGGCATGCCAATAGCATGGGCAACTATTCTTTCTTTGATAAGTCTCAATCTGAGTTTAATTTACGTCGTACCATTTTGACTGATGCAGAAGGTCAATATACCGCTTTAACCACGATGCCTGTCGGTTATGGTTGCCCTCCTGAAGGCACCACTCAAGCAGTACTGAATAAGTTGGGTCGTCATGGCAACCGTCCTTCGCATGTGCACTACTTTGCCTCTGCCCCTGGTTTCCGTAAGTTGACGACTCAATTCAACATTGAAGGTGACAAATACCTTTGGGATGACTTTGCTTTCGCAACCCGTGATGGCTTAGTCGCAACTGCTGTTGACGTAACGGATCCTGCTGAAATTCAACGTCGTGGTTTAGACAAACCGTTTAAACACATCACATTCAACATTGAGTTGGTTAAAGATGCTGCTTCTGCACCTTCAACTGAAGTAGACCGTCGTCGCGCAGTAGCGTAACGCTTAAATGATTCAAACATGAATGAGCTAAGAGAATGCTTGGCTCATTCCAATTTAGTTTCCAATTAACACTGCAATTTTTATTTCCAACTCCCCTTTTCGACTTTTGATATTTGCACGAATGAAGCAGATCCGAAATCCATGTATGGGTGCTTTACATGATCAATAAATCCTCGACTTCAATTCATGAAGTTTTATCCCAAATCACCGACGGCTCAACCATCATGATTGGTGGTTTTGGTACAGCAGGACAACCTGCAGAACTGATCGATGGTTTAATTCAACTCGGCATTAAAGACTTAACGATTGTCAGCAACAACGCAGGCAATGGCGACTATGGTCTGGCGAAATTACTCAAAGTCGGTGCAGTGAAAAAAGTCATCTGTTCTTTCCCACGTCAGTCAGATTCTTGGGTTTTCGATGAACTCTATCGTGCAGGCAAAATCGAACTGGAACTGGTGCCTCAAGGCAATTTAGCCTGCCGTATTCAAGCTGCAGGCATGGGACTCGGTGCAGTCTTTACTCCAACAGGCTTTGGTACCTTATTGGCTGAAGGCAAAGAAACCCGTCACATCGACGGTAAAGATTATGTGTTGGAATATCCGATCAAAGCCGACTTCGCTTTGATTAAAGCACAGCAAGGTGACCGTTGGGGCAATCTGGTCTATCGTAAATCTGCACGTAACTTTGGTCCGATCATGGCCATGGCAGCAGGTGTGACCATTGCTCAAGTGTCTGAAGTTGTGGAACTCGGTGAATTAGACCCAGAACATATCATCACCCCGGGCATCTTCGTTCAACATGTGGTGCAGGTACAACCTGAACCTGTTGCTGTGTAATCAGGAGACTTTCATGAGCTATCAAAAACTCAGCCGCAACCAGATTGCTGAACGTGTGGCACAAGATATTCCGGATGGTGCCTATGTGAATCTTGGGATTGGCTTGCCGACCAAGATTGCGAGTTACCTGCCAAGTGACAAGGATGTGTTCTTGCATTCTGAAAATGGCTTATTGGCTTTTGGTCCACCACCAGCGGCAGGTGAAGAAGATCCTGAGCTGATCAATGCTGGTAAAGAATATGTGACCATGCTGCAAGGCGGTGCCTTTTTCCACCATGGTGATTCCTTTGCCATGATGCGTGGCGGTCACTTAGATATCGCAGTCCTCGGTGCGTTCCAGATTGCCGCCAATGGTGATTTAGCGAATTGGCATACCGGTGCACCGGATGCAATTCCTGCTGTCGGCGGTGCCATGGATTTAGCCGTGGGTGCCAAGAAAGTATTTATCACCACCGATCATGTCACCAAACAAGGTGAGCCGAAGATCGTGGCAGAACTGACTTACCCAGCGACAGGCTTGAAATGTGTCGATCGTATCTACACCGATCTATGTGTGATTGATGTTACGCCTGAAGGCTTAACAGTGATTGAGAAAGTGGATGGCTTGAGCTTTGCAGAATTGCAGGCGATGACAGGTGCTCCGCTGATTGATGCGACATATTAACTGATTAGTTTGAAAATTTAATTGTTTTAATAAGGTCATTGCCTCGAATACTGGTTCAAGCAAAAACGTTCCGTGTAGGCGATACCCTTACTTTTCAGAGATGAAAAGTAACAAAAATCTTTGTTGGGCTGATGGTATATCCATATACCACAGTCCAACGGGCGGCATCCATTCCGCCATCGAGAAATACTGAATGGAACGCTTTGAATACGGTTCTTGCTTATTAAGATTTGGATTTTCCCCGTAATTCACTATCGTGACAGGCGACATGGATGTCGCCAAGTTGAACAGGGAGGCATGGAAGCCTCCTCTGTTCAACAAAGGTTTTTGGTCACTTTTTTAAAAAAGTGACAAGAT
>NZ_JBSYVT010000010.1:0-116739 GCF_054112845.1 Acinetobacter sp. NigerLNRRAM0016
CTTTTAATGTTATTTTTTGAGCATAAAAGGCACAGAATTCGCGAAATCATCTAATATTTTTTCATCCTGATTTTTCTCTTGCCACTTCAATGTACGGCAATCGACATATTCACAATAGCCTGCTTCACCGTATTCTTCTCTTGAATTGATCTTAATTTGATATTTGAAACTGCCTACATAACCTGCAGCTAGTCCAAATTTAAAATCCCCGCGACTTTGTGCCTGTACCTGAATGATCTCCCCTCGCTTGCTTTGATAGTGCCATTCAAATTCCCGAGGCAAATAAATTGCTTGACCATTGGGGGTAATCACTTTGGGATATACACGGTGAACTTTAAATTGCACACCCTCATCAAAAAGTTCGATTTGTTCGACTTGGGCATATTTTAGATAAATCCGAGATTGCACAATTCGATTGAAACTGTCCCTCGTTTGTGCCAATAGCAGTTGATCACCATTATTGAGTTGAATAATTTGATAGGTAAAAAATGCAAGTGGCAGATAAGGAAACTGAATGGCTCGGGCAAATTCAAATACCCCGTATTGGGAAATTTTAAATTTTTGCTCTTTGTAAACAATTGAACCTTCACAAAAGCATCGGGTCGACCAGTGTTCTGCTAGCCCCATCCGCATCTTATTAAAATAATTTACCTGTGAAGTGCTATGCAGCGAAAGCTGGCAACTTAATTCACTATCTTCTCGTTGTATTTCTAAATTGGGTAAATTTCCCAACACCTGTTCTTGACTGGAAAACTGTAAGAGCCCCTTAGAAAAAATACAGTCTTGTGACATGGCGTAGCTATGTAACTGTCCAACCATATGTGGACTGCTACTACATAAAATGGTTGCGGTATCTATGGCATGAGTTTGCAGCGCACTTTCATTGCGTAGCATCGGTGCATGTGCAGCACCCATTAAGCCAATGAAATTAAAGTAATGTAATGGTGCAGGAAGATTGGGCAAGATCACGCCAAAGTAGACAAATTTATATTGACGCGTAGGAACATGAAAGTTTAAGCGTGACTTTTTGGGAGCCAGATTCAATTGTTTGGATCGATCTAAAAAATCTTGGAACAATTGCATCGTCTAGCTCCTCATCACGCTTAGTCCATGCTTAGCTCACACTTTGTTTGCGAGCAAGGAAAGTCGTAACAAAACCAGAAAGTGCATAAATGATTGAAATCACTAAAATGCCGACTGGAATATTGTACGTCATGGCAGCAAGGATAAATACCGCAATTGGTAATACTGCAAACGGCACACGTTTACGGTCTACACTCTTAAATGAATAATATTTAATATTAGAAATCATCAACAATCCGACTGCCACAATAATGATCGCATTGACAATCTGGATACCCAACTCGTTTAAATCGAAGATATTCGGAAAATCACGTCCGACCCAAACCATGGAAATAATCATGACCGCAGCCAATGGACTGGCTACCCCAATGAAATAACGCTTGTCTACCACACCAATTTGTACATTAAAGCGTGCCAAACGAAAGGCTGCACAAGCGGTATAGACAAAACAGCAGGCTAAACCAATACGCCCTAAGTCATGCAAACTCCAGCTATACATAAGAATAGCTGGAGCAACACCAAACGCCAGCATGTCAGACAGCGAATCAAACTGTTCGCCAAAAGCACTTTGCGCACCAATGGCACGTGCTACGCGACCATCCAAACCATCAAACAAGGCCGCGAGGAAAATTGCATAAATGGCTTGCGTAAATTCACCATTCATACTGGCAATAATTGAGTAAAAACCCGAAAGCAATGCGGCTGTGGTAATTAAATTCGGCCACAGATAGATACCACGACGTTTGACTTTCTGCCCTTCTTGCGTGTGCTCCTCTTCCACAACTTCGAAGGTAATCCCATCGTAGTCATGCTCTGGCGCATTTAACTCGCGTTCAGGTTTAGAGCTATTTGTCATTGTTTTATATCCTAATCTGCAACCTAATTTTTTACTGTCTATTCGCGATTATTCGCCAACCAACCAGCGTACTGCGGCATGTCCACCATTTTCTTGCATACGTAAATGCGGGAACAACCATTGTAAAGCTTCATCAGCATCTTCAGAGAACTTCCAAGGTGGATTGATCACCAACAGACCACAACCGTTTAAACCGACTGGGGTATCATCAGGCCATACACATACTTCGCAGACCAACTGACGGCGAATGCCTGTCTTAAACATTTTCTTTTCAAAACGTTCAATCATGGCGCGGTCTTTGATTGGATACCAAACTGCAAACACACCTGTCGGCCATTTTTTATAAGCTGCAACCAACAACTCCACCAATTGCGGGAAGTCTTTACGTTCAAGCTCATATGGCGGATCAATCATGACCAAGCCACGCTTTTCCTTCGGTGGAATCACACCATGTAAGCCTTCATAGGCATCGCGCTCATGCAGTCCCGCACGCTTGTCATGAATGTTATGACGTAATTGCTGAAACACATCACGTTGCATTTCAAAAATGGTCGCTTTATCCGTTTCACGCATTCCTTCTAGCGCAAACCACGGTGAACCTGGGTAAGCACCCTTACCGAAATTGCCACGCATTTTTTCAACAATTTTTAAATATTGCTGAACCCCTTCAGGCGCAGTACGTTTAACCGAATCATCCAGTTTTACTAAACGGTGAATACCATTTAAAAATTCACCTGATTTTTGTGCTTCTGAAGAAGATAAATCGTATTTACCCGCACCACCATGCGTATCAACATAGCGATATGGTTTATCTTTTGCATTGAGTCGAGTCAAAAGCTGTAGCAATAATACATGCTTCATGACGTCGGCAAAGTTGCCTGCATGGAAATGGTGACGGTAATTCATTTCTGTTTAATTCCTAAAATCAATGGGTATTTTAGCATGAAAAATAGTTTCATTCCGATGCTTATGTTGTTCTAGAATAAAGCGGTACTGTTTTCTTGTTTTGAGTTGTGCTTTTATGCTTGCTTCCAAGCTTCCCGCATCATGGAATATTGATCAAGTCCTGAATGATCTTGATCAACAGGGTTTTGCACTGATTGATCAGGCCTATCCAGCCGAATATGTCAACGATTTAGTCAAAGAATGCACCTCACATTTAGATCAATTTCGTGAAGCCGCAATTCAAAATGGGGTCGTCAGTAAAATTCGTAGCGACCATATTCTCTGGATTCATCCAGAATTGTCTGTCGCACAACAACATGTGGATACGTTGTCCTTGTTGTCAGAGCAACTGAACCAAGCATTCTACTTCGGCATTCGTGAAGTTGAGGCACATTTTGCTTGCTATCATGCAGGTGAGTTTTATGCGCTGCATCGTGACAATCCGCAGAAGAAAAATGACCGTGTCATCTCCGTGGTTTACTATTTACATGAGGCTTGGCAGGACGACTGGGGTGGTCAGCTTCGACTTCAAGACAAGCATGGCGAATGGCATCTGATTAATCCTCAACCCAATCGCATTGCCCTGTTTCAAAGTGATTTGCTGCACGAAGTGATTGAAGCCAAACAGCAACGTCTTTCGATTACCGCTTGGTTAAGAAGTGGTAACTCAATTTGGTAAACCTTTAAATTTTGCCGAATGACCGCATATAAGCCACTTAACTGAAGAGGACAGTACTGATGCTGAAAGATGCCAAGCAAATTATTGCGCGAATTGGTGAGACTGACCAAATGTATTTGGAAGGTAATACCCCAGAGTTAGCGTTAGAACGTGCGGACCTGCGTTTAGCATTGGTGACTATAAGCCGCGTACGTCAGGAACAACTGCATTTCTTGCAAGAAGCGATTGTGCTGCTCGAGCAAGGGCGGATTGAATTTGAGGAAATGCCGCTACTTACTTATTTAAATTTATCTTTGCATTTAGCCAAAGCTTATATGTTGTACTTTGAAATCACCAAAGAACAGCGTTTTGCCCTCATTACCCAGCAGATTTTAAAACCGCTGACTGTACATGAGCATGGTGATGTGTATTTCTTCCTTGCCTATGCTAGTGCTTGCAAAAATGAAGATGCCATGAGCCGCCATTGGTTAAAAAAATATAGCCAGACCGCTGAATTTGATTCGTTCTTATTACATCAGCATCCAGCATTTGAGGCGTACCGTGAAACTTTATGGTTTGTACAGCTCACACAGCAGAATTTGCATTAAGACACCACACAAGTAAAAAGCGCCGCAATCGGCGCTTTTTTTCTATATACATTGGGCAATTACTTTAATGGCGGAATAGCACATTAAGCGGTTTGTAACTTATAAGCATCCATATGTAGTTGTTGATTCAGTTCATCAATCCAGATTGCCCAATCGTCATCTTGTACCAAATGGCTAATCAAAAAATCACGTTGTGACTTATTCCAAAACGGCGCTTCATGCAAAGACAAATGTGCAGGGAGTTGATGTGTACGGACATACAGCTCGATGGCTGCCATACTGTTTGCCAAACCTAATTGTGAAAACAGTAGTTCTAAGGATGGATGGTTTGTCATAGTTTTCCCTACCCCTTATCAATTCATCTGTAATTTATTATTTACTTAACTTATAAGAAATACACAGACAAAAAAAGAGGCTGTAGCGACTTTGTTGTAGTTTTTTGTGTACTACGCCAAAGCCCTACAGCCTGTATTAACCACTAATATTCATGGTTCCCGTATCTTCATGTAGCTGCTCATTTAGGGTATCAATCACGATTGCCCATTCATCATCTTTGTCCCAATGACTGTGCAAAAATTCACGCTGTGCATCGCTCCAAAAACTGGCTTGATGCAGCTCGACATCAGCACCTAGTTGATGCTCACGGATAAATTGATCGATATCGCTTTCGCTGGCGTTTAAACCGAGCTGTTCAAATAGCAATTCTAGGGTGGGTTGTACATCAAACATCATTCTGCCCTCGCGTCCTTGTTCTCTTTTCAAGGTAACGGAATGACAGAATAAAATCATTCTGTATATTTTTTCAGCATGTTATTTTTTGTTGGTTCTCTTCAGCCATAAAAAAGCACCCCGAAATGGAGTGCTTTTTTAACTTAATCTAAGAAGATTAAATTAGTTCACCATGTCAGCAACTGCTGCACGTTCTTCTTCTAACTCGTTTAGAGTGAAGTTGATACGCTCACGGCTGAATTCGTCAATTTCTAAACCTTGAACGATTTTGTATTCACCGTTTTCAGTTGTTACAGGGAAACCGAACATTACGCCTTCAGGAATACCATAAGAACCGTCAGAAGGGATACCCATAGTTACCCATTTGCCGTTTGTGCCAAGCGCCCAGTCACGCATATGGTCGATTGCAGCGTTTGCAGCAGAAGCAGCAGAAGAAAGACCACGCGCTTCGATGATTGCAGCACCACGCTTACCAACTGTTGGAAGGAATACGTCTTTGTTCCAAGCAGCATCGTTGATTTTGTCTTTTAAGCTTTCGCCGTTTACAGTTGCAAAACGGTAGTCAGCATACATTGTTGGAGAGTGGTTACCCCAAACAGTCATGTTTTCGATGTCAGAAACTGCAACACCCGCTTTTTGAGCAAGTTGAGTTAACGCACGGTTGTGGTCAAGACGTAACATTGCAGTGAAGTTTTTCGCTGGAAGATCTGGAGCAGATTTCATTGCGATGTAAGCGTTAGTGTTTGCAGGGTTACCTACAACCAACACTTTAACGTCACGGCTAGCAACTTCGTTCAGTGCTTGACCTTGACCAATAAAGATTTCGCCGTTCACTTTTAACAAGTCAGCACGTTCCATACCAGGACCACGTGGACGTGAACCAACCAATAACGCGTAGTCAGCATCTTTGAATGCAACTTTAGGATCATCAGTACCGATCATGCCAGCCAATAATGGGAAAGCACAGTCATCTAATTCCATCATTACGCCTTTAAGCGCAGCTTGAGCTTTCTCAAATGGAACTTCTAACAATTGCAAAATAACGGGTTGGTCTTTACCAAGCATTTCACCGCTAGCGATACGGAATAATAAGCTGTAACCGATTTGACCAGCTGCGCCAGTAACGGCAACGCGAACAGGTTGCTTCATGTAATTATCTCCAATTGAGGATCGTTAATATGATTAAACGGGTCTGTCCGTTTTCATCGAATTATCATAAACGGCAAAGATTGTACTCCAATCCTCAAGGATATGCATAAAAAAGAGCGTCAATTTCAACAAAAGTCTGATAGGAAATATAAATCGCCAGTCACAAAAAAATTAATATGAGCCTTTAATGGTGATCTGACTCGGGCAATTGCTGACGACTGCAGTCGAGCATTGTTTATACTGCCCATTGGTTTTGTAGCAGATATTGACTTTGGTCAAGAAGTTTTCACCGCGATAGCTTTGACAACCCAACTGAATGCCTGTGCTTGGCAAACTCGGATTCAGGCGTAAAAACTGAAGCTTAATATGATTTTGCGGCAAGGTCCGCGTTTCAGGGCTGGACAATTCTGCTGGGATTTTTAAACGTTCTGCATAATTGATGATGGTGCGGAAATATTGACTCGCCCCCATCGGCACACAGCCCCCAATCGATTGCCAAAGCTGCACCCGCGAATTCTCGTCGGGCATCACTCGTGCCACCACTTTGGCTTGCAACGGAGAAAGTGCGGCTGAAGTTGAGGTATCACAATCTCGCTCGGTTGTGACAGGCAACAATCCCACAATATTCAGTGAATAGCCTTCCAGACACTTGCGTTTCTTGCTGCGTTGACTATCCATCATGCATGCCGCAGGGGTCATTTGAATTTCCATGACATAGCCCTGCGTGGCAGCAGAAGAGCCTGCCGAGGTTGTGAGTGAACAGACAGACAAGCCCAACCCACTCAGTGTGAGCAGGGTACCTTTCAAGTATGTCTGTTCAACAGCATCAAGCCACATCAAGATTAAACCTTTAAGTGCTTATACAATAGTTTTAAGGCGTAGCACGATAAGGAATCACTTGCATGCGATTTCCAATCGACTGCGCCCCCTGCCCCAATAAAACACCATAATGCGTGGCATTGGTCATGACCTGTTTCACATAGTCACGCGTTTCACTCAACGGGATGGTTTCCGTATATTGGTCTGCCGCTAATGGACGGTCATCAGGCTGCCAACGGCGCGCACGGTTGGGCCCTGCGTTATAACCCGCGGTTGCCAATACTGGATTACTGCTTAACTGCCCATTGATCATCGACAGATAAAACGTCCCATAGCGAATATTGGTATTCATGTCCGACAAAGCGGCTGGATTATAGGTTTCACCCATTTGCTTGGCAACCAGTCTCGCGGTATCTGGCATGATTTGCATTAAACCGCCCGCCCCGACATGCGAACGTGCGCTGGAGACAAAGCGACTTTCCTGACGCATTAACCCATAGGCCCACGCAGGATCTATGCCTGCATTCTGACTATGGCTGACCACATAACTCTGATGTGGCATGGCATAACGGTAAGCATAGTTATGCTTATTTTCAGTACGGTCTGCGGCATAAATAGCACGATCATACCAACCCATATCGGTGGCACGCTTGGCTGCGGCGAGCAACAAGCCATCATCATGTTTGAGATAAGCTTGACGCACGGCCCAGTTCCATTCGCGATTCACATAACTATCAGGTGCATTGACATTGCGTAAGGTAAATGCACGATTAAAATGAATATCTTGACTTAAACGCTGGTTGTCACTGTTACTTGGCTGCACATTAGAAGGAATAGAGCTATAGCGCTGCCCCACATGATCTTTCGCCAATAAATTATGATACTGATCCCCTTGCGCCAGTTTACGGAAAATATCCTGCGCAGCACGTTTGGCACTGGCATCATTACGCTGCTCATAAGCACGAGCCAGCCAGTACTGCCAACGGTCTTCTTGCTTTTGATTGACACTCATGGCATCAATCGCACGAATTAGACTTTCCCACGCACTAAAGCGAATGGCTTGACGGGCATAAATTTCCGCTTCTTCAGGACTAAATGGCAGGCCATAACTGGCATCAAAATTGTTCAGGACTTCACGTTTAAAATTATTCTTCATCACCGTGGTACCGCCGATATAACCGACAGCACGATATAAGGCTTTCTGTACCGCTTCAGGAGTCCCTTGTGCCGTCCGCTGCACCGACGAAATCGCAGCGTCCAAATCGCTATCCGCCATACGCCCCATGGCAAAAATCAGATAGGCTTGATCTTCCACGCTGGCTTTTGGTGCAGACCAGACATAATTCAGCGGATCTGCCTGAATCTGGTTCAATTGAGACAGACTCAAATTTAAACCGAGCGTCTGTGCCGTAGCGACTGCTTGCCCCGATTGTCCTGCACGCAACAACACCCATAAACGTTGTTGCTTGTCCTGCTCCGTCATTAACGGACTAGACAGCATTTGACGCGCTAAACCTGTACAGGATTCAGGTTGTGAGTTGGTGGTCAACCAGACATCTTTATATTCGGCAAAAACCAATGGATCACCTGTTTTGGCACGCACTTGAGCAACCGCACAACTTTCCGCCTGATCAGGATTGGTCACATAAGGCAAGACTGGTTGCGCACTGCTAAAGTCAGCCTGTTTAACTTTTTCTTCCACATAGTCCGCCGCTAATTTTTCGGCCATCGCCGATTGCGGATAGCGTCTCGCAAAATTGATAATATTATTGGCAGGCTGGAAGCCTAAATTGGCATTCAGACTCCAATATTCTGGGTAGTAGCCCAAAACATCACTCTGCATAGACATTTGATATTGTTGTAATAATTCCGTATTGCCTGAATTGGCTGCTTGCAATGCATCGTTAAACTGTTCATCTGCCGCATAGGCATGACCAAAGATGCCGACTGAAGCCACACTCCATGCAAGTACGTGATAATAATTTTTCTTATGTAACCACTGATTTAACATATGTGCGCCTTCATCCTTTATTTTACCTAGCCGACCCAATCTCAATGCAAACACGCTATTCAAGCCGCTAGTGTAGAATATTCTCTAGCCACGCTGTTGTTGTGTTGTGTAACCTTCTGATAAGGCAATATTAATTTTCAAACATTTTTACTTCATAAATCAATATTTTTGCTTCGAAATTTAAAGCTGACCGTTTTTCTGTAAATCCTGCTAAAATATGCGCCTTCATTAAATTCTCTCGTGTTTTCTCTCTGTTTCTCCGCTCGCGGATGTTCATCGAACACTTGCCAGCCCAAACCATGCAGAGGACACGTTTCTCCGTTTTACCCTGTTAGGAGCCTACATGACGGTTCAAACCTTCATCCCGAATGGTGCCAACGCTGCTTCAGAAAACACTGTTACCCAGCCACAGCACACCCCAGCCGACGGTTCAGTTAAAAAACTGTATATCGAAACGCAAGGGTGTCAGATGAATGAGTATGACAGTCACCGTATGGCAGATTTACTTGGCGATTCACATGGTTACGTGCTCACCCAAGATCCGAAAGAAGCCGACATTCTACTGATGAATACCTGCTCGATTCGTGAAAAAGCACAAGAAAAAGTGTTCTCTGAATTGGGTCGCTGGCGCAAACTGAAAGACAAAAACCCAGACCTGATTATTGGTGTGGGTGGATGTGTCGCCTCTCAAGAAGGTGACAACATTCAGAAGCGTGCCAATTATGTGGATATGATTTTTGGTCCGCAAACCTTGCACCGTTTGCCACAAATGCTGGATCAACATTTCGAACAGATTGAAAAACCAAAGAAAGAAAAAATCAAACTGGTGGATATTTCGTTCCCAGACATTGAGAAGTTTGATTTCTTGCCTGAACCACGTGTAGAAGGCTACAAAGCTTTCGTTTCGATTATGGAAGGCTGTTCTAAGTACTGTTCATTCTGTGTCGTGCCTTACACGCGCGGTGAAGAAGTTTCTCGTCCCCTCGATGACGTGTTGGCCGAAATTGCCACGCTGGCAGAAAAAGGCGTACGTGAAATCAGTCTGTTAGGTCAGAACGTAAATGGTTACCGTGGCGAGACCTTTGAAGGCAATATCTGTACTTTTGCAGACTTATTACGCCTTGTGGCTGAAATCCCGGGTATTGGTCGCTTACGTTACACGACCTCTCACCCGCTTGAATTTAATGATGATTTAATTCAATGCTACCGTGATTTACCACAAATGGTTTCACATCTGCATTTACCTGTGCAAAGCGGTTCGAATGATGTGTTACAAGGCATGAAGCGTAACCACACTATTGACGTGTATATCGACAAAATTGCCAAGTTACGCAAAGTGCGTCCAGACATGCATTTATCTTCAGATTTTATTATCGGCTTCCCTGGCGAAACCGATGAAAACTTTGAAGAAACTTATCAGTTTATTCAAGACATGGATTTCGATCATTCTTACAGCTTTGTCTATTCAAAACGCCCAGGAACACCTGCGGCTGAATTACCAGACAACACGCCTGAAGATGTAAAAAAAGATCGCCTAGCCAAAGTTCAACACTGGATTAAGCAATCAAGTATCCGTAAGACCGATGCCATGCTCGGCACCATTCAACGTGTCTTGATTGAAAAAGTTTCCGACAAAGATCCAAATGTTTTGATGGGTACTGCAGACAATACACGTTTTGTGACATTTATTGGGGATGCAGCATGGGTCGGACGTTTCGCGGAGATTGAGATCACTGAAATTAAAACTTTAAATTTAGTTTATGGTGAACTCTTGAATCTTGAGCCTGACGTGGCGTAATGTAAGCGTATAGACTCAAGCTACCATAAAGGAACTCACTTGACTGCAGCGATTCGACGTACAGTAACTTTTCCTGGTATTTCAATGGAGCGTTTAAAAAGCATGCTCGGTGCTTATAACGGTCACTTGAAACAAATCGAACAACGTCTAGATGTCCAAATTTCCCATCGAGGTGATTATTTCTACATCGATGGGGAGATTGATGCAGTCGAGAGAGCCGAGACACTCTTGCAACGTCTGCATGAAGAAGCTGAAACCTCGCAACAAATTACTGCCGACGTCATCCACATGATGATTCAAGGCAGTCAGACTGACCGTGAAATTCAAGCAGATTTTTCTGATAATGAGCACACGGGTTTGGAAGATGTCTATCTGCAAACCCGTAAAGGTCGTATTAATCCACGTGGTGCAAACCAACGCCGCTATGTTCAGCGGATTCTACAAAGCGATATTTCCTTTGGTATTGGTCCTGCGGGGACAGGTAAAACCTATCTTGCCGTAGCTGCCGCAGTCGACATGTTAGAACGTAATGAAATCCAACGGATTTTATTGGTCCGTCCTGCAGTCGAAGCGGGTGAAAAACTAGGCTTCCTGCCTGGTGATTTAAGCCAGAAAATCGATCCTTACTTACGCCCTTTGTACGATGCCTTGTATGAAATGCTCGGTTTTGAAAAAGTGGCGAAATTGATTGAACGTCAAGTGATTGAAGTTGCACCGCTGGCTTATATGCGTGGTCGTACTTTAAATCACTCTTTCGTGATTCTGGATGAAGCGCAAAACACCACGCCTGAACAAATGAAGATGTTCCTAACCCGTTTAGGCTTTGGTTCACGTGCCGTAATTACCGGTGACATCACGCAGGTCGATTTACCACGAGGTCAGCAGTCTGGTCTTGCACACACTCTTCGTGTGATTGAAAACATTAAAGAAATTCACATTACCCGCTTCCATTCACGTGATGTGGTTCGTCACCAACTGGTACAAAAAATCGTAGAAGCTTACGAAGGTTGGGACAGCGAACAACAACGCTTGAGTGCCGAAGCACGTGCAGAACGCAAAGCACGTCAAGAAGCGTTAATTGCCGAAAATGATGCCGCTGCGGATGCACAAGATTAACCGCCTTAAGGATTCATTTTGAAACTTAGCCTTTCCTTACAACAGGCGTTTCAGTCACCAGACTTGGTGCTGAAACGCGCCTATATCAAAAAAGTGGTTGAAACCAGCTTACGTCATATCGACACCCAAAGTGATTGCGAAATCGGGATTGCCTGTGTCGACAATGATGAAAGCCATAAACTCAATTTAGAATATCGCGGCAAAGATAAACCGACCAACGTGTTGTCTTTCCCGAGTGACCTGCCTGATGAAATGGCGCAGGTGCTGGCCTCATTTCCGATTGGTGACTTGGTGATTTGTATTCCTGTGGTGCTGCAAGAAGCGCTAGAGCAAAACAAGGCAGCACTGACACACTTCACCCATATGTTGGTACATGGCACCCTGCACCTCATGGGCTATGACCATGAAACTTCGGATGAAGATGCAGAAGAAATGGAAGCACTGGAAATTGAAATTTTAGCCAAACTGGGTTATGACAACCCCTATCTGGAACAAGATTAAATCTTAAAAATGCGAGCTTCGGCTCGCTTTTTTATGCCCAGAAACTTCACAACATTAAGCAAAAGGGACAAGCATGAATTACGTGGTGATTTTTAAAGCCAAAATCAAAGCACTGGATGAAGCCTATTTCAAAACTGCGCAAGCATTGCGAGAAAAGGCCTTAACCCAGTTTAATTGTCAAAAATTTGAAGCCATTTCCGAACAGGATTTTGAAATTGCCTTATCCTACTGGAATCACCTAACCGGCATTCAGGCATGGCATCGGGATGCGGAACATCAAGTTGCTCAGCAACTCGGGAAACAGCAATGGTATCAATCGTTTAGTGTGGAAATCTGCAAAATTGAACATCATTATGCCAGCACTGCCCAGATGCAATAACGCATAGCAGCCCAGACGAAAATTGATGCAACTACCTATACATCAACCCTCTAATCTCAGCAGCTAAAGTCAAATTGAGCGAAACTTATTCTCTTGAATTAATGCACTTCAAACTCGGCTTCCGCGGGGTCGAAACGCCATGTACGCACAATCCTTAATTCTGAAATATCCTTCATCTTGCTATCAAATGCAGTGAATGGCGCCGCTTTACGAACCGAAGCCTTGGCAGCTTCATCCAGTAAATCATGTCCTGAACTTTCAATTAAACGAATGGCACGAATCCCACCATTACGGTTCAGAATCACCATTAAGCGTACTTCACCCGCCATGCGTAGTTGCTTGGCTTGTTCTGGGTAATAACGATTGCCATAGAACTCGACTTTTTCTCTGAATTTTTCCAAATAGGTAGCCGAAATGTCCTGCTTGGCTTGAATACCATCCACAGTTTTAATTTTTTGTTGGCGGCTAAAATTTTGCTGACGTTGTAAATATTGTGCTTCTAGGCTTGCCACCATGGCTGCTTTGGCTTGGAATTGACTATTCAATTCTTCCATCGCCTTTTTACGACGATTTTGTTCTGCCTGTTTCTGCCAACTTAATGTAGTCATCAAGACTTTTTCTTCAAAATTCAGTTCACGCTTTTGTTGTGTTTTTTGCAGCGTTTCCATCTGTTTTTCACCCGCACTTTGCTCCAGCATCGGCACAGGCATATCACTGGACATACGGTGCGCTTCGCGGAAAGTGCCAGAACCTTGTTGATCTGCCTGTGCCAAAAAGTCGGCATGCTCAACTTTTTGTTCACTCGGACGTAAGGTCACCGCAATTTCTTTTACGGCAGCATCTTGTTGGGTCGGTGCAGCAAATTCAATGGCTAACACCAGAAGATGTACAATCAGGGCGACAACCACCGCCGTTGTAAAAATCGGATCTTTCCACCACGCACGCAATAATGGCGTATAATTTATTTTATTCAGGATCATAACTAAGCGACAAACTGCCTTCCCCACACTGCATATACAGTAAAATTTTGACTTGGTTGCTATTCTTTTGATAAAACCTGAAGTTCATCAATACAACAGAATCACTGCATTAAAATACTGAAAATGGTGCAATTAATTTTGCTAAACTGCAAGATTGATTTTCTGTAATTTTAAATACAATTCGGCAAAACTCATCATCAGCCAGTAGATTCACTTGCCAGGACGCTTCTATGCAAACGCTACTTTCCAATATTTCTAAACGGCTACATCAAGTGTACCAAAAAGCGGAAGGCTTTATTGAAGATGAGCGGGAATTTCCATTATCGCAAGTTTTTCTGAATGCCACCTTCCAACGCTTTGTTACTGACAATGTGAAGATGCTGAAAGATTTGCATGCCGATCTGCATGATGACTGGTTACGCCTATACGCGACTTTGGAATATCAAGGTATTTACACCACGCTCTCGGTTGACCTAAAACTGGTTCAGATGGAAATGAACAAAGACATCCAGCTGATCGTGTTTGAGCAAATCAGCGACACCCAAGTGATTGAAGCCAAATTTCAAAATGTCTTGCATAAAATCGGCTTTAACGCTGCCATCTTCTTTTATCAAAAGATCTTAAATAAAGATCCTTTGGGCATGATCTTAGAAAAACTCAATGTGATTAAAGTCAAAGATGATTTACTACATTTGGATCTGAATCGCTGGCTGGGCAAACAACGCTCCATCATTGACACGCTCAACAAAGTGCATGTCAATCATGCGGTTTTACGTGAAGCAGAATTGGTGGTGCTGGGGAATGTCAATTTAGCCGCATTGTTTGGCAAAATGACCGAAGACGAGATTGATGACTGGGCGCATGAAGGCATTCCTGACAACCAAGTCACCCCGATTAGACAAAAAGGGAAATAGGCAAAATACTCCCCTAAAACAGACATGAAAGTTAAAGAAAAAGGCTACAGGAAAGATACATTTTGCACAAAAATGCAGATTTTATCTTCATAATGCTTAGGCATAATAATTTTGTGTAATTTTAAGATACACTCACTTTTAAACTTCACAGGAACACGTTCACCAATGGCTAAAAATGTTTTAAAAACAATAGCAGTGACTACAGGTATTGCCTCTACATTGTTATTTACTGGCTTTTCCAGCCAAGCATTCGCCATGAGTCCATTCCAAGCAAGTTATCAATTTAACTACAATAGCAAAAACATGGGCTCGGCAACTCGTACCTTAAGCAAGTCTGGCAATAACTGGACCTATGTTTTTGCAGCCAAAGCTGGGGCTATTGCTTCTGCTTCTGAAACCAGCCGCTTTGGTTTTAATGCAGGCAAAATTAGCTCGAACAGCTTTAGCCGTACCAGCAAAATTTTGGTGCATAACAACACCATGAGCATTAACTTCAATCCAAGTACAAAAACCATCAACACCAAAAAAGACGACACAGCACGTTCTTTTGCATGGAAAGCTGGTGCTTTGGATGAACTTAATGCTGAATTACAAATTCGTGAAGATTTAAAAGGCGTCGGTATGAAATCAAGTTACTTGATTGCAGATGCCAAAGCAGTTGAAGCACGTCAGTTTGTGAAACAAGGTTCTGAGAAGGTTAAAACTTCATATGGCACCTTCGACACCATTAAAGTGGTGATGAAGCATGACAAACCAGGTCGTGATACCACCTTCTGGTTGGCACCAAAATTAGACTACCTGCCTGTAAAAGTGACTCATCAGGATGGTAAATCTTCATATGGTTTATTACTGACTGGGTATAAAGGACCCATGAATTAATCCATTTTGATGATTTTTACTTGATTTTTTTCAGGTGCTTTTTAAAATACGCTTTTGCTTGAAAAAGCACCTGCCCCCGAGGATTCTCCCGTGCACGCACTAGAACAGAAAATCTTAGCAGAAGGTATCGTTCTCTCTGATCAAGTTCTGAAAGTCGATTCTTTCTTAAACCACCAAATTGACCCAGTAATGATGCAACAAATTGGTCAAGAATTCGCGCGTCTGTTTAAAGATGCTGGAATCACCAAAATCATTACGATCGAAGCATCAGGCATTGCACCTGCAGTTATGGCTGGTTTAGAACTCGGCGTGCCTGTGATTTTTGCACGTAAATATCAATCTTTAACGTTAAAAGATGATTTATACCGTTCAAAAGTATTCTCCTTCACCAAACAGATTGAAAGCACGATTGCGATTTCGAATAAGCACATCAGCTCAACAGACAAGGTTTTGGTGATTGATGACTTCTTGGCGAATGGTCAAGCGGCGCTCGGTTTAGCAGATCTAATTCATCAGGCTCAAGCTGAAGTGGTCGGGATTGGTATTGTGATTGAAAAATCATTCCAACCTGGTCGTGCATTACTTTTGGAAAAAGGCTACCGTGTAGAATCACTGGCACGCGTGAAATCTTTAGCCAACGGTACCGTCGAATTTGAACGTGACTAAGCCACAATCGGTCACATAAAAGAGCGCTCTTGCGCTCTTTTTTATTGTGCATCATTCGGAAAATTGGGCGAAATATGTTCCCAGCAGTTTTATTATTTTCCTGAAAAATTCATAAAAAAAGCATACTATGGATGAGTATCCCTATTGAGCATATTTAAGCTTCAAAACAGCTTAATATCGCTCATTGAAAAATGAATCCCCCTATTCCTCTGAATAAAAAGACCACGCTACAGAGCATTGAATCTAGAGAACCTTGTGTCAATGAAGAACAAGAACATCGCCGAACGAATTTACACTCCCCACCAACTCTCCCAGTTGAATGAGAGTGACTGTATTCAACTTCCAATCAAGTTTATCCATGATTTAGCGCAAGCCGACAGTTTGCAGAGCCTGCTCGATAAAATTGCGTTCTGGATTTCTCGGGTGTTTCAGGCGGAACGGACCAGCATCACCTTGTATGATCAGCATAATTTTCTAAGACTGTATTCCATCTCGGGAAATCAGGCGATTCCTCTCAATTTTCAAATGCCAATTCAAAATACCTTTGTCGGGCGAGTGTTTAGTAGCACCACCTTACGCATTTGTGATGATGTTGCAAAATTTGAAGAATTAGACTGTCAAATGCTGGCACAACACGGCATGGGCTCATGCATGGATGCCCCGCTCATCCATAATGAAAAATGTTTGGGCACCTTGGAGCCACCTTCCATTACACCGAACAACAAGCCATCTTGCTGCAATGTCTCGCCAACTGGATTGCCTTGAACATTAAATTGCATTTACAAATTCAGGACATGCAGAAACTCACGGCGACGGATGAACTGACTGGTACTTTTAACCGGCGTAGCTTTATTCAGGAAAGCAACCAAAGCATGCTGTTATTTTTTAATGCCCAAACCCCATTTAGTATTGGTGTGCTGGATATTGACCATTTCAAAACCCTCAATGATTTTTATGGGCATCAAGCGGGTGATTATGTGCTGAAATGCATGACTGAAAATATTCAGGCCTATTTAGGTGAGCAAGATTTTCTGGCTCGCATCGGCGGTGAAGAGTTTGCGATTATTCTGCCTGCTCGCTCGAAAGAGGCAGTCAAACTGCTCAAACAAATTCGTGCAGCCATTGAAGCCATGAAACTGCCCTATCAGGAGGAAGTCATTTGCTTTACTGTCAGTATTGGGGTTGCAGAAGCACAGCCGACTGACGCCAGTGCCGAAGCCGTATTTAAACGTGCCGATAAAGCCTTATATCAAGCCAAACAAGCGGGACGCAACCGTGTTCACCTAGACCACACTCCACTCAAGAATTAATTCTTGATGTTTACCCTGCTTGACCTGCACTTCATATTTTATTCATGAAGCTGTGTTCTCGGGCGGATTTTTTACAACTCAGATAAACACAAGCTGACTCATTTTCGCTAGAATTTACTCTAGATTTACGTACTTAGCGAATATGTCCAAGTCAAAGCAGCACAAGGTTGTTCTGCTGAAGCGTATAATCCTTACCCCATTATGCTGTTTTGCTCTCTCCGCAATAACAGCACGCAAAGGCAAATCATCTATGGAAAATACGATTCTCTGTCCCAAATGTGGCTCAAGCGAAATTGAAAAACGCAATCATGATCAGCACCTGAAAAAAGCCAGTGGGATTTTGTTAGGCTCGGCAGGCGTTGCAGCAGGAACCGTTGGTGGTGCAGCAACTGGCGCATCTACAGGTGCCGCAATTGGTGCAGTCGCAGGACCCCTCGGTGTGATTGTCGGCGGGACAGTAGGCACATTTATTGGTGGCATCAGCGTCGGTATTACGGGCGGCTTTTTAGGCAATTATTTCGGCAAAAAAGCAGGCGTGGTCATTGATAAGAATATTTTCCTCGATTTCAGATGTTTAAAGTGCAAGCATCGCTTCAAAGCTCAAGTCGAAAAGTCATAACAGTCATCTTGCTATGACTCATCCAGTGAGGGTTCTTACCCTCACTTGGTTTAGAAAGCTCAGCCAAGTATCAATGCGCTTGTAATTGTTGCACTACGCTTGCTAAACGACGACCCTGTGCCTCACATAAAGTCTTCTCATCCTGACTGAGTTGCTGATCATGTCTTGGACCACTGACATGACTAACCCCATAAGGTGTGCCGCCTGTTTTGGTATTGGATAAAGCCGCATGCGCATTGGTTAAACCCATAATCATCATGCCGTGATGAAACAGCGGTGGCAGCATGGTCAGCAAGGTACTTTCCTGCCCGCCATGCATCGAACCCGATGCGGTAAACACACAAGCAGGCTTATCATGTAAGGCACCACTGAGCCACAAACTGGTGGTCTGATCCCAGAAATATTTCATTTCCGATGCCATGTTGCCAAAGCGGGTTGGTGAACCCAAAGCCAGTCCAGAGCAATACTGCAAATCTTCCAAAGTACAGTAAATATCACCTTCAGCAGGAATACTGGCTGCCGCTTCGGTCACCACCGTTGCCAAATTGGGCACTGTACGGATTTTTACTGCCATCCCTGTTGACTCGACCCCATTGGCAATTAAGTGTGCCATTTCTTTGATTGAGCCATATTTGCTGTAATATAAAACAAGGACATAAGGTTGCATGACGTTTATGATCTAAGCTAAAAATGAAAACTATACGGTATTTTTCCGACTTTTTGGTTAAGCTTGTGCTTGAAAAGTATATAAAATGATTAAGAATTGAGACTAGAAACGCATGATAGAAAAGTATTTAGTACGACTGCCTTTTTACAGCAAGACTTGGTTTCAGTTTGTTTTATTTGTCCTTCGACGTTTTGAAGCAGACCGATGCCGCGAACAGGCAGGCTCCCTCACCTATACCACGCTGTTTGCGGTCGTTCCCATGTTGACTGTTTTTTTAGTCATTATTTCTTCCATTAAAGCCCTCGAACCTGCACGGCAACAATTGCAGCAGTTGATTTATAGTAATTTCCTCCCTAAAACCACGATTGCCTTCGACAAAGTTCTGACTGCCTTTACTGATAAATCCAGCAACTTAACCGTCATTGGGGTTTTATTTCTATTCATTACCACCGTCATGATGCTGACAAGCATTGAAAATGTCTTTAACCGCATTTGGCGTGTCCGTGAAAAGCGCGGCGGAATGATTGGCTTTATGCGCTACTGGACCATTATTTCTTTAGGCCCGATTATCTTGGGCAGTGCTTTTGCCTTGTCATCCACCGTAGCGTCCATGAATCTGCTGAGCAGCCATTTGGCAGGTTATGAAGTCAATGGTGCCTTCCTGCTCTGGATCATCTCTTTTTCACTGTCGATTCTGGGTTTTTTTATTTTATATTGGACCATTCCCAACCGCAGCGTGCCTATTAAAGCCGCCATTTTTGCCGGTATATTCAGTGCGAGTGTATTTGAGTTACTCAAAAACTTGTTTGGTTACATCATGTCTAATTTCACCAGTTATGAAATTATTTATGGTGCCTTTGCCGCACTGCCAATTTTCCTGTTATGGATTTTTCTGTCGTGGAATATTGTATTGCTCGGAGTCGAAATCAGTTATGCACTCACTGCGTTTTATACAGGCAAGGAACAACGGCGCCACCCTGTAATTATGCTGCTGGATATCCTGCAACTTTTCCACATCAAGCAACAAAGTGGCGAAAGCATGTCCGATAAAGAAGCGCTAGATGTGTTAGGGCGTGAAGAAATTGGGCATTGGCCCAGCTATGTGCTATTGCTGGAACAACAAAATCTGGTCAAGCGTACCGATAACAATGAATACGTTTTGGTGCGTAATTTATCGCAAGTCGATTTCTGGAGTTTCTACAAACAACTACCCTACCCACTTCCACGTCGGGCAGATGTCAAGAATATTCATCCTGATGATCATGAGTGGATGCAGCGTATTGGACCAATGTTTGAAGAAGCGGATGACTACCTTTCTGCCAAACTTGCCCTGCCATTGGCCTGTATTTTTGAACAACGCTAAATCACTGCACTACAAGAGTTGAAAAGTCCTTTCAGCTCTTGCTCTGCCTCTGTGTCATACCTGCACACAATGTTCAGCCTTCGAATTCAGATCACATAAACGTATTTTTTGATTACGTAACTCTCTAAATTCTACGCTACAAATCGATCAAAAAAACAACTAAAATTATAGTTAGACCGAATGATAAAATCATCTAAAAACATGATTTAGAACAATAACATCCACAAGCAAGAATTTTTGTTTGCGTGATTCAATCGAGAATTCGCCATGACAGACAAAAAAGAAACCCCCACCATCATTATTGATGATGAGCAACCCGAACAAGAACGCTTTGAAAACTTGAAAGAAAAGCTGCGCTATCAACAGGCACTACGGGAAAATTCAAAGACCATTGATCACAAACAAGTCCGCTTGAATATTCAGGCCGATGCACTGCCGAGCAAAACTTTTTTCATTATGAATGCGCTGGCTGCCGTCATTGCCGCCTATGGTTTACTCAGTGACTCTACGGCTGTGGTGATTGGTGCCATGCTGGTTGCCATGATGCTTGGACCGATTGCGGGGATTTCTCTCGCCTTGATTGATAGCCGTTGGATGCTGCTGAAAACTGCCCTAAAAACGCTTACGCTGGGCATCATCATGATTTATGGGATTGGCTTCCTGATCGGACTCATTCATCCCAATATCGCCATTACCAATGAAATTATGGCACGTACCCATCCCAACTCTCTCGATTTAATGATTGCATTGGCGGGCGGTGCTGCGGGGGCTTTCGCTTCTGTTTCTCCGCGTTTATCAGTTGCTGTGGTGGGTGTGGCTGTTGCAACCGCCTTGGTTCCACCTTTGGTTGCCAGCGGTCTTTTATTATCCCGCGCTGAATTTTCTTTGTCTGCCAACGCGTTCTTGCTGACCTTTACCAATATTATTGCGATTCAAGTCAGCTCATCAATGGTGCTCTGGATCGCAGGCTTTAGACGTGGTTCGAATGAAGAGGTACAAAGCAAATACCTCGAATTTGCAAAACGCAATTGGCTCAGTTTAATTATCCTGGTTATCTTGGCGGTCTATCTGACCTTCAACTTAATTTATACCGTTCAAAATGAGCTATACAAATCTCGGGTCAGTGATCAACTGGGGCAAAAGCTCAATACTGAAACCAATATTATTGATACCGTTCAGTTCGACACACATCCAGAATTTACCCTAGCACGGGTGTTTATCCGTGGGGTTGAACCCCCATCAACCAGTCAAATTGATGAGCTCAATCGCACCCTCGGTCCTGACCGAAAAGGGCATCCGACCTATGTGCAGATTCGTTTTATCCCGATTCAAATTATTCAAACCCAACCCACCAAAATCGTGCCCTTAAATACAGCCGATACTGAAAAACCAAGCATTAAAATACTGAAAAAACAGGATGAATCATGACAAAAAATTTACTTCTAATTGCAACTTTAAGCAGTGGCCTTTTAATCAATTCAGCACTTCAAGCCTGCACTCGGGTGGTGTTTCATGGAGATGGACAAAACGTCATGACCGCTCGCTCCATGGACTGGAAAGTCGATGTTGGTACCAACCTGTGGATTATGCCAAAAAATATTGCACGCAGTGGTCTGGCAGGACCGCAATCCATCCACTGGACGGCAAAATATGGCAGCGTAGTCGCAACAGGCTATGATCTTTCCACCACCGATGGTGTCAATGAAAAAGGACTGACCGCCAATCTGCTCTGGCTGGTTGAATCACAATATCCTGAAGTTAAAAACAATAAAAAACCAACGATGAGCATTTCCCTCTGGGCGCAGTATGTTTTAGATAATTATGCGACCGTGAATGAAGCCATTCGAGCATTGGAGAAAGAGCCCTTTATTGTGATCACGGATAATGTGCCTGGGGAAAAACGCCTTGCAACCCTGCACCTATCGCTATCCGATGCTTCGGGCGATAGCGCGATTATTGAATACATTAATGGCAAACAAGTGATTCATCACAATGCCAAGTACCAAGTCATGACCAACTCACCCATTTTTGATCAGCAGTTGGCATTGAATCAATACTGGAAGCAGATTGGGGGAACCACCTTCTTACCGGGCACCAATCGTGCCTCGGATCGTTTTGCCCGTGCCTCGTTTTATATCAACGCCATTCCTAAAAATGCCAGCAGCAAACAAAGCCTTGCCAGTGTCTTTAGCGTGATTCGCAATGCCTCCGTTCCTTTCGGCCTAAATACAGAAGAAGAACCAAATATTTCATCAACACGCTGGCGCACGGTTGTTGACCACAAGAATTTGTTATACTTTTTTGAATCGGCAGTTTCACCCAATACGTTCTGGGTAGATTTAAAGAAAATCGATTTTAAAACTACGCCTTTCCAGAAACTCGACTTAGGTGCAGATCAAGCCAATGTCTATGCTGGGGATGCCACAACACACTTTAAGACAACGAAAGCATTTCAATTTTTAGGAACAGAATAGGCAAGATGCGGCAGATATTTTCCACTGCCCAAACGCATCTGCCAAACCTCTGAACGAATATATAAAGGTCTAATATGAATATATTAAAAACTGCATTTTTAGGTACGGCGACTGTCATGGGGTTAGCAGGCTGCGCAACGTCCTCGACACAACCACCGAATATTGCCTCTACAGGACTGCTGATTTGTGCGCAGAATGAACTGTGCCCAGCCGTCAAAGTGACATGGAATGAACAAGAGCGTAGTCACTTAAAAATTACTGCGTATTTACCGAGTGCGAAAGAGGATTATGATATTCAGCAGTTTGTGTTCTTGATTGATCAAAAACCTTATAGCTATACCCCTGCGGCTGCGACCACACATGAATATATCAACCTTATGGTTCCGCACCGTTCCTCCAATTATATTGTGGTACCAAGTTCCTTCTTGAGCACATTTAAAAATGCCAAAGATATTGAATTAAAATTGGTAACCGACAAAGGCAACATTACCCGTCCTGTCTATCGTAATGGACAGCAATCTTCTGCCTATCGTGCCTTTATTAATTTATATCAACCTTAATGCTCCGCATGAAAAAGCCTGTCATATCGACAGGCTTTTTTAGTTCACTATAGCGAGATTAATCCGATTTTAAAGCTTTGGCGAAACTGCGAGATTGCACCCAACCCTGCAAGCTGACCACCATAATCCCCAACATCACCAGTACCGTACCCACCACAAAGTTCAGTTCAATTTTTTCATTCAGCAATAGCACGCCAAAGAGTACGCCAAACAAGGGGGTTAAAAAGGAGAATACGCCCAAACGCGAAGCCAAATACTCTTTTAACAGCCAGAACCAAATGAGATAACTGGCAAAAGACACAATAATGGTATGGAACAATAAACTGCCGATGGTAAATGGCGTCCAGTGAATACTGGCTTGCCCCATGACAAATGCCAAAGGAAATAACAGTACAAAGGCGATTAACAGTTGATAGAACAAGGTTTGGGTTGCAGGTGCTTCCGCCAGTTTCGTTAAGCGCACTGCAATTGTGGTTGCCGCCCACAAAATCCCCGCCAGCAATGCCAATGCATCCCCCCACAAAGCCGTTGGAGATGCTGCTGCCGAACCCGCAGGATGAAACAGAAACGCGATAATAATGCCCAAGAAGGCAAGCGCAATACCACTCCACTGTAAGGGGCTAAGTCGCTCAGAGGGCAGCTTCCAGTGCAACCCCAAAGCCACAAAAATAGGAGCGGTATACAGCAATACGACCGTATGTGAGGCTGAAGTAAAACGTAAGGCTTCTGCCACCAAAAAGAATTCAGAAGCAAATAGAATGCCGACCAGAATCCCTGGGGCCAAATATTCACGACTCCACAAAGAGACTCCCTCTGCGAGTTTAATCATGGGGTAAACCATCAGCGCGGAAAGACCTGAGCGCAATGCAATTTGCATTACGGCAGAAATATCAGGTGCAGCCATTTTTAGAATCACTTGCTGCAAGCCCCAAATAATACACAGCACAAACATAATGCCCGATGCTTTGCTGTCTAGTGCCCGACGCTCACTCACGGTCTACTCCACTTTCATTCATGAGCCATCACTATAGACCTGTCTCTTTTAAAAGATATAATTCAAAATAGACAACCCATCCTATTATCCAGGCAAAATCAGCAGAGGAGAAACAGATGCATACACGTCAACAACATGACTACCATCCGATGCCCACCAATGATGAGATTCCCGCGCCACTGTGGCTGCGGATTTCAGATGCCCCTGCCGAATCTTGCTATCCCATGCACGAACATGCGTGGGGAGAGTTTGTCTATGCCTTGAATGGAGTATTGGAAGTTAAGGTTGATCAGATACATTTTCTGACCCCGCCTCCGTATGGGATTTGGCTGCCGCCACACTTAAAACATGCAGGCATTAACCGTACCGAAGTGACCCATTCCACCTTATACGTGCATGAAAGCCTGTGTGAAGCGCTGCCGAAACAGGCGGGCATCTTGCTGACCTCGGCCTTGGTTCCTGCGCTGCTGCATCATTTGCGTCAGCATCCCATGCCTGATCATGAGCCTGAACATTTACGTCTGCTGCATGTGCTGTTGGATCAACTGCGACATGCAGAATGGGTCGGCAGTTATTTACCTTCGACCCAACATCCTGCATTACAAGGTTTACTGGATTATTTACAACAACATCCCGCCGATCAGAGCACTTTGGCACAATTGGCACAGCGGATTAATATGACCGAACGTACCCTAGCGCGTTATAGCCAGCAGGAACTGGGCATGTCGCTCAATGAATGGCGACAGCGGCTGAAAGTCATTAAAGCCATGTCGATGCTGAATGAAAACAGAACCGTGGAAAGTATTGCGCTGGATTTGGGCTATGCCAACGCCTCTGCCTTTATTAATTTATTCAAACGCTGGATGCGCTGTACCCCCGATCAATTTCGTAAAGACTACGCAGCAGATAACCCATCCAAATAAAAAAAGGACTGTATTTACAGTCCTTTTCTATCTTTAGCTCAGTTTAGGCTTGCACAAAAGTGTTCCAAACGTAGTCTTGCTGCTGACCCTTTAACGTCATTTTGAGTTGATCACCAGCTTGCAATGCCGCAACACCCGCAGGTGTTCCTGTCATGATCACATCCCCCACTTCTAGGGTAAAGACCTGACTCATATCTGCCAATAAGGTGCCGATATCAAAAATCAGATGCGAAGTATCCCCTTTTTGACGAAGCTCATCGTTGACATGCAAGGTGTAATGCACCTCGTTCCAGTCCTGCACCACCTCGGCGACATCAACCCAATCTGCCAACATGCATGAACCATCAAACGCCTTGGCGCGCTCCCACGGCTGACCCTTGGTCTTTAGATCATCCTGTAAATCACGCAAGGTTAAATCCAGTCCTAAAGTCACAGCACCCACCGCTTGCAGGGCTTTCACAGGATCGGTTTCCGCTTTCAGTTCACGATCAATACGTAGGGTTAGTTCACATTCATAGTGACAACTGCCCCAAGCCGAGTTCCACGAAATTCCATCTTGCAATGCTTTTAAACTGCTTGGCGGCTTGATAAACAACACTGGACGATCGGGAATGGCATTTCCCAGTTCTCTGGCATGGTCTGCATAGCTACGACCGACACAGACAATTTTAGATGGACGTGTACTCATGATCTTCCCTTCGACTTGTTGTGACAATAAATCTTTTATTTAGAATGCTTAAAGGTATTTTCAAATATGCCTTGATCTTCAGCGCTTGCAAACGCACGTTTCGGTACAATCACCACAGTACGATTTTTTAATTCCAGCATATAGGTCAGTTTACCCGCTGCAAAATTCTGGACTTCGTGGTAATGCACCACTTTTTTACGACCATTGGCATAAATATCGGCATAGTCTTGATACAGATCTACGCCTTGCTCGCTTTTCCCAAATTGATACTTCACAAACTGACGCTTAAACATCATCGGCAAGAACCAATAACGCAACACCAGCTGTAAAACCAAGAAAAATACGCCCAGCGCAACGTAATAACGACCGACCCCAGAAAAGCCCAAATAAATACCCCAGCCAATAATGGCAATACTAATCAGTGGGGTAATAAAACGGGTGAATAACTTTTTACCGAAGGTGGCTAGAGCAAAGCCATCTTGAGATTCTTCAAGGTTTAAGTAATAACGTAAAGATAAGGCAGGCTTGCTGTCTGACATAAATCCATCATCAATCTGAAAACGAGACTGGACCATAGTACACCAAATTTCAGCTTTTCTTTATGCTTTTCACTGCTGCTCGGCAACAACAAAGTTTGGAATTGTCACGAAATAGACATGCTTTTGAGTTATTTTAAGCACAAAAAAACCGCAAAAAATGCGGCTTCTTTTTTATAGCTAGAACAGATAAATGATCTAGGTAATCAAGTTGGTGCGCTCAGAGAGATTCGAACTCCCGACCCCTTAGTTCGTAGCCAAGTGCTCTATCCAGCTGAGCTATGAGCGCGACGTCTTGATGGAGCGCATTATATATGGTTTTTTCATTTTGATAAGTATTTTTTCACAAAAGTGCAACCAAATGCCTAGATAATGGGCAATTCATGCATAAAAGTGCATTTTTAGACCAAAACCATCAAACAGCCAGTCAATTTAGCTACTCTTTTTTTCAATCTCTAATGGACAGAAATGGCATGCAAGCGCTGCTAGCCATCCAAACACAGCCAAACATATCCTGACTCCGCTTAATGTGGAATAGACCTACTTCGCCAATTAACTTATCTAAATTGGGATCAAAGGCACATTGCCCCAACCAATAGGCATTCTCTAGCTACAGATCTTGATCATAACCATCACTCAAGATCATGCCACCCGCCTATTCTTATTCTTCGACGGACTATACAAAGAAGTAGCGAGACACAGAAAAAGAGTCAACACCATGCAGCACGGCAAGTTTAGTCGTGGAATTAAAGGAGAGAATGCTAAATTTCAGGCACAAAAAAACCGCAATATATGCGGTTAATTGTTCAAGTTGGTGCGCTCAGAGAGATTCGAACTCCCGACCCCTTAGTTCGTAGCCAAGTGCTCTATCCAGCTGAGCTATGAGCGCATTACTTGTGTGCCATTCGGCGATACGTTACATACAGTTTACTTATTGGTGCGCTCAGAGAGATTCGAACTCCCGACCCCTTAGTTCGTAGCCAAGTGCTCTATCCAGCTGAGCTATGAGCGCGACATAAGTAAAGTTGGCGGTGAGAGAGGGATTCGAACCCTCGATACAGTTGCCCGTATGCATCCTTAGCAGGGATGTGGTTTCAGCCACTCACCCATCTCACCGTAACGTGCCGCCATAATACAAACTTAACCCTAGTACTGCAAGCACAGCCGCTGTTTTTTTTGCATTATTTTGCTCAATTAAATATTTTTTAAACAATTTACTTAAATTTGAGCAGAATTCATCCGATATCGGCAGGTATTACTTTCCGAATGTAGCTGTTCAACTACAATTGCTCGAGGAAAAACACATTATTGCAATCATTTACGTGCAGTCTGGCGCAGCATGTCTTATGCTAATCCTATCTTCTGACACAAAACCAAATCCATGATGAAAAATTGGGTCGATCCTGAAGCCAAAGCGGAAGCTGAACGCTACGAAAATCCTATTCCGAGCCGTACGCTCATTTTAGAAACTATAGAACAATTAAACTCGCCACAATCGCATGCCGATTTAGTGGAACACTTCCAAATTGCCGATCAAAAGAGCATTGATGCCCTCAGCCATCGCCTGATTGCCATGGTGCGTGACGGTCAACTCATGAAAGATGGTTTTAAATTCCAACGCATGGCAGATCAGCCTAGCCATGAAGCCACGGTTTATATCAACTCCAAAGGTTTTGGTACTGCCAGTATTGCTGGACATGATGACCTGCTTTTACCTGAACGTGAACTTCGCCAAGTGTTTAACGGCGATCGCGTGAAAGTGCAGCAGACTTCTGTGGATCGTAAAGGTAAAGCATGGGGCTTTATTTCCGAAGTCTTGCAGCGCCGCGTCAAGCAGATTATCGGTAAAGTCTCACAACATGACGGCGAATACTTTATTCAACCCGCAAATCCGAATGCACATCAGCCGATTACTTTAGAAAAAGAGCTGATTGAACATGCCCAACTTAAACTGGGGGATTCGGTTCGTATCGCGATTGATGACTACCCTACCCGTGAAGAATTCGCAACGGGACATGTGATTCAGTCGATGGCAGACAAAGCAGATACCGAAATCATTATTCCGCAAACCATTTTAGAATTTGGTTTGCCTTACGAATTCCCAGAAGAAGTCCTGAAAGAAGCCGAGAGCTTTAAAGAGCCAAATGCCAAAGACCGTGAAGGTCGCATCGACTTACGTGACCTGCCTTTGGTCACCATTGATGGTGAAGATGCCCGCGACTTTGATGATGCCGTCTATGCCGAAAAACGCTCGGGTGGCGGTTATCGTGTCGTGGTGGCAATTGCCGATGTCAGCCATTATGTGCGTATTGGCAAACCCTTGGATGAAGAAGCTCAAGAACGCGGGACCTCCGTGTATTTCCCGCACTTTGTATTGCCGATGTTGCCTGAAGCCCTTTCCAATGGACTGTGTTCTTTAAATCCACATGTCGACCGTCTATGTATGGTCTGTGATTTAAAACTTTCGCGTGCAGGTCGCGTGACAGGCTTTGAATTCTATCCTTCAGTAATGCATTCCAAAGCCCGTCTCACTTATACACAAGTGGCGCAATATTTTGATGGGGATAGTGCCGCGGTACCCGAAGACCGTGAGGTCCGTAAATCCCTCAACACTCTGTTCCAACTGTATCAAGTGCTGAAAGACCTACGTGCCAAACGCCATGCCATGGAATTTGAAACCGTTGAAACCTACATGACCTTTGATGACTTGGGCGGTATCAACGAAATTCTGCCACGTACACGTAACGATGCACACAAGCTGATTGAAGAATGTATGTTATTGGCTAACGTGGCTGCAGCTGAGTTTGCACTCGAGCACGATGTGCCGATGCTGTATCGCGTGCATGAGCCACCTGAGTTCTCGCGCATTCAAAAAGTCCGTGATTTTGTCAAATTGCTTGGTTTGAAATTCCCAGACCAACCGACCCAAGCTGACTATCAGGCGGTGATTGAAGCGACCAAAGACCGTATTGATGCACCAAGTATTCATGCGGTGTTGTTACGCTCCATGATGCAAGCCTATTACGGCGCGAAAAATGCGGGACATTATGGTCTGGCTTATGAAGCCTATACCCATTTCACATCACCAATTCGCCGCTATCCAGATTTACTGTTACATCGTGCGATTAAAGCCAAACTCGCTGATAAACCATTCCCGCTGTCAGGCGCAGCACTGGATGATGCAGGCGAACATTTCTCGCAAACCGAACGTCGTGCCGATGAAGCCTCTCGCTCTGTTACCATGTGGTTAAAATGCCACTACATGCAACAGCATTTGGGCGATGAGTTTGTCGGTGTGATTTCAGCAGTAGCAGAATTTGGTTTATTCGTGACGCTGAAAGACCTGTATGTGGATGGTATGGTACATGTCAGTCAATTGGGCGATGACTTCTTTGTCTTTGACCAAGTTAGTCAAAGTCTGGTGGGACAAAACCGTGGGCAAACGTTTGGTTTAGGCGATGAAGTCAAAATTAAAGTGGCTGGCGTGAACTTGGAAGAGCGCAAGATTGATTTTGAACTGATTCAGCAACTGACGCATGCAGGACGTGCCATCCGTAGCCGTGCACCGCGCGTAGCCAAAGCTGGCACTGCACAGGTGAAGGAAGAAACCTTTAATCCTCGCGCGGCAAAAGCACCTACTGAAGCACGTGAGTCTGGCGATCAACCTGTTACGAAAAAGAAAGCCAAGCCTAAGCCAAGCTCTTATGGCAAAAAAGCCGATAAGAAAACCTCCACCAAAGCCGAGGTAAAAGCCAAAGACAAGGCCAAGAAAAAGAGCAAAGCCAAAAAGAAAAAAGCCAACGCCAAAGTGCGTAGCGAATAACCTGAGATCGGTGTTAAGCCCCGTGGCTTAACACCTTTTTTTATAAAAAATCATGACCATTATTCGACGTTTGATCCCTAAACCGATTAGCCAATATCATCCCCTGTTTTACTTTTTATCGACCCGTACCCGACGGGCGCTGCGCTATTGGCAATGGAAAACCGATGGTCAAGATTATGCCCAAGAGAAATGTTCTACACCCTTGCCCTATCGGGTGAAAAAACATCAATCGATCTTGATTCGAAAATTAGGAGACAGCGAACAACACTGGCAACACAACAAAGTCATCAACCTGAAAATTGCCAGCCCTTGTATTTCAGGCATTCTCATTCATCCCCAACAGACCTTTTCTTTCTGTCAACTTGTGGGGCAACCCACAGCCGCCAAAGGCTATGTCGAAGGCATGGAACTGAGTTTTGGTCAGGCGCGTGGTGGCATTGGCGGTGGTATTTGTCAGATTGCCAATCTGATCCATTGGCTGGTGCTGCACAGCCCACTTCAGGTGAAACAACGTGCGCAGCATTCCTTTGATCCCTTCCCCGATCAAGGACGGGTTTTACCTTTCGGCAGTGGCGCGGCCATCTTTTACAATTACATCGATTATCAATTTTATAATCCGACCCCGCATACCTTTCAAATCCGCTTATGGTTTAGCGACAAATGTCTGGAGGGGGAACTGCGCTGCTCGGTAGATTTGGGTTATGTCTATCATGTGTTTGAACAACAGCATGCCTTTTTAAAAATCGGTTCTGACTATTATCGTCAAAATGAAATCTGGCGGCATCGTAAAGAAAAATATAAAAGTGGGGAAATTCTAGACACCGAATGCATGACCCGTAACTTTGCCAAAGTCCTGTATATCCCTCAGCGAATTGATCAATCCTTTGCTTCTTGGGCAGAATTTACCGCTGAACAGCAAACTCCCACAATAAAAACTTGATTTCCCTGCCAACAATCCCTACATCTAGATTAAGTTTAAAATGAAATGGCGAATGCACATGCTCTTAGATCAAGCAACTTTACCTGTTCCTCAGTTTGATCAAATTCAACTTAGCGAATTAAAACAACAAATCGAACAAGCCATTCAACACGGTCAGCAATTTTTAGCCGAACTCATAGCCGTCCCTGAACAGCATGCCGCTCAACTTCAAGTGTTACGCCAAGTCGATGAACTTGAAAATAGCATGAGCGAATCTTGGGGTGTGCTGTCTCATTTAAATGCGGTCATGAACAATGTTGAAACCCGTGAGGTCTATCAGTCTTTGCTCCCTGCACTGAGTGAATATTACACTGCGCTCGGGCAACACACCGTACTGTACCAAACCTATCAGCAAGTACAAGATTCGACAGAATTTAATAAACTACCTGCGGCACAGCAAAGCGCCATCAAGCTAGCATTACGAGATTTCAAACTCTCTGGGGTTGCCTTAGAAGGCGAGGCGAAAAAACGCTATGCTGAAATTTCAGCGCGACTGTCACAACTGTCTTCCGATTTCTCCAACCATGTCTTGGATGCGTCTCAAGCCTATTTCAAACCTTTGAACGAAGATCAACTGAAAGGCTTACCCGCCAGTAGCGTTGAACTGTTAAAGCAGTATGGTCAGCAACGTGAGCTTGAACAAGCGGTTGCGACGCTAGATATTCCTGCCTATTTGGCGATTATGACCTATGCTGAAGATCGTGCAGTACGTGAAGAATTGTATCGGGCTTACACCACCCGTGCTTCAGATCAGGCAGAACAAGCTGAATTTGACAATACCGCGGTGATGGAAGAAATCTTGAGCTTACGTCAGGAAATGGCACAATTACTGGGTTTTAACAACTATGCAGAACTGTCCCTCGCCAGCAAAATGGCACCCGATGTCGACACCGTGGCCAACTTTTTGGTTGAGCTAGCAGAACATGCCCGCCAACCTGCCGAGCAGGAAATTGCGGAGCTAAAAGCCATTGCAGTGCAAGACGGGATTGACACCCTCGAACCGTGGGATACAGGGTTTTACTCTGAAAAACTCAAAGTTCAGCAATTCAATCTGTCTCAGGAAGATTTAAAACCGTATTTCCCTGCACCGAAAATTGTACAAGGCTTATTTAGCATTGTTGAACGTCTGTATGGCATTCAAGTTGTACAGCGCGCAGCACCTGTCTGGCATGCCGATGCACAATATTTTGAACTGGAAGATCAAGGCAAAGTCGTCGGTGGTTTCTATTTTGATCTGTATGCCCGTAATGGCAAACGCGGTGGCGCATGGATGAGTGGTTTCCGTTCACGCATGCAAACCGCACAAGGTCTACAAAAACCGATTTGCTACATGGTCTGTAACTTTACCCCACCTGTTGCAGGACAAGCGGCGTTACTGACCCATGATGAAGTGACCACCCTGTTCCATGAATTTGGACATGGCTTGCACCATATGTTGACCGAAGTCGATCATATTTCTGTGGCAGGCACGCATGGCGTGGCTTGGGATGCAGTAGAGCTGCCAAGTCAGTTTATGGAATTCTGGACGTGGGACAAAGAAAGCCTCGATTTACTGAGCGAGCATATTGAAAGCAAAGACGTACTCCCTGAATCTTTGCTCAAAGCATTACTCGATGCGCGTTTCTTCCAGTCAGGCATGCAAACTCTTCGTCAAATCGAATTTGCCTTATTTGATCTCAATATTCACCGCACCACGCCTGTATTAAATGCAGCGGGTATTCAAACGACTTTAGATCAGATTCGTCAAAACTATGCTGTTGCCCCGACAGCTGCCTACAATCGATTCCAGCATAGCTTCAGCCACATTTTCGCAGGCGGCTATGCAGCAGGTTATTATTCGTATAAATGGGCAGAAGTTTTAGCCAGCGATGCCTTTGATCGCTTCGAACAAGAAGGGATTTTCAATACCCAGACTGGCAAAGAGTTTCGACAGTTTATTCTAGCAGTTGGCGGAAAAGATACAGCGCTTGATGCATTTATCAATTTCCGCGGACGCGAGCCAAAAATAGACGCATTATTACGCCATCAGGGTTGGACGAACACCAATAAAAGCGCTTAAACTACGTCATTATTGTTCACAGGGTGTTATTAACTGACATGAAAAGACAGTTTATCGCAGGCGCAAAATGTCCTAAATGCGGAGCTTTAGATCGTGTGGTTAAGATCATCACTGTGGATGACGAGTGGATTGAATGTATAGAGTGTGAATATACAGAAAAGCGTCCGACCCATGTCGAGCCTGCTGAGCCTGAATATCCAGACGAAATTGGGGTCATTCAATTTAAACCTCGTCAGCCTGAATAACCACAAGGTTCAAGTCATGACGTTAGATCAAAGACAAAATTCAAAACTTTTAATGGGGATCATTGCAGGACTGCTTGCCGTGGTGGCTATTTTTCTTGCCTACCAATGGATGACCTCCTCGCAACCAAAACATGAGTTAGAGCAGCCAGTCGCGCGTGCAGCAGCAAAACCAGCAGCTCAAGCACTTGCTCCTGCCGCTGAAACGGCAGCATCTACGGCAACAGCCGATACTGCAGATGCGCCAATCCAATTGGTGGATGCAAGCCTATTGAAACAAGATGTGCCGAAAAATGCAGCATTGGCAAAAGAAGAAATTGCCAAACTGGATGACATTCAGACGCAACTGAATGATCAAGAAAAAATGCTGAAAGCACAACATCATGATGCAGATGACCTGATTGAGTTGAAAGAGGAACAAATTAAGTTACTCGAAGCACAACTCGCACAAGCTCAATAACCGATTACTTAAAATTCGGCTAGAATAGATGCGTCTATGACTATGCCGAATTTTCGCATGAACATCTCCCCAACCAATCGCAATCTGGTCAAGGCGCTTGGTTTTCTAACCCTATCGGCCTTTTTATTTTCGCTGATGGGCGTCTGTATTCGTTATGCCTCTTATAGCGTCGATAATCCGACCATTGTCTTTTTTCGCAATTTTATTGGCTTATTCGTCTTTTTGCCGATCATGTTCAATAAAGGTCTGGGCTTTTTTAAAACCCGTAAAATCTGGATGCACATGTGGCGTGCCGTGGTCGGTCTAATTGCCATGTACGGCTTTTTCTATGCCATTGCGCATTTAAAACTCTCTAATGCCATGGTGTTTACTTATTCCTCCCCCATCTTCATTCCACTGATTGCATGTTTATTTTTAAAAGAAAAAATTACCCGTTCCATGCTCTTAGCTGCTGTCATTGGTCTGGCGGGTGTCTTGTTTGTGGCAAAACCAAACTCAGGACTCTTCAACCAGATTTCCCTGATTGGCTTAATCGCGAGCTTTTTAGCCGCCATGGCGTTTGTCACCGTGCGTGCGCTAACCAGTACCGAGCCACCTGAACGGATTGTATTTTACTTCTGCTTGATTGGTACGCTCATTTCCATGCTTCCCATGTTCTGGTTATGGCGACCTTATACACTGCATGAACTCAGCTTTTTGATTACCGCAGGCGTATTGGCGAACATCAGCCAGATTTTCATGTCCAAAGCCTACCAATTGGCACCTGCTGGTCAGATTGGTCCCGTGAATTATATTGCAATTATTTTTGCAGGAACTTGGGGCTACATTTTCTGGCAGGAAGTGCCTGACCACTACAGCCTCATTGGTTTCAGTTTGATCTTGGGCGGTATCCTCTTTTGTAGTCCTCTATTTCAACAACGCCAAAAAACATAAAGCACCCGAAGGCGCTTTATCTATTATTCAAGTCGCTCAGTGATACCAACCAAACAATTTAAACAAATAAGGCACATAAGCAATAATCAGCATGGCAGGGAATAACACCAAGAGTGGCAAGATCCAGCGTTCGTAGCGATAATAAAAAGATGCATGTCGAACTTCTGCATCCGCTTCCGCGACTTCTGCATCACCAATCGATTGACGCGCCAGCAAATGATTCAGCGCCACAGGCGGCGTCACATAACCCAATTCAAATCCAATCAAGGTAATCATCCAGAAATGAACAGGATGAATGCCATACTGATAGGCGACTGGGGCAACCGTCGCTGAAATTAAAATCACAGCACCAAACGGATCCATAATCATGCCGACCACAATCATCAGCGCCACAATCATCGTAATTACTAAATAAATATTCCCAATATCCGTTGGGAATATACTCATGACTTCAATCCGCTCCAAGAAGCCCCCGACACTGACCGATAATGCCATGAGAATGACCAATGCCCCAATATGCCCAACCGTCTCACTGGTCGAAATATGCAACGATTTCCAGAAACCCACTTGGCGCATCGGATCTAACTTTTCTGAATGTTGCACCGCATGATTGACAGCAAGCTCATCTGCCACTTGCTCTGTATAAATCCCCTCTCGATATTCCGCGGTATTAGATAAATCAGCACCCGCCATCGCAGGTTGAGTCGATGATGCATAATTTAAATCCAGCGTTTCATCCCAATGTCCGACCGCTTGAATCGGAGCAGGTTCATGACTTAATTTATCAAACAACACCATAACCAGCAGAATGATCGGCATCATCACAGGTGCAGTAAATTCATTCAGATCTGTCGATAAGGCATATTTATAAAACAACCAGATCAGCACAAAAATTAAAATATAAGGCAAAACAGGTGCAATTGCGCGGACAGATTTAGGCGCTGCAAGATGCAAAGGTGCAATACGGAACTTCTGTTCCGCGAGGAACAGTGACACCACTAAAAACAAGGTTGATGTTAGCAGGAAGGTATAACTGCCGTATTGATACAGCCAGTCTGTCGTGACTTCCTTATTCAGTGATGCCACTACCACAATCAATAAACACGGTCTTAATACCACACCCAAAGAACCCGACATCGCTGTTGCTGCCAAAGCAAATTGACGGCGCCCTCCCGCATTCCAGACTTCTTTATAAATGATTGCTCCAGCCGCAATCACGAAAATCCCTGAGGCACCGGTATAAGCGGTTGGTAATGCCGCCGCAATTAGAATGAGCCAAGTTAAGGTTTCAGGCGCCAGATTCCATGGACGCAAAATATTCAGGAATAAATCCACAATTCGGGTTTGCTTTAACAACATCCCCGCCCAGATAAAGAGCGCAAGATTCAGGAAGATACTGGAGAACTCGACCAGTTGCCCCAAGTAAATCCCTTGTCCCATTGGGTAGTCCATAAAGAAGGTAAAGGCAACACCTGTAATCACCGCCATATAGGCATATAAAGGCACACTTAAAAATGCCATGCCCAAGCGCCCGCCCTCTTTGGTCAGCGCAGGCTGTTTAAATAATTGAAACAGGCTAATCAAGGTCAGCAAACCAAATAACGTAATCCACATCCAGTAAATACTGAACATTTCACCCGTCATCGGTACACCTGAGTTCTGGACAGAATGATACTGGCTTAAACTGGATGCCACTAAAAAGCCATTTGCCACCAGCATAAATAGGCTATATACCCTAAAATCAATTTTAGTCGCAGGACTACGTAAACCAATATGATGGGTTTTTAGGGTTGCGCTGATGGCTGCAAATACCACCATCAACACCAGTAAAATAGCGCGATTTTCACTCCCAAACTTAAACACCCCAAAGAAGGTGGTTTCCACGGTACGGTAGGTTCTTAAGGTTGGATGTGCCTGCATGTGTTGCATGGCTTTATCGTAGAACTGATATTTTTCTTCACATAAATTTTGTGCCGCAAGAATTGAAGCCCTGACATCCGATTCTGAAGCCGTACCAAAAATATCGGCAAACTCATCTGCTGCATTGGTTTTCATTTGTGCTTGAACCAATGCATCCACATTCGGATGACGGTTACAATCAGGTTTGCTCGGTTCTGCTCTTAAGAAAGAATATTGCATACCTTTGGCAGGGTCGCCATACAGGCTTTCCCCCATGCGCAATAATTGTCCATGAATCATTTCACCTGTGCCAATAATCAGTGTTAAAACCAGCAACACCAAAATTACAAAGGCGGAGATCCATTCAGTCCAAATATATTTAAACAGGTCTAATCCAGACCGTTTCTGTCCTGCATCGTACATATGCGTTCCTATTTTTATTTTACTCATCATCAATGATGATGTAGACATCTCTCTGCACAGAACATCTCCATATTCTGTTGCTATCTTTATTTTTCAACTTCACTCTGCATGACTTTCAGACTGAAAAAAATGACTGCTTTTGTTTTCTTTCTGCTTAAAATGTCAACTGTTTGGCTTCAACAGCCTTAAATGAAAAGGAAAATACACTGCGGCCAACAGCATGCCCCAAATCGCACCCAACAAATGCGCTTCGACCAAAACAGGACTGCCAATCAATTCGGCAGTGCTAGTATTCCCCAAGGTATTTTCCCAAATCAACTTCAACACAATCAGCCCCAACACGCCTGCCGCAAATTTACGTTCATGGGCATAACTAAGATGAACCAATGCCACAGCAACATAAGCCCCATGCAAGACACCTGAAAGTCCTGCATAGGCTTCAATATCAGGAAAGCCATAATAAAAACTCAGACTGATACAGACTGGAAGCAAGAGCAGCAATGCTGCAAATTTCCACACGCGTACATGCGGAAAAATAAAAGGTAAACAGGCAAAGGCCAGCATATTGAGCAGATAATGAATCCATCCGACATGCACCCAATGTGCCGTCCAAAGGCGCCAGAATTGTGCCAACAGATCTGGTCGCCAATAAATAAAATAGTCTGCAAAAATCTGTAGGCTGGCAGAGATTGAAGCAACCCCTGCGATAAACAGCACTTTTCGAGCAACATATGGATCATTCATTAGCATCTCCCTCTACCTCAGCAGCACTTCCATTACGGCTATTCGCAGGCTCGACCTTGGCTATTGTTTGGTGCTACTGGTGGTATCTTCAGATGCATCAAACAGATCATCCAAACCTGCACTGTCATCCTGCTCATCCCAGAATTGGCGCATCCCCCCATCACCTGTACGTTTGCCCGTATGTTCTGTCCAGTAACGATCAGAGATCCCTTGCACCATACTGGCAGCCATACTATCAATCAGCTTGAACTGAGGATTGACAGGCTTTTCATCCGAACGTGCAGCAGCAAACTGCTTTAAGGCATCACGAATTTTGGCATCATCGCCACTGGCTTGTGCCGCAACCGCATATAAGGCATGTGGTAAGCGTACCCCTTTTTGTTCGCCAATTTGCATTGATTGTTTAAGGGTTTGGTATGGATCTGGTTTACCATCCCCCGCGCCTGGCAGTAATGTCCAGATGGCTGCACGAGTCGCCTCTGGTGCGCCCCAGAACTTTTCATTGTTCAAGCAGACCATCCCGCGCTCAACGATCGCAGCGATGTCTTTCGGTACATTGACTGCACCTCCTGAGTTAATGTCATTGGTCATGGCTTGCAAACCACTGAGCATCCCCAGTAAATATACGGTCTGATCAATGTCACTTTTCATCTTCGGGCAACTTTCACCCAAAGCTTGCTGGTATTTGGCTTGCCAGCGCTTTTCTAACAGTTGATAGCCCACATACTGACGCTGTGCTGCTACTGCTGACCAACGCTTTTGTTCAATTCGTGCATCCTGCGCTTCAGTAACTTGCCCCGATTTAGATGCACGTAAATAGCGTAGCTCGGCATCCAAAGCATGATTTTCAGCGCATGTTCCCGCAGCGGAATACAGTAAAATGGCAATACGGGTCGGATCTGCACCCATATCTTGGGTCGACATGATGGCTGGGGTTAAGGCAGTACCTGAGTTACAGACCATATCTGCATCATCCATGGCTAAAATGGGCGGTACAATATGTTTTTCACTAAATCCCAAAGCGACATTCGCACCTGATTTCACCACATGCGAACACCCTGTAAATACGGTTGTTGTAATCATTAAAATCGCCATACCTTGGCAAATTTTCTGGACTTGCGACATCTTCCTGTCCTCTATATTTTTTGTTTGTGTCCTTCGCAGTAAACATAGCAGAAGCGAATTTTGAAGAAAAGAGTATTTACTCTAATTCAAAGCATTACTTTGCCATGAAAAATAAAGAGAAAAATTGACTGGAAAAGCAGGATTATTAAATTTTGGGCAAAAAAAAGTAGCATTGCGACGGTTCAGCACATGCTACCTATTAAATGAACGCCCGAAGGGCTTTATGTTTGTGCAAATCGATCCTTCAGCACCGTTCCTAATCGTCCTATAACAATTGCCAAAACAATCGCCATCATCAGAAACATCCACGTGGGAAAAATCATATTGATCTCCTCGTCTGCTGTTTGGTGGTTTTAATGTACAAAGAAAATGCAGTTGGAAGCGCTAAAATTGTCTAACAATTTATACTTTATGCCAATTTATTGAGTTTCTGTCTGACAGGAACAAGTTAAAATATATATAATAATTTGATTTTTATCATTTTAATAAAACAAGACATACCATCAGGTGTCTGACAATTAGAGCATTTTTGCCAATAACTTAAGTCTTTTCCAATCAGCCAAGGTCAGTTGGTCGTACCAAATCACATAGCTACAGCGTTGTGGCTGCTGGAAATACAGCACGATATACCAGTGATGATCCACCACACGCAGGAGTTGCATGCGCTCCACCTGCTGATCAGTGTTAGCAACCGACCATTCATCTAAGGAGAAAGGTTCAAAATAAGATACAGTGGCGCGTTGCAACTGTCGCCAGAATGAGAGCAATACAACCACTAGAGCGATACAAGCTAACCAAAGTGGTAATAAAATAAAGGCTACACTTAGAATGAGGATTAAAATACAGATTTGAAACACAACCGCCACGCGACTGCGTTTCAAATAATAGGCTGTATTAGCCATGAACATAATGCTTTAATTTAAGAATAAACGTCTTGATTTCAGCGCGAGGCGGTTCACCCACTTCCATAAACCAATCCAGTAAATCAGGATCTTCTTGATCGACCAATTCAGCAAATAATGCCTTTTCTTCAGGAGAAGCATTTAAATAATAATTGCGAACATATGGGTCAAAATACACATCAATTTCTTTTAATCCACGACGTGCACGGTAAATCACTTTGCGTTCTTCAAGCGTCATTTCTTCGCTCATTATATTCCCCTAGGCCGAACAGAATTACCCTAGTTTAACCGAATCATTTAGCCAATTTCGAGCACATTTCCACTGAATGACCAAATCTACCATTTTTATTATGGAATTGAGCATTGCTCACATTGCCCAACGCCCAGCAGATCTTTTAACTTCGTACGCACAATTATAATTCAAGGACTTCAACCTCATGCAATCTGGTGCTATTTGCCCGCTCGACCCAATGCTACCACGCCAACTGTTCACTGAAGAACACGAAGCATTTCGTGAAACTGTACGTAAATTTTATACACAGGAAGTGATTCCAAATACTGAAAAATATGAACAACAACAACACGTTGATCGTGATTTGTGGAACAAGGCGGGTGCGCTCGGTTTACTCTGCGCCACCATGCCCGAAATCTATGGCGGTTCAGGAGTCAATCGTCTCTACAGCATGATTCTGATTGAAGAGCAGGCCTATGCCATGGACTCCGCAACTGGCTTTTCCCTGCATTCCGACATTGTCGCCAACTACATTTTGAATTTTGGCAATGAAGAACAAAAGCAGTACTGGCTTCCGAAAATGGCGACGGGTGACATCGTGACAGCGATTGCCATGACAGAACCGGGTACAGGCTCAGATTTGCAAGCAGTAAAAACTACAGCAGTCCTTGATGGTGATGAATATGTCATTAATGGCTCCAAAATTTTTATTACCAATGGCTACCTGTGCGATATGGCTATCGTGGTGTGTAAAACAGGCCATAGCGACAAAGGCTCAGCCAATCTGTCTCTCATCATGGTTGAAGCAGATCGTGCAGGGTTCAGCAAAGGTAAACCCCTGCATAAAATTGGCATGAAAGGTCAGGATACCTGCGAGTTGTTCTTTGATGATGTCCGTGTACCCAAGCAAAATTTGCTGGGTGCTGAAGGCATGGGCTTTATGATGCTGATGAAGGAATTGGCATGGGAACGTATGTTAGTGGCAATTATTTGTCAGGCCGGTGCAGAGGCGGCTTTTGCGCATACTGTGCGATACACCAAGCAGCGTAACGCCTTTGGCAAACCGATCGCTTCTTTTCAGAATACTCGCTTTCAATTAGCGGAGCTGCGTACCGAAATTGATTTTTGTCGCACTTACCTTGACTGTTGTATGCAACATCAACTTCAAGGACAACTCGGAGTTGATGCTGCGGCAGCTGCCAAATACAAAATTTCAGAGATGTACTCCAAAGTGGTGGATGAATGCTTACAACTGCATGGTGGATACGGTTACATGCTGGAATATCCAATTGCCCGTGCCTATATCGATCATCGTGCCAATCGAATCTATGCGGGAACCAATGAAATTATGAAAGAACTGATTTCACGAACCCTATAAAACCAAGCCAATGAAAAAGGAGCGATGTGCTCCTTTTTTATGACTTAGATTTATGACTCAGACTATGACACCAATTTAGGTTTACGTTGATCATACGGATGTGCTTTCTCGAATTTTAAGACAGCATCTTCAAAATTCGCATGTTTTAAGGTTTTGCGATCTGCCAGATAATTATTGGTGACTTTCCAAGGTGCATGCTTGCCTTGTTTAGGCATCACGTTGGCTGCACGAGCAATATATCCCGAAGTCAGACTGCCCATCACCGTGTCTTCCAGTAATTCGGTCTGATCCCCCTGAGGAATCACCTGTACATAGCCTTTTTGATCCATATAGTTAATCAAACGACAGATATAATCTGCCGCAATGTCGACTTTTAAAGTCCAAGAAGCATTGATATAACCAATGATCATGGCCATATTCGGAACATCACTGACCATGACACCTTGGTAAAGCATATGTTTCGAGGTATCAATTGGCTGACCATCCAAAGTGGCTTTTATTCCACCCAGAATTTGAATGTCTAAGCCCGTTGCAGACACAATAATATCTGCATCCAGATGTTTACCAGACTTCAGTAACACCCCAGTTTCGGTAAACTTTTCGATTAAATCCGTTTCTACACTGGCTTGCCCTGAACGCAAAATCTTGAACAGATCCCCATCAGGAACCACACACAAACGTTGATCCCACGGATTATAACTTGGGGTAAAGTGTTTCATATCCACCTTACCTTTGAGCTGCATTTCGATCGACTTCAATAAAAATTTACGCAGTAATTTGGGCTGCTTTTGTGCAAGCGCATAAATACCACGTTGCATACCGATATTGCGGGCACGGGTCAATTTATAAGCGACATCTTCGGGTAGGTATTTCCGCATTTTATCGTAAACAAAATCAACTGAAGGTACAGATGCAATATAGGTTGGCGAACGTTGCAACATCGTTACATGTGCAGCCCCACCCTTCGCCATCGCAGGTACCAAAGTAATTGCCGTTGCACCACTGCCAATAATGAGGACTTTTTTACCACGATAGTCTAATTTTTCAGGCCAATGCTGTGGATGAATAAACTCACCCTTAAATTCGAGCTGGTTCGAAAATTTAGGCTGATAGCCATGCTCATAGTTATAATATCCTGTGCAGCCTAAAATAAAATTCGCCACCCAAGTCTGTTTCTTTTTCTTATTATCTTCAATTTCAACCACCCATTTCTGAATCTCAGAATCGTAATTGGCTGAAATAACATTATGTTGAAAATGTATTTTAGAAGAAAGATTAAACTCATCCACCACCTCGGACAAATAACCTTTTATTGCAGCACCATCAGCTAACACACTGGATTGCTGCCAAGGCTTAAAATTATAGCCAAAGGTCGACATATCCGAATCAGATCGGATCCCTGGATATTTAAATAAATCCCATGTCCCACCAATACTCTCGCGACGTTCAATAATCTCGTAAGAACGATGAGGATTATTTTTGGATAAATGTGCCGCTAGGCCAATACCAGAAATGCCAGCACCCACAATCAATATATCAATTTGCTTTTCCATGTTGTTTTTATAACCTGACTGATAATACATTTTTATTAAAGCACATATCTGACAATGATCAATGTCAAGTTTAATTAAAACCGCTATTAAAACGTGTCATTTCGGGACATCGTTAAATTTTGTCTAACAACAGGCATTAAAAAAGGTCGGTTAAAAACCGACCTTTTTTAAGAACAACTGAATAGCTCTACGAAATTATTTAACTTCGCGATCTACTAGTTCAACGTAAGCCATCGGTGCAGCATCACCCGCACGGAAGCCCGCTTTAAGAACACGTAGATAACCGCCGTTACGCTCTTTGTAACGAGGGCCAAGAACGGTAAATAATTTACCAACAGTTGCTGCTGAACGAGTACGAGCAAACGCTAAACGACGGTTTGCAACAGTATCGTTTTTAGCTAAAGTGATTAAAGGCTCAGCAACGCGGCGTAATTCTTTAGCTTTAGGAACAGTAGTTTTAATTAACTCGTGTTCGAACAAAGAATTAGCCAAGTTTTGGAACATCGCTTTACGATGACTGCTTGTACGGCCTAATTTCACACCACTATTACGATGACGCATGGTGATAGTCCTACTAAATTAACGGCTACGATAGGCGAAACGATCGTCCATACGGAGACTAGCTGGTGGCCAGTTCTCTAAACGCATGCCGAGTTGTAAGCCTTTAGAAGCCAGAACATCTTTGATCTCAGTAAGCGATTTCTTACCAAGGTTAGGAGTTTTAAGCAACTCAACCTCAGTGCGCTGTACAAGATCACCAATGTAGTAAATATTTTCTGCTTTTAAACAATTCGCAGAACGAACAGTAAGCTCTAGATCATCTACTGGACGAAGCAAAATTGGATCAACTTCTTCACGAGGTTCTTGAGCAACAGGAGCTTGATCTTTCTGAAGATCAACAAAAATTGCAATTTGTTGTTGCAAGATTGTTGCCGCTTTGCGGATAGCTTCTTCAGGATCAACTGTACCATTGGTTTCAAGATCAATGATCAGCTTATCAAGGTCAGTACGTTGTTCTACACGCGCATTTTCTACGATGTAAGACACACGTTTGATTGGGCTATAAGAAGCATCTAACTGTAAACGACCCACTGGGCGAGTTTCGCCTTCTGGGAAACGTGAATCAGAAGTTTCATAACCACGGCCTTGAGCAACTTTAAGGCGCATTTTTAATGAGCCAGTTGCACTTAATGTACCGATCAAGTGTTCAGGGTTAACCACTTCAACATTATGAGGTAAACGAAGGTCAGCAGCAGTTACGTCGCCAGGACCTTGTTTCTCTAATGTCAAATAAGCTTCATTTTGATCGAACAGCTTAATAGACAATCCTTTCAGGTTCAGCAAGAGCTCGACGATGTCCTGCTGCAAGCCTTCCAAGGTACTGTACTCGTGCTCGACACCTTCAATTTCAACTTCAACCACAGCTGCGCCAGGTAAAGAAGAAAGAAGGATGCGACGTAAAGCATTACCAAGAGTATGACCAAAGCCACGCTCTAATGGTTCTAGAATAACTTTTGCCGAGGTCCCGCTTACCGCTTCGACCTTGATCGCTTGCGGAGTTAGAAACTCATTTGCAGTACGCGTCATATTGCTACCTCAAGGATTATTTAGAATACAATTCTACAATCAAGCTTTCGTTGATTTCAGCAGGTAAATCAGAACGATCAGGTGCAGCTTTGAACGTACCTTCCAGCTTAGAATGATCAACTTCCATCCAAGAAGGAATACCACGTTGAGCAGCTAATTCAATTGCATTTTTGATACGCAATTGTTGTTTAGCACCTTCGTGAACTGCAATAACATCACCAGCTTTTACTTGGATAGACGCAATGTTAACACGACGACCATTCAAAGTAACACTACGGTGAGATACGAGCTGACGAGCTTCTGCACGTGTAGAACCAAAACCCATGCGATAAACAACGTTATCAAGACGGCTTTCAAGCAATTTCAACAAGTTTTCACCTGTTGCGCCTTTAACACGAGCAGCTTCTTTATAGTAGTTACTAAATTGACGCTCTAAAACACCGTACATACGACGTACTTTTTGTTTTTCACGTAATTGTAGTGAATACTCAGATTGTTTTGCACGGCTTTGACCATGTTGGCCAGGAGCTTTAGCATGTTTTTTAGTCTTAACGTCAAATGGTTTAACGCCAGATTTTAATTGCAGGTCTGTCCCTTCGCGGCGAGAGAGTTTGCATTTTGGACCAATATAACGAGCCATGAATGTTTCTCCTTACACGCGACGTTTTTTAGGTGGACGGCAACCGTTGTGCGGAATTGGAGTCACATCGGTAATGCTGTTAATTTTATAACCCACTGCACCTAATGCACGAACCGCAGACTCACGACCAGGACCAGGACCTTTTACAAGGACGTCCAAGTTTTTCAAACCGTAATCTAAAGCAGCTTTACCAGCAACTTCAGCAGCTACCTGAGCAGCAAACGGAGTTGATTTACGTGATCCACGGAAGCCTTGTCCACCTGAAGTAGCCCAAGCCAATGCATTACCTTGACGATCAGTGATCGTTACAATGGTGTTATTAAAAGAAGCGTGAATGTGTGCGACACCTTCAGAGACGGTACGAGTGACCTTCTTGCGTGCGCGAGTATCTTTAGCCATCTTTTAGCTTCCAGAAATCTTATTTCTTAATAGGTTTGCGCGGACCTTTACGGGTACGTGCGTTAGTTTTGGTGCGTTGTCCGCGGACAGGCAAGCTGCGACGATGACGAAGACCGCGGTAGCAGCCTAAATCCATTAAACGTTTAATGTTCATGGAAATTTCGCGACGTAAATCACCTTCGGTAGGAACCTTGGTAACTTCTGCACGAATCGCATCAAGCTGAGCATCATCTAATTCACGAATCTTTGTAGTCGGTGCGATACCAACAGCAGCCAAGATGTTCTTAGCAGTGTGGCGACCAATACCAAAGATATAAGTGAGAGAGATAACAGCATGCTTGTTATCCGGAATGTTTACACCGGCAATACGAGCCATTCAATTTTCTCCAAAAAGGCAGTAGAGATAATCAACCGCCCCACAAAAATCTTGAGGGGCGGATAATAACCTAATTAGCCTACTGAAATCAACAGGTCTTGATCAGATTTTAACCTTGACGCTGCTTATGACGAGGTTCTGCGCTGCAAATTACGCGAATAACCCCATTACGACGGATAACTTTACAGCTACCACAAATTTTCTTTACAGAAGCTTGTACTTTCATGATGAAACCTCTAAGTGCGCTTATCCCTTCGGATGAGCAGTCGTTTTTCTCATTAAGGTTTGATTATCATATTGATGAGAAGTCAGGTGTGCTTGCAATTGCGCCATGAAATCCATAACAACAACAACAACGATCAGCAAAGAAGTACCACCTAAATAGAATGGGATACCAAACGAGCTTTGCAGAATCATCGGCATTAAACACACGATCGTAATATAAATCGCACCAATAAATGTCAAACGATTGAGAATATGATCTAAATAACGAGCAGTTTGCTCACCTGGGCGAATACCAGGCACATAAGCTCCGCTGCGTTTTAAGTTCTCTGATACTTCTTTAGGACTAAATACTAGCGCTGTATAGAAATAACAGAAAAAGATAATTAACGCACCAAAGAGCACCAAATACAACGGCTGTCCAGGCGACAATAAAAGAGCCAAATCTTGCAGACTACGCTTGATAATCCCTGCACTTGGATCTGAGCTACCTACCCATTGACCCAGACTGGCTGGAAACAACAGTAAAGAACTTGCAAAGATCGCTGGAATCACACCTGCCATATTAATTTTTAATGGCAAATGCGTTTGTTGCGCAGTAAATACACGACGACCTTGCTGTTTTTGAGCATAGTTTACTGGAATACGACGTTGCGCTTTCTCAATAAACACAATTGCTGCCAACACCGCTAGAGATAACAGACCAAAAATAGCCAAGCCAATCAGGCTTGTTTGACCATTATCTACCGATGAAATAGATTGCATGATTAAATTCGGCAATCCCGCAACAATACCTGCGAAAATGATCATGGAAATACCATTACCCACTCCGCGTTCGGTAATTTGTTCGCCCAACCACATTAAGAACATGGTACCTGCAACCAATGAAGTTACAGCTGGAACGTAGAAGGCTAAACCAACAGATAGCGTAATGCCCTGACTGATCAAACCAGCACACATCCCTGTTGCCTGCACTAAAGCAAGAAACAACGTACCTTGACGTGTATATTGGTTAATCTTACGTTTTCCTTGCTCACCCTCTTTTTTCAAAGCTTCGAGTGATGGAATTACTGTCGACATTAACTGCACAATAATTGAGGCAGAAATATACGGCATAATCCCCAAGGCAAGAATTGACATTCTTTCTAAAGCACCACCTGAAAACATGTTAAACAAACCAAGGATCGTACCTTGGTTTGCATTAAAAAGGTTTTCAAGTGCAGCATTATTAATGCCCGGTACTGGAATATGCGCTCCTAGTCGAAAAACCAACAATGCACCGAAGAGAAACATCATTCGGCGAATAATTTCACGGTATTTCACGTAAAATGGTTGCCCTTTCATCATGTGAACATGACCTGAAGAACTAGGAGACATAGACACTCGCGATTACTCCTCGACTTTGCCGCCAGCAGCTTCAACAGCAGCTTTAGCGCCTTTAGTCAATGCAACACCTTGAACAGTGAATGCACGAGTAATTTCACCAGAAAGTACGATACGAGCACGAAGCATATCTTTACGTACAACATTCGCCGCTTTTAAAGTTTCAAGCGAAACGATATCACCTTCAACTTTAGCAAGCTCTGATAAACGTACTTCAGCAGTTTTTAAAGCGATTTGGCTAGTGAAACCGAATTTAGGCAAACGACGATATAGCGCAGTTTGACCGCCTTCAAAGCCCGGACGAGTACCACCACTTTTACGTGAGTTTTGACCTTTGATACCACGACCACCAGTCTTACCAACGCCAGAACCGATACCACGGCCTAGACGAAGATTATCACGCTTAGCACCTTCTGCAGGTGCAAGTTCATTTAAACGCAGAGTCATGGCTTATTCCTCTACACTAACCATATAGTAGACTTTGTTGATCATACCGCGGTTAGAAGGCGTATCTTGCACTTCTACAGTATGACCAATACGACGCAGACCTAAACCTTGTAAGCAAAGCTTGTGATTTTTCAAGCGGTGCGAAGAAGATTTAGTCTGGGTAACTTTAATCGTTTTCATGATTGATTACCCTTGAATTTGTTCTACAGAAAGACCACGTTTAGCAGCTACTTTCTCTGGAGAAGTCATATCACGCAAACCTTTGAAAGTTGCGTTTACAACGTTCGCAGCGTTTGTAGAACCGTAACATTTAGCAAGTACGTTATGTACGCCTGCAGCTTCAAGAACGGCACGCATTGCGCCACCAGCGATTACGCCAGTACCTTCAGAAGCAGGTTGCATGTACACACGGCTTGCACCATGACGCGCATTCACAGGATGTTGTAAAGTAGTACCAGCAAGGTCTACAGTAATCATGTTGCGACGTGCAGCTTCAAGTGCTTTAGAAATAGCAGCTGGAACTTCACGAGCTTTACCACGACCGAAACCTACGCGACCATTACCATCACCCACAACAGTTAATGCTGTGAAAGAGAAGATACGACCACCCTTAACAACTTTGGCTACACGATCAACGGCAACCAGCTTTTCAACAAGACCTTCGTTTTGTTCAACTTTAGCCATGATTAGAACTCCAAGCCGTTTTCACGAGCAGCATCAGCCAAGGCTTTGATACGACCATGATATTTAAAACCAGAACGGTCAAATGCAACTTTAGTAACACCAGCTGCTTTAGCACGCTCTGCGATTAAAGCACCTACTTTAGTCGCTGCTTCAATATTACCAGTTGAACCCGCACGTAAAGTAGCATCTAAAGTTGAAGCTTGCGCTAAAACTTTGCCACCATCTGCTGAGATAACTTGAGCATAGATGTGACGCGGAGTGCGGTTTACACACAAACGAGTCGCACCCAATGCACGAATGTGCAAGCGTGTGCTTTTCGCACGACGCAAACGGGATTGTTTCTTTTCGTTCATAAGAACCTCGCGCCTTATTTCTTCTTAGCTTCTTTACGAAGTACAACTTCGTTAGAATAACGAACACCTTTACCTTTATAAGGCTCTGGCGGACGGTAACCACGGATATCTGCAGCAACTTGACCTAAACGTGCTTTATCAGCAGATTTAAGGATAATTTCAGTTGCTGTAGGAGTTTCAGCAGTTACACCTTCAGGAAGCGTATAATCGATCGGGTGAGAGAAACCAAGGTTAAGGTTAACAATGTTACCTTTAACCGCAGCTTTATAACCAACACCGATAAGTTGTAACTTGCGTTCGAAGCCTTCGCTCACACCTTTTACAAGGTTGTTAAGCACAGCGCGAGCAGTACCAGCTTGCATCCAAGCGTCTTTCGACTCAGTTTTTGGAGCAACAGCTAAAATACCGTCTTCCTGTTTAAGCTCGACCAGCGCATGCAGGTTGAAAGACAAAGTACCTTTACTGCCTTTCACTTCGACCTGCCGGCCGTTCTGAGTAACTGTAACACCGTTAGGTACAGTTACTGGGGCTTTAGCCACACGAGACATGAGGAATCACCTATTAAGAAACAAAAGCAATAACTTCACCACCAACGCCTGCAGCACGTGCAGCGCGATCAGTCATGATGCCTTTGCTTGTAGAAACAATTGCAATACCTAAACCTTGCTTAACGCTCGGAAGTGCATCTTTACCGCGATATTGGCGAAGACCTGGACGGCTTACGCGCTTCACAGTTTCGATAACTGGTTTGCCTTCGAAATATTTTAAAGTGATGGTCAAAGTAGCTTTGCCTTCAACTTCAGCAACTTCTACGTTTGAAACATAACCTTCTTGTTGAAGTACGTTTGCAATTGCAACTTTCAACTTAGAATTAGGCATAGAAACAGTTTGTTTCTTAGCCATTTGTGCGTTACGAACACGTGTTAACATGTCGGCAACGGTATCTTGCATACTCATTTATAGTCGCTCCTTACCAGCTTGCCTTAACAACGCCCGGTACATCACCTTGCATTACTGTGTCACGTAATTTGTTACGGCTTAAGCCGAACTTACGGAAGTAACCATGAGGACGACCAGTTAAACCACAACGGTTACGAAGACGTACTGGAGACGCATTACGTGGTAATGCTTGTAACTTCATCATCGCTTCGAAACGCTCTTCGTCGCTTGCATTTACATTTGCAATCGTAGCTTTTAATTCAGCACGTTTTGCAGCAAATTTAGCAACAGTCTTTTCGCGTTTCAATTCGCGATTAATCATACCTTTCTTAGCCATATCGACCTCTTATTTGAACGGGAAGCCGAATGCACGCATAAGCGCACGGCCTTCGTCATCGGTGCGAGCAGTCGTAGTAACGGTAATGTCCATACCACGAATACGATCAATCTTATCGAAATCGATTTCAGGGAAAACGATTTGCTCTTTAAGACCCATAGAGTAGTTACCACGACCATCAAATGATTTCGAAGAGAAACCACGGAAGTCACGGATACGAGGGATCGCGATAGAGATCAAACGGTCTAAGAATTCGTACATACGTTCGCCGCGTAAAGTAACTTTACAACCGATCGGCCAACCATCACGGATTTTGAAACCAGCGATTGATTTGCGAGCTAATGTAAGCACTGGTTTTTGACCAGCAATTGCTTGCATATCAGCAAGAGCACCATCAAGGAGTTTTTTGTCAGCAGCAGCTGCACCAACACCCATGTTGATCGTGATTTTAGTAATGCGAGGAATATCCATCACATTTTTAACGCCTAAAGTCTCTTGTAACTGAGCTTTAAGTTCGTCATTGTAACGCGTTTTAAGTCTGGCCATTGCCTTCTCAACCTATTACTTCGCTACCGCCACTGATTCACCATTTGATTTGTAAACGCGAGTTTTCACGCCTTCAATCACTTGGTAACCAACACGGTCAGCCTTTTGGGTTGTAGCATTAAAAATTGCCACATTAGAGATATGAAGCGAAGCTTCTTGTGTAACGATAGCGCCTTCAGCACCTGTTGCACGGTTCGGCTTTTGATGCTTCTTAACCAAGTTAAGGCCTTCAACCATAACACGGTCATTAGAAACAGACAGAACAGTACCCTGTTTGCCTTTTTCTTTACCTGCGATCACAATTACTTGATCGCCTTTTTTAATCTTAGCCATGAGTGCCTCTTATAGAACTTCAGGAGCCAATGAAATGATTTTCATGAACTGTTCAGTACGAAGTTCACGAGTCACTGGTCCGAAAATACGAGTTGCAATCGGCGCTTTGTTGTTGTTCAAAATAACAGCTGCGTTATCGTCGAAACGAATCACAGAACCGTCTGGACGACGGATGCCGAATTTTGTACGTACAACCACAGCATTCATCACGTCACCTTTTTTAACACGTGCGCGTGGAATAGCTTCTTTTACAGTAACTTTAATAATATCGCCAACTGAAGCATAACGACGATGTGAACCACCAAGTACTTTAATACATTGTACGCGGCGAGCACCACTGTTGTCTGCTACGTCGAGCATGCTTTCGGTTTGAATCATTGCCCTACTCCAAAACCGTGCATCACCGGTCGCAATTTCGAAAGGCTCAAAGAGTACTCGAAATTGACCGATGATGCAAGAACGTTTAATTACTCAGCAGCAGCTTCAACAACTTCAACTAAAGTCCAAGACTTAGTTTTAGAAATTGGGCGGCTTTCTTTGATTGTTACAACATCGCCTAATTTAGCAGTGTTGTTCTCATCATGAGCATGTAATTTAGTTGAACGGCGGATTGATTTGCCATACAACGGGTGTTGAACACGACGTTCGATAAGCACAACAATAGACTTGTCCATTTTGTCGCTTACTACTTTGCCGGTTAACGTGCGGACTGTTTTTTCACTCATTGTCCGTTCCCCTGTTTTTCGGTAAGGAGGGTCTTAATACGAGCAATTGTCTTGCGAGTAAGCGCAACTTCGTGCGATTTACCCAATTGACCAGTTGCTTTAGCCATACGAAGACGAAATTGGTTAAGCTGTTGCTCATCAAGCAAAGCTGTCAACTCTTCTACCGACTTTTCACGTAGATCTTTAGTTTTCATTACATTACCGTCCGAGTCACGATAGTGGTTTTAAACGGAAGTTTAGCAGCAGCAAGCTTGAAAGCTTCAGTTGCTAATTCATCGTTCACACCTGCCATTTCGTACAGGATCTTACCTGGTTTGATTTCACAAACCCAGTATTCCACGTTACCTTTACCGTTACCCATACGAACTTCTAATGGCTTTTCAGTAATTGGTTTGTCTGGGAATACACGGATAAAGATCTTACCACCACGCTTAACACGACGGCTAATGGTACGACGCGCAGCTTCAATTTGACGTGAAGTCATACGACCACGTTCAGTTGCTTTAAGTGCGATTGTACCAAATGATACTGTACTACCACGGTGCGCAAGACCAGTGTTACGGCCTTTTTGCACTTTACGGAATTTGGTACGTTTAGGCATCAACATGGATTATTCTCCCTTGTCAGCAGCACGGTCGTTACGACGTCCACGACGTTGTTCTTGACCTTCACCACGACCACGACCGCGTTTAGCTGGACGCTCTTCAGCTGGAGCTGGGTTCATGACTTGTTTCATGCCACCCAAGATCTCACCACGGAAGATCCAAACTTTAACACCAATCGTACCGTAAGTAGTTTCAGCGCGCATAGTTGAGTAGTCGATGTCTGCACGAAGTGTATGCAAAGGTACACGACCTTCACGATACCACTCAGTACGAGCGATCTCTGCACCACCTAAACGGCCAGAAACTTCAACTTTGATACCTTTAGCACCAGCACGCATAGAGTTTTGTACCGCACGCTTCATAGCACGACGGAACATAACACGCTTTTCTAATTGAGAAGCGATTGCTTCAGCAACTAAACGAGCATCTAAGTCTGGGCGATCGATTTCATTGATGCTTACTTGCGCTGGAACACCCATAATGTTGGTAAGTTCGCGCTGTAATTTCTCAATATCTTCGCCTTTTTTACCGATAACGATACCAGGACGAGCAGTGCTAATCGTAATTTTAGCAGCGCCTGTTGGACGTTCGATAAGAATATTGCTCATCATTGCGTTCTTAAGTTTTTTAGTCAAAAACTCACGAACTTGCAAATCTTTAAGCAAGTATTCAGCGTATTGTTTCGGATTCGCATACCAGTTAGCGTTATGACGTTTCACAACACCTAGGCGGATACCGATTGGATGAACCTTCTGACCCATATCAAACCCCTACCTTAACGGTGATGTGACAAGTACGCTTAGTAATACGATCTGCACGGCCTTTAGCACGTGGCATAATACGTTTAAGGCTCATGCCTTCATCAACGTAAATCGTAGAAACTTTAAGGTCGTCTACATCTAAACTGTTATTGTGTTCAGCATTCGCAATTGCAGATTCCAATGCTTTTTTAACTAAAACTGCAGCTTTCTTGTTGCTGAAGTTTAAGATATTAAGCGCGTGAGCAACTGATTTGCCACGGATAAGATCTGCAACCAAACGAGCTTTCTGTGCCGAGATAGCGGCACCGCGTAATTTAGCAGTTACTTCCATCATAGCACCTATTAACGTTTAGACTTCTTGTCAACACCGTGACCACGATAGGTACGAGTTGGCGCGAATTCACCTAGTTTGTGACCAACCATGTGTTCAGTAACAATTACTGGAACGTGGTTACGGCCATTATGTACAGAGATTGTTAAACCAACAAAATCCGGGAGGATCATCGAACGACGTGACCAAGTCTTGATCGGCTTACGGTTGTTAGCAGCAATAGCAGCTTCAACTTTAGCGAACAAGTGCGCATCGACGAATGGACCTTTTTTCAATGAACGAGGCATTAATCAGATTCCTTTACTTGACGCGACGATCGCGAATAATCATCTTAGTCGTACGCTTGTTGGTACGTGTCTTGTACCCTTTAGCTTTTTGACCCCATGGGCTTACAGGTTGAATACCCTTGTTACGCCCTTCACCACCACCGTGCGGGTGGTCAACTGGGTTCATCGCCATACCACGTACGGTAGGACGAACACCACGCCAGCGTGCAGCACCAGCTTTACCTAGTGAGCGAAGGTTGTTTTCTTGGTTAGAAACTTCACCTAGTACAGCGCGACATTCTACGTGAACTTTACGCATTTCACCTGAACGAAGACGGATGATTGCATAAGAACCGTCACGACCCAACAACTGAACAGAAGCACCAGCAGAACGAGCTAATTGCGCGCCTTTACCGATTTTAAGTTCGATGTTGTGAAGTGTAGAACCGATAGGCATATTGCGAAGCGGTAAGCAGTTACCTGGACGAATTGGAGCATCGTTACCAGATTGTACTTTATCGCCAGCACGTAAACCTTTAGGTGCGATGATATAACGACGTTCACCGTCAGCATACTTCAACAATGCGATGTGTGCAGTACGGTTAGGATCGTATTCGATACGCTCAACTACAGCAGGAACGCCATCTTTGTTACGTTTAAAGTCAACAAGACGGTAGTGCTGCTTGTGACCGCCACCAACGTGACGAGTCGTGATGTGACCGTTATTGTTACGACCACCAGTACGTTTTTTAGCTTCAACCAACGGAGCATATGGCGCGCCTTTGTGAAGGTGGTCATGAACCACTTTCTCTACAAAGCGACGTCCTGGAGACGTTGGCTTACATTTTTGAATCGGCATAATTTTCGTCCTTATTCCGCTGCGCTTTCAGCGGTATCGCCCAAGTCAGCCATTTCAACATCTTGGCCAGCTTTCAGGGTGACGTATGCTTTTTTAACATCAGAACGACGTCCTAATGTTTTACCAAAGCGCTTAGACTTACCTTTAGTGATAGTCGTGTTTACTTTAACCACTTCTACACCAAAGAGTTGTTCAACTGCTTTTTTGATTTCAAGCTTGTTTGCATCAAGTGCAACTTTAAATACTTGAACACCAGCAGTCTCACCTAAAACTTGTGCTTTTTCTGAGAATACAGGTCCTTGTAGGACTTGATAGATACGTTCGTTGTTCATCCGAGTTCTACCTCAATTTTCTTAGCAGCAGCAACAGACATAACAACTTTATCGAACGCGATCAAGCTAACAGGATCGATTGCAGCAGCATCAACCACATCAACGTGTGGAATGTTGCGCGCTGCTAGATATAGATTCTCATCTACAGCATCAGTAACGATCAATGCACGAGTAGCATTCAAGTCGTTAAGTTTTACAAGCAATTCTTTAGTTTTTGGAGCTGCAACAGCAATCTCTTCAACTAATACAAGACGATCTTGGCGAACAAGTTCAGCTAAGATACATTGCATTGCACCGCGGTACATTTTGCGGTTAACTTTTTGAGACCAATCTTGTGGACGAGCAGCAAAAGTTTTACCACCACCAACCCAGATTGGGCTACGAATAGAACCAGCACGAGCGCGACCAGTACCTTTTTGACGGAATGGCTTTTTACCACCGCCAGATACGTCAGCACGTGATTTCTGAGCTTTCGAACCTTGACGACCACCAGCTAAGTAAGCTGTAACAACTTGGTGTACAAGAGCTTCGTTAAATTCACGACCGAAAGCAACTTCAGACAATTCAACAGCAGAGCCGGAAACAGTTTTTAAATTCACGTTATTTCCCCTCAGGCCTTAATCGTAGGACGAACGGTAACGTCACCACCAGTAGCACCAGGAACCGCACCTTTAACTACTAGAACTGAACGTTCAGCGTCAATAGCAACGATCTCAAGACCCTGAGTAGTTACGCGTTCAGCACCTAAATGGCCAGCCATTTTTTTGCCTTTGAATACGCGACCAGGTGTCTGGTTTTGACCAGTAGAACCTAAAACACGGTGAGAAACCGAGTTACCATGAGTAGCATCTTGAGTACGGAAGTTCCAACGCTTAACACCGCCTTGGAAACCTTTACCTTTAGACGTACCAGTAACGTCAACGATTTGACCAACTGTGAACATATCAACAGTTAGAACACCACCAACTTCACGACCTTCAAGATCAGCTTCTGTAGCGCGGAATTCTTGAACTAGACGACCAGCAGCAACACCCGCTTTCGCAAAGTGACCTTTCTGAGCGTTAGTTACGCGAGATTCGCGACGTTCACCAGTAGTGATTTGAATCGCTTGATAACCATCAGTCTCAAGCGTTTTGATTTGAGTGATGCGGTTAGGATCAACCTCAATCACTGTTACAGGTACAGAAACACCAGCATCTGTAAAGATACGGGTCATACCGCACTTGCGACCGACTAAACCAATAGCCATGTGCATAACCTCTAAAAAAGCGGCCTAATTAACTTTAAAAGCGTTAATTAACCGAAAGCCTTAACCCAAAGCGATCTGAACATCAACACCAGCAGCAAGATCTAACTTCATCAATGCATCAACAGTTTTATCTGTAGGTTGAACGATGTCGATCAAACGTTTATAAGTGCGGATCTCATATTGGTCACGCGCATCTTTGTTAACGTGTGGTGATGTTAAAACGTTGAAACGTTCGATGCGAGTTGGCATCGGGATTGGACCACAAACTTGTGCGCCAGTACGTTTTGCTGTTTCTACGATCTCTTGAGCAGATTGATCAATTAAACGGTGATCAAAAGACTTCAAACGGATACGAATTCTCTGGTTAGACATACCAGTTAACTCCAAGCCAAATATATAAAGAATCACCCTTGACGCATCTCACCCCACTAAATAAGGTAAGTGTCAAGAGCAGTGAAATATCACTAAGGTCATGATCGATGCCACGACTGTCACGATGTTAACTACTTTCTTCGCAGTCAACCCCCTTTCATTAAAGGGTCGCTCATTATAGCCATTGTTTAACGCTTAAGCAAATCCAATTTACTTTTTTTAGTCTTTTTTTCATATTTTTATGATTTTCAATTGTTTATTATTTAATCGCTATGCGGTTTTCTGCAAAACGTATTCGATGGCCTGATTGAGTAATTGATTGCCCTGCAAAAACTGTGCTTTTGGAGTGTGTTTCAACTCCTTTTCTGTCTGCACATAAGTACCTGAATAATTGGCAAACTCATCATCATTTTCTAAAAAGAGACTCAAGGTTTCAGGCGTAATCTCTGGATGAAACTGAAAGCCCAATACGTTCTTGCCAATTTGATACATTTGATTACGACAGACATCATTTTCTGCCAGATGGATCGCGCCTTTTGGAATTTCAAAGCTCTCACTATGCCATTGCATGACATTCAAATATTCAGGCAGCTCGAAACAGTCTTGCGGTACATGCGGGACTTTACGTACCGTGGTCCATCCTAATTCTTGAATACTGGTTTTACTAACGGCTGCACCTAAAGCATTGGCAATCAATTGCCCACCTAAACACAAGCCAATCGCAGGTTTACCCAGTGCCAAATAACGTCTTAGCCAGCGTTTTTCAATTTTTAGCCAAGGAAAATTGGCTTCGTCATTTACACTCATGGTTCCACCCATGATAATCAACAGATCAACATCTTCGACCTGCGGCAAGGCCTCAATTTCCAAAGGTAAATCCACAGGCAAGGCGAAAAACTCTGTGGCTGTAATCTGAGCTTTATGGGCTTTTAAAAATTCATAACAACTACCGAACCCTTCACCAGCAATATGCTGAAAATAATGTACTTTTAAATGCGACTTCATGCGCTGTAACCTATTGTTGTAGCTTTCCTTAAGGATTTAGCAAAATTGAAGCCAACTTTTAGTTAGGTTGCGTGTTTTTACAGTTCTTGCCAATTCGGTAGCGAAATTGCATCGATTCTCTTAATCTAGAGCGCATCTTACTCTCTAAATGAGTCACATCTTGAACAAGAAATCTCAAACTGCGCTGATTCATGCACCAAGAAAAGCACCTCAGTATATTTCCAGCGTTCAACCTCCCCTGTTTCGTGCATCCACCATCATCTTTGAAAACACCGATGCACTATTTAATCGCCACTGGACCGATCCTTATGATTATAGTTACGGGACACATGGCACGCCTACCACATTTACCTTAGCCGATCAGATTGCACAGATTGAAGGTGGCGAATATTGTCTGCTCGCCCCGAGTGGATTGTCGGCGATTAATTTAGTCAATTCAGCATTGCTGAAACACGGCGATGAGGTCTGGGTACCAGATAATGTCTATGGTCCAAATATGGAACATCTGCGTAATCTGGAAAGGCGCTACGGAATTCAGGTTCGGATTTATAACCCTATAGACCTAAATAGTTTCACTCCATCTGAACATGCCAAACTCCTTTGGCTTGAAGCCGCAGGATCAGTGACGCTGGAATTCCCAGACCTTGTGGGTTTGGTGAAGCAAGCACAAGCACAGCAAATTATTACCGTCTTAGACAATACTTGGGGCGCGGGCTTAGCCTTTAATCCTTTTGACTTTTCGGCAGAACATTTGGCGGTCGATATCAGTGTACATGCACTGACCAAATATCCAAGCGGTGGCGGTGACATCTTGATGGGTTCTGTGGTCACGCGTGATCAGCAATTGCATCACCAATTGTTCCGTATGCATGCCATACAAGGCATTGCTGTGTCGGGTGATGATACCGCCCAGATTCAACGTAGTCTAGCACATATGTCGATTCGTTATGAGCAACAAGCGCAATCTGCCTTAAAGCTACTCACATGGTTAAAACAGCAGCCACAATTTAGTCAGATCTTACATCCAAGTTCTGCAGATGCGGCGGGACATGAATACTGGAAACAGGTTTGCCAAACAGGCAAAAGCGCAGGCTTGGTCAGTGTGATTTTCAAACCCGAATATGACTTAAAAGCCATCCGTAAATTCTGCGATCATCTGAATTTATTCAAGCTCGGCTTTAGCTGGGGTGGTCCAGTCAGCCTCGTGATGTTGTATGAACTGAATCATATGCGCTCACTTCAACATACACATTTACAACAAGGTTTATTGGTGCGCTTTTGTATAGGACTAGAAGATGCTGACGATTTAGTCCAAGATATTCAAAATGCATTAAAACAGCTCGAATAATTCTAAAACAGGTGAAAAATGAGTACACCAATCGTCATTGCCAAAAAAACGACAGATACCTCACAAGAGATCGTTTTACATTCTCAATTTGCCAATCGGCATGGTCTGATTGCAGGTGCAACAGGCACGGGAAAAACCGTAACCTTAAAGGTACTGGCAGAAAGTTTTTCACGGATTGGTGTTCCCGTTTTTTTAGCCGATGCCAAAGGTGATGTCTCCAGTCTGGCACAAGCAGGCAGCAGTAGCCCTAAATTTGATGAACGTCTTAAAACACTAGGGATTGATGCCATTCCTTTTGCGGCCTCGCCTGTCGTGTTTTGGGACTTATTTGGCGAACAAGGACATCCCATTCGCAGTACAGTTTCCGAAATTGGCCCACTCTTATTGGCGCGGATGCTGAATCTCAATGACACCCAAGAAGGCGTATTATCGGCTGTTTTTCGTATTGCCGATGATCAAGGCTTACTACTCATCGACTTCAAAGATTTAAAAGCCATGCTCAGCTATGTCAGCGAGCATGCCGCAGAATTTAAAGCCGAATATGGTAATCTCTCCCCTGCCAGTTTAGGTGCCATCCAACGCAATTTACTAGCGCTTGCCGATCAGGGCGGGGATCAATTCTTTGGTGAACCGAGTTTAAATATTCTGGATTTTATTCAAACGGATAGTGAAGGTCGCGGCTATATTAATCTGCTGGCAGCAGACAAACTGATGAACACACCCAAACTCTACGCCACTTTCCTGCTGTGGATGCTTTCGGAATTATTTGAACAATTGCCTGAAGTCGGCGATATGGATAAACCAAAACTGGTGTTTTTCTTCGATGAAGCGCATTTACTGTTTGATAATGCCAGTGCAGCCCTACAAGAGAAAATTGAACAAGTGGTTCGCTTGATTCGCTCCAAAGGCGTTGGGATTTATTTTGTCACCCAAAACCCCTTAGATTTACCTGAAAGTGTCCTCGGACAACTGGGTAATCGGGTTCAACATGCCTTAAGAGCCTTTACCCCGAAAGACCAAAAAGCCGTTAAGACAGCAGCGGCAACATTCCGTGCGAATCCTAGTTTTGATGTCGAACAAGCCATTACAGAGTTAGGTGTAGGCGAAGCGCTGATTAGCTGCCTAGACGAACAAGGCACACCCCAAATGGTTGAACGCGGCTGGGTGATGCCGCCCTACTCGGCATTTAGCCCAATTTCATCCGAAACTCGCAAAAACTTAATGGCGCAGAGCATTGTGGCGGGCGTCTATGAACAAAGTGTTGACCGTGACAGCGCCTATGAACGGCTACAACAAAAAGTGGTTGAACGCCAACAGCAAGCGGAATCGGAAGCAAACGCGAAAGAACAAGCCAAACAACAAGAAGCGCTTGCCAAGCAGCAAGCCAAAGAGCAGGAACGTTTGGCACGTGAGCAACAAAAAGAAGCGGATCGTGCTGCCAAGCAGCGGGAAAAGCTCACTCAGGATATTGTGGGAACCTTTGCCAAAAGTGCTGCCCGTAGTTTAGGTGGCTCGACTGGACAAAAAATTGTGCGCGGTTTATTAGGCTCCTTATTTGGTGGGAAATAACACTCCCACTCCAGCTAAGGATTTCGCTAAGGTCTGAAATAAAGCATCTGAAGATCAGCACAATAACCATAATTTTTTCAACCCAAACCATTGTTGAACTAAAAATTGCAGCAGTATCTACGTTTAGTTTAACTCTCAATTTTCCGCACAAGCTCCCTATTTATTTTATTCCATAAAAAAAATAGGGTTTTGTGTTAAAAAGAGATTGCAAATAAAATATTAAATATGTATTTTAAATACATCTTATAAATAACAGCCAGTGAGATCGCAAAATGACTCCGCAGCAAATTGAACTCGTAAAAGCCACTGTTCCCGTTCTTCGTGAAAATGGTGTTGCATTAACAGGCTATTTTTATAACCGCATGTTAGGTAACAATCCGAACTTAAAAGAAACCTTTAACATGGGGCATCAACGCAGTGGTGCTCAGGCACAGGCTTTGGCAGGTGCAGTACTGGCGTATGCTGAAAACATCGAAGATCCTTCGGTTTTATTACCCGTGGTTGAACTGATTGCGCATAAGCATGTCAGCCTGAATATTCAAGCGCCTGACTACAATATTGTGGGTGAGAACCTGCTGCATTCAATCAGTGAAGTGCTGAACATTTCGATGGAAGATCCATTAATTGGGGCTTGGGCTGCGGCTTATGGTCAATTGGCTGATCTGTTTATTAGCACTGAAAAAGCGATTTATGATCAGCATCAGCAAACCAAAGGTAGCTGGTTAGGCTGGCGCAATTTCAAAATTGCCAAGAAAGTGGTTGAAAGCGATGAAATCACCTCTTTCTATCTAGCACCTGTTGATGGTGGCGAATTACCAAAATATGAAGCAGGTCAATATATTTCGATTCGCGTTTTTGTCGAACAGCTAGGACACAAGCAGCCTCGTCAATATACGCTTTCCAATAGCCCGCAAGCGGACTATCTACGTATTTCAGTCAAACGTGAAGATGAAAAAGGTGAGCAAATTGCAGGCTGGGTATCTTCTACCCTACACGGTTTGGAAGAAGGTGCTGAAGTTGAAGTTTCTGCACCGACAGGAAACTTCTACCTGATCGATCCAAGTAAACGTAATGTGTTTATTAGTGGAGGCGTTGGCTTGACACCAATGATTGCCATGCTGAATCAGTTGGTGACTATGGACATGCCGCAACCAGTCAGCTTTATTCATGCCTGCCGTAGCAGCCAAGTACATGCCATGAAAAAGCATATTCATGAATTGAAAGACAAGTATCCACGTTTAAGCACATTTACTGCCTATGAATTCCCGCATGAAGGGGATGTCTTGGGTGAAGATTATGATGTGGCTGGACGTTTAGATTTAGGTGCCATGGATGCGGCTGTTTTACCCGCCAATGCCGATTACTACCTCTGCGGCCCAATGCCATTTATGGCTGAACAACACCAAGCCTTGGTTGCTCGCGGCATTAAACCTGAACAAATTCACAGTGAAGCATTTGGTACAGGTGGCGTGCGCATCTAAGCTTCCGATCGCATGCATACCTAATAGGGCTAGTCTGTGATAGACTAGCCCTATCTATTCATCTCAAAAAAAGATGAGCACAATCATGCAGCTAAATAAATTTACCGATTATGCCCTGCGCATTCTGATGTACATTTCACGACCGAGGGACAGTGCCTATACCATTGCGGAAATTGCAGCAGACCTGAAAGTGTCACAAAACCATTTGGTCAAAATTGTGCATTTTATGGGGAAACAGAACTGGTTGATTACTACCCGCGGTAAAGGTGGCGGCATCCGTTTAAACCCAGAAGCCGTGCATCTCCAAGTGGGCGAAGCTGTCCGCATTTTGCAAGGTGAAAATCCGATTGTGGAATGCAACAATCCCCCTTGTGTACTCAGAAGCAATTGCGGCTTAAAAAGTATTTTAGATCAGGCACTCGAACAGTTTTATCAACATTTGAATCAATACACCCTAGGTGAAGTGCTGGCGCGCTCCAGTGCGAAGAACAGCAAGACCATTCAAAATGGGATTGAACTGCTCAATCTCTAAGATGCTTGAGGCGGTAGAGGAAAATTCGCGTGCGTGAGCGACTTCCTTTATACTAGGCACTTGAAAACCAGTGAATGAAGTTGAGTTATGCACCACAGCAGAGGAAAATCAAAAAACAGTAAAGCCGCACAAGCGCCTAAGCAGAAGATCAGCTATGAAAAAAAGATGGATCCTGCAATTACTGAATATGCTGTACGCGCGCTCAACTGGCTACGCAGAGCCGCATTTTTAATGAGCGCACCCAAGCTCAGCATTTGTGTAGAAGATACCGGCTACGAAATTGCCTTTGCTGGACGCTCCAATGCGGGGAAATCCAGCGCGATTAATGCCCTGACCAATCAAAAACAACTGGCGCGCGCCTCAAAGAAACCTGGTCGCACCCAAATGATCAACTTCTTTAGTTTGGGCAATCCAGATCAACGTCTGGTCGACTTACCCGGTTATGGCTACGCGGCTGTTCCCGAAGCTATGAAAATTGTGTGGCAGAAAGAACTCGAAAACTACCTGATTCATCGTAAAAGCCTACAAGGCTTGGTGCTGTTGATGGACATTCGCCATCCACTGCAACATTTCGATGTGATGATGCTGGAATGGGCGTATTCACGTAATTTGTTTGTGCATGTGTTATTAACCAAGTCGGACAAGATGAACCGTGGTCCAGCCAACAAAGTCCTCTTAGATGTCAAACAGCAATTGAAAAAAATGAAGCTAGATTTCTCCATTCAATTGTTCTCCTCACTCAACAAACAAGGCTTGGAAGAGCTGGCAAGTGTGATGGGTGGACGTCTGAACTTTACCCTTGAGCAATCTACCCAGTTTGATTTGGCACTCATTCCTGATGCAGAAGAAGATGCGTCGCTGGAAGACAGCATTGAAGATGATGAAAGTGCTGATTTTGAGGCTGAAGAAAGTCCAGCTAAAGTAGCTGAACAAGCCCCGAAACAGGATTAAGTTCCGCTCAATCCAATCAATTCATCATGAATTGACATTGAAATGTCCTGCATTGCTAAACACATTGCGGGACATTTTTTTCATACTGCCCTCAATGCGTTAAAAATGCTTGAGATCGTAGAATGAAACTCTTACAACGACTGAAAAAAACAAAAATTGGCTCTTCCATTCAATATCGGATACAACCCCGTAAAGTGAAGTTTGAATGGCAAAACACCCCTGTAGACTGGGTGCCTGACCAGCCTTTTGTTAGCTATTTTATTAATGAAATTAACATGATTTTACCTGCAGGCGAGTTCTGGTTTTGCCGTCTGTACAATAAAGTGTTGCCACAAATTCAGGATGAAAAACTCAAACAAGATGTGCAGGCTTTTATTCGCCAAGAAGCCATGCATGCACAGGCTCACAACTCTGCCAACAAAGAATATTTGCGCGAACGCCAGATCGATATCCAGCGCAATCTGGATGTGATGGATTTCCTATTTGGTAAATTACTGGCAGATCAACCTCTGGGCTTGAATATTCCCAAACCTTTCGAGCATCAGTGGGATTTGTTCCGCCTTGGAATTGTCGCGACGGTGGAACACATGACCTGTGTCTTGGGTAAATATGCGCTCTACAATACCGAGTGGCAACAGCGTGGTGCAGACCCTGCCATGCTTGATTTAGTGAAATGGCATGGTGCCGAAGAAATTGAACACCGCACCGTGGCATTCGATTTGTACCGCCATTTAGGGGGAGGCTATCTGGCACGCTATTACCTCAGTGTGGTGGTAATCGCGGCGGTGCTCGGACTGTGGGTAGATGGGACCGCGCATATCATGCAACAAGACCCACGTTTTAAATCTATACGCCCAGCACTCTACAAACCGTGGATTTGGCGTGAATGGTATGCGATTTCACAACGCAATAATGGTTTGTTGCCCAACCCGCTTTGGCTAATCTCGCAACAGCTGGGTTATTTAATGCCGTGGTACGATCCAGTACATGAAGCCAAAACGGAGGATGCCGTGGACTATTTAAATCAGTCCCCTGCGGCACTGCGGGCGATGCTCAAAGTCGCTTAAACCGCCCACCTATCGGAACACAACAAAAAGCAGGCTGAATTCGCCTGCTTTTTTGCTCATGCTGAAAGTCACTTTCCGATTGAATTCACCACAATGCATCCTCATCTTAGTGTATTGACCCTTGCGGTTCGTGACCTTCAAGCCTCGCTGGATTTTTACTGCCAAGGACTGGGCTTTCAAAGTGAAGGGATTATTGGACAGGAATATGAAAATGGTGCGGTTGCATTTATTGAACTGCAATCTGGTTTAAAACTGGCGCTATGGCCGCAACAGAGTTTGAGCCTATACTCAGGCGTGGCTTTATCACCCTTATGCCCGACAGGATTTTCTCTGGGGCACAATGTTAGCTCAGCAGCGGCAGTCGACGCCATTATGGCACGCGCTGAAAAAGCAGGTGAACCATCAGCAAAGCTGCACAAGCCACCTTTTACGGTGGCTATGCAGGCTATTTTCAAGACCCTGATGGACATCTCTGGGAAATTGTCTGGAATCCCTGCTGGGAACCAAGCTAAGCATTCGACTCATTTGTAATATTACGAGTATGACGATCGACCACCACACTAATCATCATATCGCCTTGTACATTCACCACGGTGCGTACCGTATCCAACAAGCGGTCGATTGGCAGTAAAATTGCAATGGCTTCTGCGGGCAAGCCCACCGATTGCAAAACCATAATCATGGTAACCATACCTGCACTTGGAATTCCAGGTGCACCCAAAGAAGCAATCATGGCGGTTAAACACACAATCACTTGCTGCCCAAGACTTAAATCCAAACCAATTAAATTGGCAATAAACAAAGCGGCAGCCGCCTCATACAGGGCCGTACCATCCATGTTTAACTGCGTCCCCAAGGGAATTACAAAACCCGCTGTTGCAGGACTGACTTTCAGATTCTCTTGTGCACATTTCATGGAAAGTGGCATGGTCGCTGAACTAGAACTGGTAGCAAAAGCAGTGATCAGCGCGGCGCGTGTGCCTTTAAAAAAGGTTACAGGATCCATCTTCCCAAAGATCCATAACAGCAACGGTAACACCACTGCCCCATGGAAAATGGTGGTGCCCGTGACCACTACCGCAAATTCAGCCAAACGACTGAGTACAGAAAGATCTTCGGTGGCAATCAGCTTGGCTAGGAGTGCAAAAATTCCCAGTGGAGCCAGTTTCATGACCCAACGAATCATCAGCATCATGATTTCAAAGAACTGTCCCGCGAGCTGACGTACTGCTTTAAAACGCTCTCCGCCATGCACCAAAGCCACCCCAATTAACAGCGCAAACACCACCACCGCCAATACATTACCTTCGGCAAAGGCTTTAAAGGGATTGATCAGGGTGTTTTGAATAAAATTGGTAAAGAATGAAGATGGCGTTAAGGTATCTGGGGTTTGATATTGATTCATGTCATTCTGAAATAAGGCAATATCTACACCCTTGCCGACATCAAATAAATGCGCGCAGCCAATGCCTAAAATTAAAGCCAAAGTGGTGGTGGTGACACAGCAAGCCAAAGTGATTTTCCAGACGCGTCCGAGTTGTCCACCCGCCTGCAAGTTAGAGACTCCAACCACAATCGAGCTAAAAATAAGGGGGATCAACAGCATTTTTAACAAACCAATAAAAATGCTACTGATGATGCCCAAGCCATATAAACTGGTCGAAAAAAAACTACTCTGTGGAAAGAGACTGAGTAGAAATCCAAACGCGATTCCCAGAATGGCGGCAATCAAGATTTGAGTATTTAGGCTCATAGCGGATGTAATTTTATCTTTTAAAGTCACCCCACTATGGCATACCTTGTTGGTGAAAATCGAATTTTTATTGTCGCAAGCATGTCTCAGGCACAGCAAGTCTACTATTTGCCTATATCCCGTTGATGACTCTGCGAGACCGTACACCCTTTGAAAAATTTTGCCTCAACCCCTCAACAAAAAAGCCTCATGACAATGAGGCTTTTTAAAATATTTAAATTTTATTGCGTTTCAATTTCCCTGAGCCGAATCAAACCTTCTTGGGTGGTACTACACACCAACTCGCCATTTTGCCACATCCGTCCAAAATTCAGTCCACGCGAATTGGCACTCACGGTTGCATCCATGTCATACAACATCCAGTCATCCACACGGAAAGGTTTATGGAAATACATGGCATGGTCAATACTGGCACATTGTAAACTCGGCGATAACCAGCTTAAGCCATGCGGACGCAATGCCGTGGTCATTAAGGTAAAGTCTGAATAAAACGCAGCAATCGCCTGATGTAATGAAACTTCATCAATCTCTGCCGCAATACGGTCATGCGTACGAATATAGTGTGCATACGACGGTGCAGCAGGTTGTGGCTGATACGGATTGGCAGGGTCAATTGGGCGAATTTCGACATGACGGTCACGCATAAAGCTGGCGCGCACATTCTCAGGCACAAATTCCACCATCATTTTTTTCAGTTCAGCTTCCGATTTCACTTGCATCGGTGCAGGATAATCGGGTTCCTGAATCTGATAATTCAATCCGTCTTCAGGCTCTGCAAACGACACCATGGCCGTAAAAATGGTACGTCCATGTTGAATGGCACGCACCTGACGGCTGACAAAACTTTTGCCATCTCTTAAACGATCCACTTCATAAATGATGGGTGCGTTGACATCCCCCCCAAACAGGAAATAAGCATGCAAGGAATGTGCGGGACGATCTGCCGTATATGATGCAGCACGTAAAGCCTGTCCTAAAACTTGTCCACCAAAAACACGCTTGCCCACTAAATTACGGCTTTGACCGCGAAAAATATTCTCTTCGATTTTTTCAAGGCTAAGGAGTTCAACCAACTCTTGAGTTAAGGCATTCATAGGAGACCCGTTTTAAATTTTATGCACACCTGTAAAATCGGTGTTGATTAGAAAGACGACAGAGTATTCACTCTAAACCTATATTACATAAATGTTGACCAATCCCCTAGAGATTAATTGACCGTGCTGTCACTGTAATTTTCAAATTTAATTGCTAAAAATATGTGGTTTAACGCTAGAATCTTGGCATAAGTAGTAAATTTGTCAGAAAATGACATCTAGTTTTTGATTACAATTACGCAGCATCATTTCCCCTGTGCATTTTGGGGCTTCGTACCGTATTAGGAGTGTTTATGTCCAAGCGTGGCTTTGGTCAAATGTATCGCCAGCTTTCCAGCAAGCTGCTTGACCTTGTGGTAACCCCTCATATTTTGGGTGAAGTACCCAGCAACCCGACAGCTCCAAGCGACAGTGCAGACCCAGATGCAACTCAGACCACCACACAAAAAGTGGTGTGCTATGTCTTACAAAACTATTCGCGTAGTAATGCCTTGGTGGTCGATGGTGAAACCCGTCGTTTAAAACTGCCTGCAGCCTTGGATTCGCTCTTGATTGGCGAGCATAAAGAAAAAGCTTCGATCCTGTTTTTACAACATCATGACGAGCAGAACTTGCTTAATCCGCCACCGAATACCTTTCCACCACGTTTGTTGCGCCTCATCGACTTACTGGAAAAACACCCTGAATTAGACATTGAACTGGTGCCTGTCACTGTGCTGTGGGGTCGTTCACCAGACAAGGAAGACTCTTGGTTTAAACTGTTGTTTACCGATACGTGGGCAACCCCAAGCCGTGTTAAGCAGATGGTGAACATTGGCTTGCATGGTCGTGAATCTTATTTGGAATTCCACGAAGCCCAGTCCTTACGTGACCTGATCCAGTACGCGAAAACTACCCATCCAAATTTATCGCCTGCGACCTATATTATTAGCAGCTTAAATAACTATATGGATGCGCAGCGTGAAGTGGTACTCGGTCCTGACCTGTCAGACCGTCGCAATGTCGTGCACGGTCTGATTAAGGCCCAAGATGTACAGGATGCGATTCGTCGTGAAAGTATCCGCAGTAAAATCAGCATGCTAGAAGCTGAACGTCGTGCGATTGGTTATTTAAATGAAATCGTATCGGACTACTCTTCCTCTGCTGTTCGTTTTGCAGATATGGCACTGACCCGTCTATGGACTCAGCTCTATGACGGCGTGGAAGTACATAACTTCAGCACTGTGCGTGAACTGGCCAAAGAATACGAAATAATTTATACCCCATGTCACCGCAGTCACATCGACTACCTATTACTGTCTTACGTGATTTATAAACGTGGCTTGATGGTGCCGTACATTGCCGCGGGCGACAACCTGAATATGCCATTTGTTGGTCAGTTGCTGCGTGGTGGCGGTGCATTCTTTATTCGCCGTACTTTCCGTGGCAATGGCTTATATACCACCGTATTTAAAGAATATTTATTCAGCATTCTGTCACGCAACACACCTTTGGAATACTTCATTGAAGGTGGCCGCTCACGTACAGGTCGTTTATTGCCCGCCAAAACAGGCATGCTTGCCATGACGGTACATGGTCACTTGCGTGGACGTGCCAAGCCTATCGTATTCGTACCAACCTATATTGGCTATGAACGCCTGATGGAAGGCTCGACCTATGTTGGCGAAATGCAAGGCAAACCGAAAGAAGCGGAATCGGTGCTTGGGATTGTGAAAACCCTGCGCAAGATTGAACGCATCTTCGGGAAAGTGCATGTAAACTTCGGCGAACCTGTGTTCTTGGATGACAAGCTCAAAGCCTTTGGTGCGGATCAGATTCGCATTGAGAAAAATGACGATCCAATTCCAAATGAAGTGTCTGATGCGGTAAACAGTGCAGCACATACCATTTTGGAAAACATCAACCGTGCGGTGGTGATTAACCCTGTATCGTTGTTGTCGTTAATTCTATTGGCAACGCCAAAGCATACATTGGATGAAGAGCTGTGCATTAAACAGTTAGATGCTTACCGCAATCTACTAACTGCATTGCCTTATGATGAACGCACCCAAGTGACGCCGCTTTCAGGCAAAGAAATTATTGCCTACGGTTTAAAACTGAAACTGATTAAGCGCGTGAAGCACGTTCTTGGTGACATTATTGCAATTGAAGACAATCAAGCCGTGTTACTCACCTACTTCCGTAACAACATTGTGCATGCCTTTGTCTTGCCATCTTTGATTGCGGCTTTGGTTGAACATAACGGCAGCATCAAGCGTCACGATTTATGTAATGTCATTCGTACGCTCTATCCATTCTTGAAAGCTGAGCTGTTCCTGAAATGGGATGATGAAGGCTTAAAAGCGCAAATTGCAGCTTATGCAGATGCTTTAATTAATGCAAAACTCATTACTGAAGATGCGGAAGGACATTTAATTTCCCCTGCACCGAACAGTGAAGAGCATAATCAATTGTTAGTACTTGCAGGTCCTGTAATGCAGAGCCTAGAGCGCTATTACATGACATTGGCACTGATTACCCAGCGTGGTTCTGGCAATATCTCGACGCGTCAAGTGGAAGAGTTGAGCCACTTGGTCGGTCAGCGCTTGTCTGTACTATATGAGTTCAATTCGCCAGAGTTCTTTGATAAAGCCCTGTTCCAAGGTTTTATTCGTGTACTGACGCAGCAAGGTTATATCAGTACCAATGCCGAAGGTTCGATTGTGTTTGACAGCAACTTTAGCAATATTGCTGCAAATGCTAATTTGGTCTTGGATGATGTGACTTTACAGATGTTGCAACACATTACCACCTTTAGCGATGAGGAGCTGAAACAAGTGTTAGATGCAGTTGCTGCTCAGCAAGCGAAACGTCGTTTGAAGCGTAAGAAGAAGTAATATTTAAAAAGCATAGGTATCTGCAATTGGTAGATGCCTATGCTGTATGTATAACAAGAAAGTTTTTGTCGATTTTGAATAATCATCATTATATTAAATAAAGGCTAGATTTCTTTTATATCTTCACGAATTTTATTAGTCTGATAAAAACCAATACCTAGAAGAAACCACTTAAAAATATATGCACCTATCGTATTTTGATAATCTAAAGGAACGAATATAAATTTGATAACAAAGCCATAGAAGATAAGAAGAATTCCCCAAACTAATAAACCTTTAGATAATTTTTCTAGGTTTATGATCTGTTTATCAGACGGTTTATTCTTTACATATTTGAACATCATCGTTCCGACAAATAGTCCCCCGAAGATCGAAATTGTAAGGAATAACGGAAATGAGCCGAAGGCCACAGGCTTATCTTGAATGTCTCTGATAAGGCTAACAATCAACGTAAAAGATATACCCCAACCAAGTCCACCATATAAAAAAATCCACTTTAATTTTTCATTCATTTTCATCTTTCTATTTAGTACCAATTTTTTTTCTTCTCATATAAATGAAAACACCAAATTCTAGAAGTATGAAATAAGTTAAATTTCTTAAGGTAAGTGTCAAAAAGCTAGATTCACTCCAAATGCTATCTGTTATAAAAAAGCATAATATTAAAAAGATATGTACAAATAACGCTTTTGATTTTTCTTCTTTAGTAGCGCTTAAGGCATTGTAATATCCAATAACTATCAATCCTAATATCCCAATAAAGATAGCTATTCCAAGTGGAATATATTCATGTACATATAAATTCTTATCTAAAATGACATTGAAAATTCCAGACAAAATACAGAGAGCTAGAAATGATAGCAGAGAGTTTTTTATATAGAATTCATGAATATAATATTTTGAAGTTTGCATTTTAAGAGTTGTAATTAAGAATTAATTACAACTCTATCAAATTTCAATTTTTTATAAAATTTAAGATTTCCTAAAATTAACGCAATATACCTTATATACAACTGTTTCTATTTCCTATATTAATCAAACCCTGATACCAAGCCATTCCAATATTCAGCGTACTGGAATAGCTTTTCCATAATCACTCATATTCCAATGCTACTTCGCAGTCTGCGTTTCACATCTTTTACTCAACAAAGTACAAATATTCCTCACCCATTCTTTACCAACAACGCTGAATAATCATCAAAACAATTTGGATGCTGTAATTCAAAATCCATCTGCTGCATGTTAGAGGCATAAATTTGCTTACCTGATGCGATATCACTTTCCAAAACCAAAACTGGCAGCGCCAACTGCTGCTGAAACCATTGAATAATTTCATGCAAAGGAATCGGCTGATTATTCGTGACAATATATGAACTTTCAGGATGTTCCACGTGAATCAAATGCGCCAGAAAGCGGGCTAAATCTTCAATATGAATACGATTGCTATAATGAATATTCGGATAGGTCGAAGTCTGCTGCGCCAACTTCACCATTCGTGCCACAGACGTCCCGTAAATGCCTGTCGGTCGAATAATAATACTTTGCTCAGGATACGCCGCCTGCCACAGCAACTCCATCTGACGTAGCGCCTCGCTTTGTGCATCAATCGGCTGAGGCGTAGTCGTATCATCAATTCGCTCCCCTGCCTGTTCACCATAAACTCGCGTTGAAGACACCACAATCACTTTTTTGACAGGATGCTCTTTAAGGGCTTTCAGCATGGCAGGAATGGCATCGACAAAAGTCGTTTGATAGCCTTCAGGTGTACTCGCTGCGGGCGATAACAATACATAAACCACATCGACAGGAGCAATCTGACTCAAATCCAGCTGATGAATATCTTGAATCAAATGCGTAGCAAAATCCTGCGGTTTGGCAGTACGGCTAATTGTGGTAATTTGGTGGTCTTGCTGAAATAATTGTTTAGCTACCCGTTGAGATGTTTTACCATAACCTATAAATAAAATATGCATTTAGCACCTAATGAGCACTTTAGTTGAGGGGACATGGCCGCAGTCCAGCAATTGCAAGGGGTTGGAAGCGCCTCTGCTGCATTACTTGAAAAACTAAATATTTTCACCACGGATGATTTACTGTTTCATCTCCCGCGGGATTATGAAGATCGTAGCACGATCATCCCCATGAACCAATTAGAGGTTGGACGCAGCCATCTGCTTGAGGGTACAGTAAAATCGGTCGACTTTCCCCCAGGAAAGCGCAAATCCATGGCCATTTTACTGGATGATGAACTCGGTAAAGTCACGCTACGCTTTTATCACCTGTATAAAGCCCTGACCGATCGCGGCAAAGTCGGCAATCGTTTACGCGTTTTTGGTGAAGTCCGTGTTGGAGCACGTGGCTTGGAAATGTATCATCCTGAAATTCAACTCATTACCGAGCACACGCCACTGCCACAAACCCAGCTCACAGCGATTTATCCTGCCACCGATGGACTCACGCAAGCCAAACTGCGTGACTACGTTAAACATGCCTTAAAACAGCACAGTGATGATCTGCCAGAACTCCTTCCGCAGAAATTCACCAATGGCTACGCCTTAAAGCAAGCGCTGTATTACATTCATGAACCGCCACTGGATGCCAATATGTTGCAGTTGAGCCAAGGTTCTCACCCTGCACAGCAACGCCTGATTTTTGAGGAATTGGTGGCGCATCAAGTCAGCCTACTGACTCGCCGCGCATATATCCAACAGATTGAAGCCCCAGCCTTTGCCAACAGCAAAACCCTTGCCAAACAACTACTGGCAGGGTTGCCCTTTAAAATGACCGCAGCGCAGAAGCGTGTATCCAAAGAAATTTCGGATGATTTAAAACAACATAAACCCATGCTACGTCTGGTACAGGGGGATGTTGGTGCAGGCAAAACCCTTGTCGCGGGTGTCGCTGCTTGTCATGCGCTTGAAGAAGGTTGGCAAGTTGCCTTAATGGCACCGACTGAAATTTTGGCGGAACAGCATTATCTGAATTTTAAACGCTGGTTTGAACCTTTGGGCTTAACTGTGGCATGGCTCTCAGGCAAACAAAAAGGTAAAGCACGTGCCTTGGCAGAACAGCAGATTCAACAAGGTTCAGCTCAACTGGTGATTGGGACGCATGCCTTATTCCAAGACAGTGTTGCCTTTCATAAGTTGGGCTTGGTGATTATTGATGAACAGCACCGCTTTGGGGTCGATCAACGCTTGGCGCTGCGCAATAAAGGCGCACAGCAAACCATGCCACATCAATTGGTGATGACCGCTACGCCTATTCCACGTACCCTTGCCATGTCGGCTTATGGCGACTTGGACACCTCTGTGATTGATGAACTGCCGCCCGGTCGAACTCCAATTCAGACCGTGACGGTTCCTTTAGACCGTCGTGAAGAAGTCCTGCAACGCATTGCCAGCAATTGTGCCGAAGGCAAACAGGCGTATTGGGTCTGTACACTGGTGGAACAGTCGGAAACCTTAGATGCGCAAGCCGCGGAAGCCACCTATGCCGAAATGAAACAACGCTTTCCTGAGCTGAATATCGGACTGGTACACGGCAAAATGAAAGCCGATGAAAAGCAAGCCGTCATGCAACAATTTAAGGACAACGAACTAAAATTGCTAATTGCCACCACCGTAATTGAGGTCGGAGTGGATGTACCCAATGCCTCCATCATGGTGATTGAAAATGCCGAACGACTGGGGCTGTCGCAACTACATCAGTTACGTGGTCGTGTCGGACGGGGTGCCAAAGCCAGCTTCTGTGCCCTACTGTATAAAAATCCACTGTCGCAAAATGGACAAGAACGGCTACGCATCATGCGTGAAACCAATGATGGCTTTATCATTGCAGAAAAGGATTTGGAAATTCGCGGACCGGGGGAGTTACTCGGCACCAAACAAACGGGAGATATGGGCTTTCGCGTTGCCAAATTGGAACGTGATGATCATTTGCTTAATCAGGCACATTATGTCGCCCAGCAGATCTTAAAAGACTATCCAGCACAGGCCGATGCCTTACTGAAACGCTGGCTGCCTGAAGCCCCTCGTTATGCCTATGTTTAAATCCTTGTTGTCTAGTGCCCAAAACTGGCTGCATACGCAACTGCCCTGTCAGTTTTGCGGGCTGGAACGTGGGCGTCATTCCAGCTTGTGTCAGGATTGCTGGAATCAGTTGCCGTGGTTAAAGCACAGCGTGCAGCGACAAGAAATCGAAATTCAAGTTGCCTGCCACTATGCCTACCCGATTGATCGAGTGATTCAGCAATTTAAATATGAGCAACAATTACATTTTCAGATCTTGCTGACTGGACTACTCAAGCAACTGGACTATCGACAGATTCAAGCGATTGTGCCGATGCCGATTTCCACCCAACGCTTAGCCGAACGCGGCTATAACCAAAGCGTGGTGCTGGCACAGTGTTTAGGTCAGCATCTTAATATTCCTGTCTGGCAACCAATTCAACGGCAACATCAACATTCGCAAAAAGGCTTAAGCCGTTTAGAACGACTGGATCACATCGAGCAGCAATTTAAAATCGCACCCAGAAATGCCCTGCGTTATCGTCGCGTGTTAATGCTGGATGATGTGGTAACGACAGGCAGTTCACTTAAAGCCTTAGAGCAGGCACTCACTGAATTGGGCTGCCGAAAAATTGCAGCCGCCTGTATTGCAGCGGCTCAATCTTAATCATGGCGCTACGATTCAAAGCAATTTGAACAGACTAGGCCTACGTTTTTAAATACTGATGTACCCACGGCAACACAATTTCACGGGTTAACGGCGCTAAAGGCGTGGTCTGATCATCCAAATCAATCCATTTCAGCTCCGCAATTTCAGCCGCAATTTGCGGTGCACTGTCTAGCTCGACTTGGAAGACATGACTCACCAGCAAGTGATCAGGCTCATTGGCCGCCGCGGTTTCGAAACGCCCAATAGCCTGCACAATTTTCGCCTGACAACCAATTTCTTCTGCAATTTCACGCAGGATACACTGCTCAGGTGCTTCATCAGGTTCCAACTTGCCACCCACCTGCATAAAAAAGCGGGTATTGTGCTTACGCACCAACAACAACTGCTGCTTCGCATTTAATACAATGCCTGCAGCGACGGTAATTTGTTTCATTAGCCGTGTTTCACCAAATCGTGCTGCTCACTCATGCCCCATTTCGGTGTTGGTGCAGTAAACAACTCAAACTGTCGCAAAATCTCTTCGACAGTAGCCTCTGCAATCAGCGTTTCCGTAAAGCGCGCATGCGTAAAACCCTTCTGCGTGGTCAACTGAATAAACTTCAGAAGTTCATCATAAAAACCTTCAACATTTAAAAATGCACAAGGTTTAAGATGAATGCCCAATTGCGCCCATGTCCACTGCTCAAAGATTTCTTCTAAAGTGCCTGCACCACCGGGTAAGGCAATAAATGCATCAGACAATTCCGACATTTTGGTTTTACGTTCATGCATGTTTTTCACCACATGCAGTTCGGTCAAGTGTGGATGTGCCAATTCACGATCCACCAAGGCATGTGGAATCACCCCAATCACACGACCACCCGCCTGTAAGGCGCTGTCTGCAATCACGCCCATTAAGCCAGAACGACCACCGCCATAAACCAAGGTTTTATCTTGCTGAGCCAGCGTTTTTCCAACGTGACGGGCGGTATCTAAAAAAATTGTATCTGTACCAACTGCTGAACCACAAAAAACTGCAATAGAATGTGTCATTGTTTCACCGTGTTATGATCTTGTCATGCCGCGAAAGTAAACTAGAAGGAGATTTTTTCATAAATTAGCAATCCGATCAGTGTTTTTCATGAAATCCTTGTCTAAAATACACCCATCGATTTAACCCATACTGCGCAAGGGAGAAAAGACATCCATGCTTGAAGCCTTTTACGCCACAGAGCGCGGTAGTTTAGAAGACGCCACCATTAATGGCGGTTTTGATTTACACCCAGAACTGGTCTGGGTTGACCTGATTGCCCCTTCACAAGAAGAACAGCAATGGGTGTTGGATGCCTATGATCAAAACCTGCCGACCTTAAAGTCTTTGGAAGACATTTCCTCATCTGCCCGATTCTACCGTGATGATGATGGCATTTTGCATATCAGTACGTATTTTTTAACGAAAAATAAAAATTATCAGGTCGATGGTGAAGCGGATGACAATTCCAGCATTCTCGCCACAGTACAAACGGTTGCCTTTATTTTACATAAAGAACGCTTGTTTACTTTACGTGGTGAAAAACTGGTGGCTTTCCGTGCCTTCCGTGCACGTGCGCGTCGCAATGACTATGAAATTGACTATAAAGACCCAACTTGGGTGCTGCTAGGTTTGCTCGAAGCCAAACTGGATGAACTTGCGGATATCTTGGAAGATATCCACAAGGACTTGGAAAAGTATTCCACAGAAGTCCTGAATAACCGTCATCGTGAACAGATTCTGGATCTGGACGACATGATTACCCGACTGGCACAGCTCGAAGATATGTTGGGTAAAGCCCAATTGTGTTTGATTGACTTACGTCGCGTGCTGACCTTTTTAGCACGTCCACGTGCCTTAGGCAGCCATATTTATGATGCAGATATTCGAGAGTTAAGTGAAGACGTGCGCTCACTGGTCGAACATGATGCCTTCTTGTTCCAGAAAGTGCGCTTCTTACTGGACACCACGTCAGGATTCATTAACACCGAGCAAAATGACACGATTCGTCGATTCTCGATTTTACCCAGTATGCTTGCGCCACCCATGCTGGTTGCCAGTATCTACGGCATGAATACCGACGTTTTACCCTTTGCCCACGGCACCACCAGTTTCGTTGCGGTGAGTTTGATTATTGTCGGCTTCTTTATTGGTCCACTGATTTACTTCCGCTGGAAAAAATGGATTTAAACAAGCGTTGTTGTATATCCCTTACTGCGAAATACAACCATACGTCTACTTGAATCAATACTGATTTCCCATAAAAAAAGCACCGCAATTGCGGTGCTTTTTTATTTAGATGATCTGTAAATCATCTTGCAAGTGGCAGGCTTGAATAATCTTCATCATTTTTTCAGGCACAGCTTTAAATTGTAAACCTTGCGCCTGAGGGGTTTGTCTTAACCAACGCACCAATACCGCCAAAGCCAAAGTACTACCATGCTCTAACTGCGCCAGATTTACCACCAAAGGCAAGGACTGTTGCTGAATCACAGCCAAACCCTGCTGGTAATATTGTTCTGCATTGGCATAATCAATTTTACCAGCAACCTGCATTTCCTGATTGACGAGACTAATCACCATTCACCTGTCTTATTTTTTCTTGTTAACCGCTGCATCAGCATCTGGTTCAAAATTCGCAATCGCTTTATCCAGATCACCACCATTACGTTTTACCGTTGCTGCAAACTGGTTACGGAACTGAAGACCCAAGTCGATACCTGAAACATTAATGTTACGGATTTTCCACTGGCTACCTTTATCCGTCAACTGGAACGATACTGGAATTTTCTCGCCATTGTTTAAGAAATCAATGGTCACAACAGGATTGGCACTGCCCGTCGCCTTGTAAGGACGCATGCTATAAGTCTGGTTACTGAACTTCGCAAACGCGGTACCGTAGTTTTCAATCAAGGTTTCACGGAAGTTCTTTTCAAACTGCGCACGTTGTGCCGCGGTGCTGTACTGATTGGTCGCATAAGTCCCCATCACAATACGGGTAAAAGCTTGTGAATCCACATACGGATCTAAGTTCTGACGTACAATTGCTTTTACTGCCGCTGGGTTGTTTTGCAATTTCGCATGGTCTGCTTTTAAACGACCAATTAAACCATCAGCCACACGCTTAATAAATGCTGGAGGAGCTTCAGCTGGCGCAGCGAATGCAGTTCCTGCAATCATGGTGGATAAAATGCTAGCCGTTAGTGTTTGTTTGAACAACATATTCACTCTAAATTCCTCTCTCAATTACTGAACAAATGCGGGTTCAGCATCTGTTGTTTCAGTTGGTGCCTCAGCTTCTGCCGATGGCGTCGATGACTTACTCGCACCTGCTGTAATAAATTTACTAATTAAATCTTCAAGATCCATCGTGCCTTGAGTATTGGCAATCGCTGCACCGCGTTTGACGTAATTTAAACCACCACCTGGAACCACTTTCAGATACTTCTCACCCAACAGACCATTGGTTGCTACCATTATGTAAGCATCCTCATCAATACTGGTGATGGATTTCATGTTCGCAATAAGTTGCTGTTCCATTTCTTTTTGTTGCGCTGGCGTTGCTTCAGTATATTCTGTGCTATAGCGCAACTCTTCCAAGGCATTGCTTTCTACAGTCTTTAACTGTTCTGCATTGAATGAAGTCAATTTACCATCTAGCTCAAATTTTACAGTAGCCAAACGAGTCACTGGATCTAAGGTAATATCCGTCACGCGACCAATAGTGACACCACTCATGGTCACTTTGGCACGCGCTTTTAAACCATTCACATTGTCAAACTGAGCCGTCATGTTATAAGCATCACGTAAATTGGTGCCTACCAGACCACTCACTTTCATTGCCAAGAAAAACAATGCAACACCGAAGACAATGACAAAAAATCCTACGGCCAGCTCACTTGCACGTGATTTCATTAAACCCCTCCGAACATGACCGCAGTCAACACAAAATCAAAACCTAATACACAAAGCGATGAGTACACCACGGTACGCGTGGTTGATGTCGCAATACCTTCCGAGGTCGGCACACAGGCATAACCTTGATATACCGCAATCCACGTACAAATGATGGCGAAGACAATACTCTTAATAATCGTGCCATTAAAGATATCTTTATAGAATTGCACGTTACTTTGCATGCCACTCCAGAACGAACCTTCATCTACACCCAAGAAATCGACACCGACCAATTTTCCGCCAATGATACCAATGGCTGCAAAAATCACGCTGAGCATCGGTAAACTGAAAATGCCCGCCCATAAACGTGGCGATACAATCCGTTTTAATGGATCAACCCCGATCATTTCCATACTGGACAATTGTTCGGTGGCTTTCATTAAACCAATTTCCGCGGTCAAGGCTGAACCTGCACGTCCAGCGAACAGTAATGCTGCAACCACGGGTGCCAATTCACGCAACAAGGTCAGCGACACCATGGTACCCAACATGGCTTCAGAACCAATGTTGACCAAAATGGAATAGCCTTGTAAACCCAACACCAAGCCAATGAACAATCCCGACACCGAAATAATCAGTAAGGACATCACCCCAACACGGTACATTTGGTAAACAAACAGTTTGACCCCTAACCATGTCGGCATAGAGAATAGAATTTGCAGCAACATGATGGTTGCAACACCTACCCCCTGAACACTTTGAATAACGCGTCTACCTAATGAGGCAATAGCATTCATGCACGAACCTCGTCTGCCAAATACGCTTGATGACTAAACTGATATTCTACAGGTCCTTCAGCCGCACCCGTCAGGAACTGATGCACAAATGGCGATGCATTGGCCTGTAATTGCTCAGGTGTGCCTTCTCCTTGCACCTTACCTTCTGCAACCACATAGATATAGTCAGCAATGGATAATGTTTCTGCCACATCATGCGACACAATAATGGTGGTGAGTTCTAAAGCTTCACGCAAAGAGCGGATTAAACGGGTCAGCACCCCTTTTACAATCGGGTCCTGTCCAGCAAAAGGCTCATCATACATAATCAATTCAGGGTCTAAGGCTATAGCACGTGCCAATGCCACACGACGGTTCATCCCGCCTGAAAGCTCCGATGGCATTAATTTTTCCGTGCCGCGCAGTCCGACCGATTCCAGCTTAAGCGCCACCAGTTCTGCAATTAAATGCTCTGGTAACTGGGTATGTGCGCGCAACGGGAATGCCACATTTTCATAGACACTCATATCGGTAAATAAGGCACCGCTTTGAAACAGCATGCCCATACGTGCGCGTGCCGCAAACAACTCATGTCGCGACATATGCCCGATATCCTTACCATCCAGTAGCACTTGTCCGTGATCAGGTGTCAATTGCCCCCCAATCAAGCGCAACAGTGTGGTTTTACCTGTTCCCGATGGCCCCATAATGGCAGTAATCTGCCCTCGTCGAATCTTTAAACTGACTTGATCATAAATGATTCGTTCCCCTCGCTTAAAACTCAGCTCTTTGACTTCGACCAAAGAGGACGTTTCGAGGGGTGCTTGATTATTCATAGCGGAGAAAGTTCCTGCATTTTTTCAGCACGCATACTATAAAGGATTGAACTATAAAATGTTACCTAGTTAGGTCGGATAAACTGTGTGCAATTTGTGTTTTGAATCGATCATTATAATTATTAGAGCAGGCGCGCACAGTCTGAAATTTAGAACGCTGTGTTATATGAATTGAGCATAGAAGAAGTAAATGAGATTACTCATCAAAAGAATAAAACAAAGATAAGGCATAATGACCTCTTTTAACGTATAAGCTAACACAGGCTGTTGTTCTATATTGTTGTTCATATTTGTCAGATTTCAACAGAAATTTGACATAGTATACATTTTTTAAACCATAAACAGAATCACTAAACATAAAAAAACCAGCGCAATGCGCTGGTTTTTTTATGAACGTAAGACTTAGTCGTTGAATTTACGACGTGGACGATCAAAACCACCTTCGCGACGTGGACGATCTTCACCACCAAATGAACGCTCACGACGTGGACGATCTTCGCCACCGAATGAACGTTGTGGACGATCACCAAAATCACGCTTAGGACGGTCACCAAAACCACCTTCACGACGTTGTGGACGATCACCAAAATCACGTTTAGGACGGTCACCGAAAGAACCTTCGCTACGTGGTTTGTAATCTACACGGTTACCACGGTTGTCATCATTCGAGTTAAAGCGTGGCTTATCATTGAAACCACCTTCACGGCGCGGACGATCATTGTTGAACTCGCGACGTGGACGGTCTTCGAAACCACCTTCACGACGTGGACGATCATTGTTGAACTCACGACGTGGACGGTCTTCGAAACCACCTTCACGACGTGGACGATCATTGTTGAATTCGCGACGTGGACGGTCTTCGAAACCACCTTCACGACGTGGACGATCATTGTTGAACTCGCGACGTGGACGATCTTCACCACCGAATGAACGGCGTTCGCCATCACGGCCACCTTCACGACGTTTGAAGTTTGATTCGCCTTCAAAACGACGACCGCCACCGAAACCACCGCGACCGCCTTCACGACGACCACCGCCATTGCGACCACGACCACCGTCACGACCAGAACGTGCTGGAGGTGGAGATGGCTCAAGACCTTCAATTTCAGATACTTCTAAACGAGCATCTAAGTAATCTTCTAAAGCACGGATTTTGCCACGCTCACGGTAAGTCGCCAAAGTAATTGCTTTACCTGTACGACCCGCACGACCTGTACGACCAATACGGTGTACATAGTCTTCGTTCTTCATCGGAAGGCCAAAGTTGATTACGTGAGAGATGGTTGGTACGTCAAGACCACGTGCTGCAACGTCAGTTGCAACCAAGATCTTCGCACGACCTTCACGAATGCTACGTAAACGGCGGTTACGAACGGTTTGTGGCATTGCACCGTGAAGTGCAACAACTGAGTGACCTGCTTCAGCAAGTTCTTCAGCCAACATGTCTGTATCTTCTTGCGTAGATGCAAATACAACTGCTTGATCAAGATCTTCTTCGCTCAACCAGTGAGTTAAAAGTTTTTTCTTGTGCTCAAAGCCATCAGTCCAGTGTAAAGTCTGAGTGATGTCTGTATTGGTCGAATGACCTGTTTCAATTGCAATACGCTCAGGATCATTCATCATGCGTTCAGCAAGGGTAATGATACGTGGTGCAAATGTTGCAGAGAACATTAACGTTTGTTTACGGTTTGCCGCAAGATCGCTAATTGCTTCTAGGTCTTCAGAGAAACCCAAGTCAAGCATGCGGTCTGCTTCATCAACAATTAACGCGTCAACTTTGTCGAGTTTGATTTGACGACGGTTCACAAGGTCAAGTAAACGACCAGGTGTTGCAACAACAACTTGTGCACCTTTTAACTGTTGGATTTGCTTACCAAATGGCATACCGCCCATGATCGCAGCAATACGTGCACCTTTCATGTGACGTACAAATGCAATGGCATCTTGGCTTACTTGTTGCGCCAACTCACGTGTTGGGCAAAGTACTAAAATATTCGGTTGAGTAATGGCTTTCATGCGTTCTTTGAACGGAACGAAAGTTTCTTGACCTGCAAGCGCGTTTAACGTTGGAAGTAAGAACGCCGCAGTTTTACCAGAACCTGTTTGGCTTGATACAAGAAGGTCTTTACCTTCTAATGCCGCAGGAATCGATTGTTCCTGTACAGGCGTAGGAGAAGTAAAACCTAGGCTTTGTAAAGCTTGTTGTAACGATTCATGTAAAGAAAATTCAGCAAAAGTTTTGCTCATAGAGTTTTTCACCCGAAAAATGGGTGCTCCATTAAAATAAAGTCAGATGGACATCGGCAAAAAGCGGCACAGCAATAATCGCTGAAAATATAGAATCAGCGGCGATCCGAGAACGACGATGCGTATAACGCACATTTGATTACAGCCGCAACCTGAAGGAATCGCTTAAGCGATTGGGTGGGGCGCGAAATAATGTCCTCTCTTTGGACCGGACGCGCATACACAATGATAGAAGAGAATGTTCAGGTAATGAACGAAATTTAGTGCGTGGCAAGATTATAGCAGCATTTTTTTAAAAGTCACCTTTTTTAATCGACTTTTACCATTTTTTTGCAAAATATGATTCAAAGATGCAATTAAGCCTCAGAATTGTATAAAAAAAAGCCCTCAATTTTTGAGAGCTTTTTTGTCATGACTTGATCGTGTAAGTATGCAATTACTTCGCTGCATCGCCCCATGCTGGCACAACCGCCTGCATTAATGGCTTCAACATTTTCATTGAACACGCAAGCACTTGACCATTTTCCATAGAGTCGCTACCACCACGTGCATCAACCACAGTACCGCCCGCTTCTTTCACAATCAGCTCGCCTGCTGCGATATCCCAAGGCTTAAGACCTAATTCGAAATAACCGTCATAACGACCAGCAGCCACATAAGCAAGATCCAATGCAGCAGAACCAGCACGGCGATATTGCGCACCTGCTTCAGTCACATTCAATAAAGATTCGAAGTGGTTTTTCGCATAAGAAACGATTTCACCATTACGTTTTGCACGGTACGCATGACCTACAGCCAAGAAAGTATTTTCAAGACTGTCTTTCACATTTACACGGATACGACGTTGGTTCATCATGGCACCACGACCACGACTAGCAGAGAACAACTCATCACGCACAGGATCATAAATTACCCCGTGTTGAGTTACACCTTTATGCTGAACAGCAATAGAAATACAGAAATGCGGTAAGCCGTTAACGAAGTTCAGTGTGCCATCCAAAGGATCAATCACCCAGCACCAATCTGCATCGTGACCTTTACCTTCTTGTAGACCAAATTCTTCGCCAAGGAAACTGTGGTTTTTATAGCTTTTACGTAAGGTATCGATGGTCAATTGTTCCAAATAACGGTCAACACGCGTTACTGGACCATCAATTCCTTTTTCTTCGACTTGTAGATCAAGTTTATGACGATTTTGATGCGCTTTTAAAAGCTCTAGACCGACTGTTTGAGCCGCACGCGCAGCCATCACCACCATAGGTTCCATTGAACACCCACTACAAATTTGAAGAGATTGATTAAAGAATAATGCATAAAAGCCCTTATATCTTATCAAATATAAGCGCTTTTAGGGAAAAAATGTTTCGAAAATTTAGCTGTTGATCAGCCTATGCTTTGTACAAGCTTTGACCACACAGATTCTACTGATTTAACAATACCTTGTGCATCGAGACCTGCCTGCTGCAACATTTGACCGTGTGTCGCCTGATGCATAAAGGTATCCGCCAAGCCTAAATTCAGCATCGGTTTGACAATTTGCGCTTGCGCTAAATATTCATTCACTGCACTGCCCGCACCTGCCATTACCGCGTGTTCTTCCACCGTAGCAAACAACTGGGTTTGATCGGCTAAGCGTGACAACATTTGCTCATCCAAAGGTTTCACAAAGCGCATATTTACCACACGCACGCCAACCTCAAGTTGCTGTGCCAGTGTATGTGCCGCCTCTACCGATGCCGCCACACGACTGCCAAAGGCCAAAATACTGATCTGCTCATCTGCTGTTTCGTTCAACTGCAAGACGATTTCAGCACGACCAATTTCCAGCTCGGTCATCTGCTGCTGAATGTCCACACCTAAACCATTGCCACGTGGGTAACGTACCGCTGCGGGTCCTGGGTATAAATAGGCGGTATGCAACATTTGACGACATTCATTTTCATCTTTTGGCGCCATGATCACCATGTTCGGTACAGTACGCATAAAGGCGTAGTCATAGGCACCCGCATGCGTTGGTCCATCTTCACCGACCAAACCTGCACGGTCAATGCCAAAAGTGACATCCAGATTTTGTAATGCGACGTCATGAATCAGTTGATCATAACCACGCTGCAAGAAGGTGGAATAAATTGCAACCACAGGTTTTAGGCCTTCACACGCCATCCCCGCAGCCAAAGTCACCGCATGTTGTTCAGCAATTGCGACATCAAAGAAACGCTCTGGATATTGCTGGGCAAATTTCACCATGCCTGAGCCTTCGCACATGGCAGGGGTAATCGCCAATAAGCGCGCATCTTGTGCCGCTTCATCACATAACCACTGACCAAAGACATCCGAATATTTCGGTGCTGTTTGGGGTGTAGCTTTAGCATTTATTTTGCTAATGGCGTGGTATTTAATTTGATTGGCTTCGGCTGGTTCAAAACCTTTGCCCTTTTTGGTATAGACATGAATCAGGCGTGGGCCGCTACGTTTTTTCAGCGCCTCAAACACCTGCGCCAATTCTTTGACATTGTGGCCATCAAAAGGCCCGAAATAGTCAAAACCAATGGCTTTAAATAAATTATCTGCTGCTTCAGTTGCCGATTGATGCAAACGGGAATTGTACGACCATTTTGGATGTGGCTGGACGTAAGCTTCGCCTTGTTCAGAGATATGCACCGATTGACCGCTTTCCCAAATCGCAGCCAAATGCTTGGCGAAACCGCCAGTACTGCATGAAATCGACATATCATTGTCATTCAGTACCACCATGAGATCGGCATTGTGTGCCACTGCGTCATTCATGGCTTCAAATGCCATCCCCGCAGTCATGGCACCATCACCTACGATCGCAACCACTTCGCAAGGGTTCTGTTGGTAACGACGTGCCAAAGCCATCCCCAAGCCTGCTGAAATTGCAGTTGAAGAATGCCCCACCCCAAAGGTATCAAAAATTGACTCTTCCCGCGCAGGGAATGCCGCCAAACCATCCTTAGAACGAATGGTGGTCAACTGTTCACGACGACCCGTTAAGGCTTTATGTGGATAAGCCTGATGTCCCACATCCCAAATCAAGCGGTCATCTGGGGTATTAAAACAGTAATGCAGCGCCACTGTAAGCTCAATGACGCCAAGGTTGGCACCAAAATGTCCGCCGCTTTGCCCAGCTGCATACAAAATAAATTGACGTAACTCATCCGCCACTTGTGGTAGTTGATCACGCGCGAGCAAACGCAGTTGTTGTGGATGATCGATCGTATCCAGCAACGGTGTTACAGGGCGTTGAGTTGGAATTTCTGTATACAACATATGTGGCAAAGCCTTCTAAAGCCTGGCAAATCCTAAGCTAGGTAAATGGGTTATTCGATCATCTCGAATGATATCACTTTCAATCAGCCACATTTCTGGCGATGCATTCTTGAGCACAAAACTCAATTGGCGTTTTTTGGTGCGTAGATTATCCTGAATAATATAACGATTTATCAACTATTATCGTTCGCTTTCTACAAAAAAGAAAATCTTGAGCACATTTTCAGCATCACTCTTCTACTAATGTCCAAGCATTACGCTATACTTTAGTCAATTTATACACTATATACGGGTTAAACAGTGCCTATAGAATTTGTCGCAACTTCTCGCCTTCCCACTGCTTTTGGTGAATTTAAAATTACGGTCTTCCAAGATCCTAAAACAGGTGAAGAACATGTGGCGCTCTCTAAAGGACTCGATACACCGCCAACGGGTCCAGTATTGGTTCGCATTCACTCGGAATGCTTGACTGGTGATGCGTTCGCATCATTGAAATGCGATTGCGGTCCGCAATTGCAAGCCACGCAAAAACTCATTAATGAAGTCGGGCAAGGCGTGATTTTGTACTTGCGTCAGGAAGGTCGTGGTATTGGACTGACCAATAAAATTCGTGCCTATGCCCTGCAAGATCAGGGACATGACACGGTTGATGCCAATTTAATGCTGAATTTGCCTGCCGATGCGCGTCGTTATGACATGTGCAGCATTATGCTGGATCATTTAAATGTTAAAGAAGTCCGCTTGGTGACAAACAACCCCTTAAAAATTAAAGCCTTAACTGATCTCGGCATTAATGTGATTGACCGTGTACCGCTTACCGTAGGCTTAAATCCTTTCAATGAAGATTATTTAAAAACCAAACATGAACGCATGGCGCACATGTACAAAAAGGATGACTTTTAAGTCATCCTTTTGCCTGTTTTCTGACGATGTTAAATCGTCATCGAGAAAATCCGATTGTTCGGCATCTTGCGGCTAAGGCGTAAATCAAATGCCATACAGATATTGCGCACGAAAGGTTTGCCCTGTTCAGTAATCTGAATTCGATCTGATTCTATGCTTAACAAGCCATCTTTTTGCATTTCTTGCAGTTGCTGTAGCACTTGCCGCAGTTCAGGAAATGCCAATCTTTGCTCTTGCCATGACGTAGTGAAAGTACACATCAAATTCAGTATGTGCTGTCGGATCACCAAGTCTTCTGCGGTGAGTACATGCCCGCGATACACAGGAATTTCATTCTGCTCTAAACGTGCATAATAATCTTCTAAGGTCTTTTCATTTTGCGCAAAGCTGTACCAACTATCACTAATTGAGGACAGTCCCAAACCAATCATGACTTGGGTTTTGGATGAGGTATAACCCATAAAGTTACGGTGCAAATTTTCCTGCTGAAAGGCTTGATACATCTTGTCATGAGTCAAAGCAAAATGATCCATGCCAATTTCGTGATAACCCTGCGCCAACAGTTTTTTCTTGCCTTCTTCATAGAGCTGACGTTTCAATGCGTCTTTCGGCACATCCTGATCTTTAAAGCCACGCTGCCCATTGCCCTTAATCCACGGTACATGCGCATAACTGTAAAACGCCAGACGATCAGGTTTTAAACTGTTAGTTTGATCAATGGTATGCAACACATCAGCTAAATCCTGAAACGGTAAACCAAAGACCAAATCATGCGAAATGGAGGTATAGCCAATCTCTCTTGCCCAATCCGTCACTTGTTGCACATGCGCAAAGGGTTGAATGCGATGAATGGCTTTTTGTACTTTTTCGTTATAATCCTGCACCCCATAACTGACACGGCGGAAACCCAAATCATACAGGGCTTGTAGATGTTCACGCGTGGTATTGTTCGGATGCCCTTCAAAACTAAACTCATATTCATCTGCAATTTTAGCCTTTGCCAAAATTCCCTGAATCAGCTGGATTAAATGCTCAACTGAAAAGAAGGTCGGCGTACCGCCGCCTAAATGAATTTCTTTAATAATCGGCTGATCGACTAGAAGCTGACAGTACAGGTCCCATTCTTTTAACACCGCCTGAATATAGGGCTGTTCCATCTCATGCTTTTTGGTAACTTTTTTATGACACCCACAGAAGGTACACAGGCTTTCACAAAAAGGCAGATGGATATACAGACTAATGCCTTCGCTGGCATTGGATTCATCAAAAGCCCGTTTTAAGCTCTGTTTCCAAAGCGCCAGACTAAAATCTTGCTCTTCCCAATAGGGTACAGTCGGATAACTGGTATAGCGTGGACCAGCAACATTGTACTTTTGAATCAGTGAATTGGCTTGAGTCATGGGTGCCCCATTTAAATCTTTGCCTGTAAATACAGGCTTTCAGCCCCTATTGTGCGGAGCTTAAATCAAGAATTCAACCTAGCCTTTTAGTCGGAATAACGGTTGCCAGATCAGCGAGATAGTTCACCTGAATCAAATCAAACCACCGCGCTGTTAAAGAAAAAATCCTTAAGTTTTTTATGATTTTATGGTACATGTTAAGGCAACTTTTATTTTACTTTAGAGGCTTGAGATGCAACATCCAACGTCCACTGATATTCAACGTGTTCGTGATTTTCTCCTCGACCTGCAAGCCCGTATTTGTGCCAGCCTAGAACAACAAGAACGTGCTGGTGGTGGAACGGCTGAATTTGAGATTGATGACTGGCATCGTCCTGAAGGGGGGGGTGGACGTTCACGGGTCTTGCAAAATGGTACAGTAATTGAAAAAGGTGGGGTGATGTTCTCGCACATCAACATTTCCAAACTGCCAGCTTCTGCAACTGAGCGCCATCCTACGATTGCAGGCGCTAAGGCACAAGCCATGGGTGTGTCTTTGGTGATTCATCCGAAAAACCCGAATGTGCCGACCTCACATGCCAATGTGCGTCTCTTTGTGGCCGAGCCTGAAGGGCAAGATCCGATTTGGTGGTTTGGTGGCGGTTTTGATTTAAGCCCGTTTTATCCGAATGATGAAGATGTATTGGCTTGGCACCAAACAGCCTTTGAACTGTGTGCCCCATTTGGTGATGACGTCTATGCGCAACATAAGCAATGGTGCGATGATTATTTCTATTTAAAACATCGCGATGAGCAACGTGGTGTCGGTGGCTTATTTTTTGATGACCTGAATCAATGGGACTTCGAAACCTGCTTTAACTACATTCAAGCAGTCGGTAATGGTTATCTAGACGCGATATTGCCGATTTTCCAAAAGAATCAAGACAAACCTTATACTGAAGCACAACGCGAATTCCAGCTTTATCGTCGTGGTCGTTATGTCGAATACAATTTGGTCTATGACCGTGGCACATTGTTTGGCTTACAAACAGGCGGACGGATTGAATCCATTTTAGTGAGTATGCCACCGCTTGCCGCATGGTCTTATCACCCTGAATGGGAACAAAATAGTCCTGAAAAACGCCTGACTGATTATTACTTAAAACCACAGGATTGGCTCAAGCTACTCAAATAGACGCTCAGCCTTACAATTTTAAAACCTTAGTTACGCCCTTTTTGAACAAATTAGGGCGACTTTTTGCTCAGATTCTGTATATTTCCCTACAAACTCCCCGTAAAATACCCTCTACAAAAAATGTCTATTCTTTGCATAAATCAAAAATACGGTCACAGCTTTCAAATAGCATTCGTGTTCATTCCGGTTTCAAAATACCTAAGCTCAATGCGTTTATTTTTAGTATATTCATTTGAGTGACATTAAAATCCAGTATCGTTCTGTACTGTTATCTGAGGTATCTAACATGTTCGCAAAAAGAGTAAGTTCAACCATCATGGTTCTTTTCTGCTTTGCCATTGTCTTTCTAAGCTCGATCAGTACGACGATTTTTTCCGAAAGTGCATTCAATGATAATGCCTCCATCAGCATTGCTGTCCTTGCAGGTATTGGCTTAACCCTGACCACGGCAAAACTCATCTTGGAGACCATTCACGATATTTGCAACCCATAAGCACTGAATTTCTCCCGCAGAAAAAATAGGTGAATGCTTTAGCCTTGGTGCAATTTACCGTATATTGAACAACATTTCTCACAAGGATTTTGTGCGATGCGCAAACAATTCGCTGTCATCGGCAACCCGATTGAACAGTCTCGTTCCCCAGAACTACATCATGCCTTCGCGGCAAAAACAGGCATTGATTTACACTACAGCAAACGCTTGGCACCCTTGGATGGCTTTGAAGCCAGTGTGCAGGAGTTTTTTGCGCATGGTGGTTGCGGGATGAATGTTACGGTTCCATTTAAAGAACAAGCCTTCGCACAATGTCAGGTGCTGACCGAACGCGCCAAAATGGCTAAAGCGGTCAATACTCTATGGATGCAGGATGGCAAACTGTATGGCGACAATACCGATGGTCAAGGTCTGGTCGATGCTATCCATGCTTTAGGCTGGTCACTCGCGCAAAGCCGTATTCTGATTTTAGGTGCAGGCGGTGCAACACGTGGCGTGATCTATCCACTGGTACAGGCGGGCGCAAAAAAAATCGTGATTGCCAATCGTACTTTATCGCGTGCAGAACAATTGGTTGCAGATTTACAACCGCATGTCCAAGCAGCAGTACTGAGCGCCACTGCCCTGAACGATTTGACGGGTGACTATGATCTGGTGATTAATGCCACGTCTGCCAGCCTCAGTGGTGAAGCCTTGATTCTTCCAGAACAACTGACGTTCCAATATGCCTATGAAATGGCCTATGGCAAACCATCGACTTTCCTCGATCAGGCCAAAGCACGGGGTGTGCCGACCTCGGAAGGCTTCGGTATGCTGGTTGGTCAGGCGATTGAAGCTTTTTCAATTTGGAATGGGGTAAAACCTGAATTAAAGGATTTCCTTTAATTTCCGCATCACAGATGTAAGTACCTTTTAGCCATAAAAAAGCCAGCCTCAATCGGCTGGCTTTTTCTGTTAAATGTCTTATTTCAAATGGGTCGCTACATCCACATAAGCTTGTTCATACAAATCAAAATCAAACAAACCATTGTGTTCTTTATTGAGCTTGGCTATCGACTGTTCTGAAAGCTTATGCTTGCGATCATCTGCAAAAGCCTGACCCAACACGGCTGCTGCCCCTGTTAAGGCTTTCGCCTGCTCAGCATTTAGCTCATAGTCATCTTTGAACAATTCAGCATAATAATTGGCAAAGATGGCTTGTGGAGTTTTGTATTGCTGAATCCGTTTATCCCACGCCTGACGTTCTTTGGCACCTTCTGAAGCCGCCTGTACAATGCGTGCAGCACTATAACCCAGCTCATCAAACTGATCAGGTTCCAGCAATTTGTGCTTTTCTTTCAGAGCATTCAAACGTGTTAAAGCTTTGCCTTTAGGTTCATCTAAACGATCATTAAAGCGATAGGCATAGACTTCTGCAATTTCATTCAATTCAGTATTGCTGTAGTGTTTGACCACTTCAGGTCGATTGGCTGAGAGCATCAATACAAAGACCGCCTGATAGGTTTTGACATAAGAACCCGTCTTGGCATAGGTCTTTACGGCTAAATCAGACAATTGTTCATCAAAACTCAAAGGTTCTGCCTGTGCTCCCGCTGCAACCTCTTCAGACACGCCCAAAGACTTGGCAAAGCCACTAATCACATTTTCCAACATGGAGCCTTTGGTGACTTCTTCAATCGATTTGGCTTCGCGTAAAGCTTTTTTATCAATTGGTGTGGCACGCCCATAATTTGAGACTTGCATATCAACATGCACCCCCATCTTGCCGATGGTGTCATCCTTAAATTCTAATTGATAATCCAAATCCACTGCGCGACCTTGTGCATCTAATGCCACTTCAATGCGGATTGGCATCGTTTGTCCACTGTCTGCAACAGCCGCCTGAATTTCTGCTTGATGCTTCAGCCACAGCGCTTTAAAGGCTTGCACATCGGTCAATTGCTCACTGACATAAGGTTCAAAAATATGTTGCACCGTTTGCATAGCAACCAGCTTTTTCTCTAAGCTGGACGCTGAAGTCGAGGCTGGGGTACTGCCTTGTTCAGCTTGTAGTAACTTAATGCCATACATATCCTGACAATACGTCACATCACCTATTGCCAAATGTTTTTTGCTCGTCAAGAGTGCCTCACAAGCCTGTTCAGACAACATACTTGTTTCTTCTGCATCCGCATCGACTGCACGGGCATCTACATCGGTTTCGACAGCATCCTCAGCATCGGTATACGCGGATTCAGCCATATCGCAGGTGGTCTGATCACCTCCACAACTTGCCTCTTCTGCCTCAACCACCTCATCTGCTGCATCTTGACCTGCATAGAGCAGCTCATCCAAACGTTCATTAATTAAAGTGCTCACGCGATCGGAAGATGCATAGGCTTGTGCACTAATCGAGCCACCCGCCCCTTCAGCTGCGGCTACTGCTTTTTCTGCCTCAGCCGTTGAAGTTGCTGCAGCATCCTCGCTTTCCGAAGCAGACTCAACCAAGCCCAAAACCTGTTGATTGAAATATGGCTTGTTGATCTGTTCAAAAGCACTCATTTGCAGGATTAAACTGCCCAAATCCCCTTGATAGCGAATTTTGTTACTGATGCCCTGCTGCTTTTCTTGCGCGCTCACATTCACACGCTGTAACTGCTGCGCATCCGCGAGCATATAAGGTAAAGCATTAACTTGCTTTAAATAATCGATCAGCTTTGGCAGACTGACACGCTGGAATTCCTGCTTGTATTTAGAGAAATCTAAATACGCATACGACGCCTGACTGTCCTTATTCACCAAGTACGGCATTAAGGCAAAATAGTTGGCATAGAATTTATAGTTTTGAAAATCCATCACCATTGGCACTTTGGCTTCAACCAATAAGGTCGGTTTTTGATACTTCGCAACTAAATTTAGGGATGCCAATTTGTCTCGATAATGCACCGAACCATCGTAATTGATTTGCAAATCATTCATGAAATTCGTGATTCCCGCAGCGACACGTGCTGCCGAAGAATCCGAACCTTTACCATAACGCGCATACGGATTTTGCTGCTCAAGCATGGCCGCATACAAGGCTTGTTTTTCTTGCTTGCTGAGAGACAGGTGTTGCTGTTTCAAATATTGGTCTAACTGCTTTTGAATTGCAGGGTCTAAAGCCTGTGCTACATTGGCTGTTGCTTTGGCACCTGAAACTTTGCCTGTACTGGTATCAAACTGAAAGCCCATGCTGCCGCGATAATCATAGCTTGGGTATTCATACATGGCATTCACACCTTTGACCACTTGCTGTTCCAATGTCAGCTGCTCAGAAGGTGCATTCGGATTGGATTTTATGACATGCTGGGAGCAACCTATCATGCTCAAACTTAAAAGACAGCAACTTAAATATTTTAAACGCATAGGTTTTTTTAAACCCCTTATTTATTTATACTTTAAGACATCAAGAAAATTGATTAAACGATCAAAAGACCGCGGTTACTGTAGCAAAAAAATACAATATTTTGATAACATTTTTTACGTCAATTAGCCTTTCTGACATTTTTATTGGGCTACACTATCAATGTATTTTTATAACTAATGTGAATAATCAAATTATCGATTCGGATAATCCAAAACTATTTTTAAATTAGGATTAATATCATGCCAGCATATAAAGCCCCACTACACGACATTCGTTTTTTAATGAATGAAGTGTTTGATTACCCTGCACATTATAAAACTTTATCCAATGGCGAACTCGCCGATGCTGACACTGTAGACATGATTCTAGAAGGTGCAGCGGATTTCTGTGAAAACGTACTTTCACCATTAAACCAATCTGGCGATGAAGAAGGTTGCCATTTTGACAATGGTGAAGTGAAAACACCAAAAGGCTTTAAAGAAGCGTATGACCAGTTTGTTCAAGGAGGGTGGCAAGGTCTTTCTTTCCCTGAAGAATTTGGCGGACAAAACTTACCGCAATCGCTAAACCTGATTAAATCAGAAATGATGGGGACAGCAAACTGGTCATTCCAGATGTACCCTGGCTTAAGTATTGGCTGTATGAATACCATTTTACAGTTTGGTAGTGATGAGCAAAAAAATCTGTATATGCCAAACTTGGTCGCAGGAACGTGGTCTGGGACAATGTGTTTGACCGAACCACAATGTGGTACCGACTTGGGTCAAGTCAAAACCAAAGCTGAACCCACTGCTGATGGCACTTACCATATTTCAGGCACCAAAATCTTTATTTCAGCAGGTGAACATGACCTGACTGACAACATTGTGCATATTGTATTGGCACGCTTACCCGATGCACCTGCAGGCACCAAAGGTATTTCCCTGTTTATTGTGCCAAAATTCTTGGTCAATGCAGATGGCAGCTTGGGTGAACGCAACCCTGTGAGCTGTGGCTCGATTGAACACAAAATGGGGATTCGTGCCTCTGCGACCTCTGTGTTGAATTTTGACAACGCTGTAGGCTATTTGATTGGGGAACCCAACAAAGGCTTGCATGCCATGTTTACCTTTATGAATACCGCACGTATTGGAACCGCGATTCAAGGGATTGCGCATGCGGAATTGTCCTTCCAAGGTGCATTGCCGTATGCAAAAGAGCGTATGTCAATGCGTGCCCTTTCAGGGAAAAAAGACCCTGAAAAAGTTGCAGATGCGATTATTCACCATGCGGATGTACGTCGCATGTTGCTCACGCAAAAAGCCATAGCAGAAGGTGGTCGTGCCATGATTTATCATGCGGCACAAATTGCCGATAAAATGGCAGATGCCTTAACCCGTGGTGATACCGCAGCCTTTGAAGAACATGATGATCACTTAGGTTTCTACACCCCTATTTTAAAAGGCTTCCTGACCGAACTGGGCTATGAAGCGGCCAACCACGGCATGCAAGTCTACGGTGGTCATGGCTACATCAAGGAATGGGGCATGGAACAGATTGTTCGTGACTCTCGTATTTCGACCCTATACGAAGGCACGACTGGTGTACAAGCGCTGGATTTAATTGGTCGTAAAGTTTTACTGACTTCGAAAGGCAAAGTGATTCGTGATTACACTACTGAAATTTTGAAATTCTGTGGTGTGCATGCGCGTAATAAATACATGCGTCGTTTTGCATGGGATTTAACTAAACTTTGCGCACAATGGAATGCATTAACCGTCCGCATTATGTTGGCTGCACGTAAGGATCGCGACATAGTCTCCAGCGCTTCAGTAGACTTCTTGATGTTCTCGGGTTATGTGATGATGGCATACTTCTGGGCGCAACAGGCTGCGGTGGCATCTGCCAAACTTGCGGCGGGTGAAGGTCAAGAAACTGCTGAATTCTATAAAGCCAAAATTAAAGTGGCTGACTTCTACTTTGAGCGTTTGTTACCACGTACCCAAGGTCATGCCGAAGCGATGGTGAATCCTTCACGCACCATGACTTCTTTGGCGGCTGAACATTTTAGTTTTGATTACTAATTTATTGTTAAAATTTAAAAGACCGCTGAGGCGGTCTTTTTTATTCATTTATCAATATGTACTTTAGAAATTCAGTTTTATTTTCAATTCCGCTTTTAAATATGGTTTAAAGCAGGCTGAGTATCAGCAACTACTGTTCAATCTCATTCCCGTGTTGGTCATAGAGTTTGACCTCACGTACCCCTGCATCCAAGAATAATTCTGTAAATGCACGTATTTCAATGCTTGCCAGACCATGTGGTATGGGCTCCATAATTTGAGCAATGGCAATAGGAGTTGTGATCTTTAAAAAAAGAGAAACCTTGAGAATGATGCTTCATCAGGGCTTTTAACGTTGATGAAGCCCGCTCAAAATCGGCCAACACCATTCTGGGATAATGATAAGGCATTTGGGGTGTTTCTATTGCTTTGACGGTGTCATCCTTTTCCATCAATTTCATACAGTCTTTATAAAAATGTATCCACATAGCTTTAGGAAATTTATTTAAATCATCTTTGATCATTTCTAGTTCTTAGTTTAAAAATTTATTGAATTTTTAAAAAAATTATCATCATAAAATTTGCTTATAAATATCTTATGTTTACCCATTGCAACTCATGTATTGTCATCTGTTATATACGTCTTATTATTCATTAATAAAAAGAATCTAACCATCTTATCGATAGTTAGATTCTGCACTAAGTTATTAAATGGGATTATTTTACAGTGACTGTAATTGCACCTGTATTCACTGCACCAACCGCTGTAGTTTCTATATTACCCAATGTGTTGGTAAATCCTGTGGTATTTACAGAGGCATTAATATCCCCTGAATTGAAGGCAACGTTAGCCGCTGCATAATTGCTTGCCGTACTTGCCACTGATGAAGCACTACTTGTACTAATTTCTGCCTCAACACCAGCTGCGAGTGCTGCTGTAAATGCTTCACTCGCGGTATTGTAATAATTATTCGCGTTATAGTACCAACCACTGATACTACCACCGCTACTAGTAGACTCATTAGAAGCCCCACTGCCGAACCATCCGTGATCATATTCTTCAGCTGATGAAGATGATTGACCGCCTGAAGCTTGACCTCCAGTTGCAGTTTGGTCAGAACTTGCCGTAGTCTCTGAATCCGCATGGTTTACATAACCAGCCACACCAGCTTTAAAGCTACCATCTAAAGTGACGGCATTACTGGCAGTTGAACTGCCTTGTTGAAGATTAATGGTCCCATTGTTGGATGCACCGAGTGCCATAGTTTTAATATCACCTTGCAATTGATTCATAGACTGAGCATCTACTTGGAATCCATAATGACTTTTACTGAGATCAAAACCCTCACCTGCTGTATTCACACTTGCATTTACATCACCCGTATTGATTGCAAGATTCAATGCGGAGCCATCTAAACCTTGTTTAGCGATTGTGGCTAGCGTGTTGGTTAAATCAGTATCAACGACTATTTCAGTGTCAGCCATAGCCATACCAGATAGACAAGCCATTGATACGGATAAGACGATTGTTTTAATTGGCGTTTTCATGATTATTTCCTTGTTTATCCTGAAATACTCCTCGCTAAGTACTTCTTTTTTATTGCAATGGGAGCGAGCCCATTTAATATTTTTTAATCTCGTTGAGTAGAAGACCAATAGTTTTCAACAGCTGCAGGGTTTGCACTCCAAAGCTGTTGGGGCTTCTCATCTTCTGGTTGATTTTCTGCCTTCACTTGCTTGGCGGGTACAGGCGGATTTTGGCTAATATATTTGATCAAATCTTGTTTACTCATTTCAGGCTCAGCATCAGGATCCTGAATCAATTCAGATTCTTTCTGCTTGGGTGGCTGAGTCTCTTTACTGGGAGTATCCGTTGATTTATTTTTATCAATCACGGTTGTACTTTTATTGCTGGTATTGGTTGACTTATTCGGATCAGTGATGACAGTAGATTTTTGGACTGCAGCGACCTGTGAAACCGAGTTCAAAGCTGAAGTATTTTGTTGCTGGCTGGTCTGATATCGATGTAATGCAACCGCACTTCTCGTTAAGTTGAGCTGTCCATATTCGGGTGGAATAACCGCACGGCAACTTTCAAATGCATTGGGTGGGATGACCTGACTTAATAATTCAAAGGTCGCTAAATTCAACATTTGGCGTAAAGCAAAGTTGGTCGCCTCGCGCTCACCCTTCCCGATCTGAATATTCAGTAAGGTGTGCCCGACAAATCGACCTGCATTAAGCCCATAATCTTGAGCAACAATTTGCTTTTGCAAAGATACGTTCGCAACAACTCGGCTCGTTCTGGTATCAGTTAAAGATAAATCCAGACCAACCATGATGCGGGTTTGACTATATGTAGGTCCGACACCCGCAATTTGCATATCCAAACCACCACCTGGGATAAAATCCAAGCTATTGATACTGCCCGTGACATAATAATCTGAAGCCTGAATATTTTTGGGATCACGAATCCCCCACTTTGCTTCACTTTCAATAATACGGGGATCTCGTCGATTAAGTAGGCTCACACCTGCTTGGAACAAGGCCGACTGCACCATATCCCCTGCACCTTGGGTGACCATTTTTCCTGTACCACCATCGGTAACCAGATCTTTACCAGTCTGATCTAAAATCGCGCCGACAGAGAAATTCACATCATTCCGTAACCGCCCTTTTAAACAGGACAATGCCATATCAAAAGGGGTAAAAATATCGGTAATGGGCGGGCCTTGCACCAAAGTGACTGGTTTTTTGTTAGAGAGTGCAAGTCCCGTACAAGCTGTCAAAACTTGACTCATGACAAGCACAACACTCATGGAAGAGATGGTTTTTTTAATTTGAAAATTCAACATAGTGTGGCTCCCGTCAGGGTGCCTAAATTAGGACATGCTTGATTGGCTTTATTGGTTGTTGAATTAACTTCTGACTCATTCTGTGCATCAGCAGAAATACCGACATTATTGTCTGAACCCGTAAGGTTGACATTGCTGGTCGAGGAGTTAACTGTGCCGATTGAACTTGTCGATGTGGAGTTACTATAAATTGTAGTTTTCCCAACGCCATCGTAATAATCGGCTTCTTTCAATTCAATTAAATTCGCTTGAGCTAAATGTTCTGCTGAACGTGTTCTTGAAGGTTCCCAGCGCTGACTCCATTCATCTGCCGCATAGGAATTATGTAAAAAAAATAAACAACACAATCCTATTCTTATCACTGCTATTTTCATGACTGTGACCATCCATTTTGACCTACTTGCGATTTTTATTTAGCGCATCCAATCTCGCCATTCTGATAATCTGAAGTAAATTAAATCACAGTTATAAAACTAAAAACCGTTCAACATACAAATCAGTATTATATATTTAAATAATACTGAGAATATCTCATTGTTTTAATATTTATTAACCAAAATTAGTGACAGCGTTTAAATTGTAAAAAATTATTAAAATAAAAGCTCACAAAACCACAACTAAAAAAATCAAATTAAAAATCAAATTAAAAAGGCTTTGTTGCACAAAGCTGTTCTTAAGGGCTTCTTCAGCAATATAATTTTCAAATGAAGAAGCCTACACAAAAAATCTACCGCACAACCAATTGGCCCGCATATAACCGAGCTCTCATTAATCGTGGGAATATTGCCATTTGGTTCGATCCAAAGACCCAGTGGTATGCACAATCACAAGGCAAGCATGGTCGAAATCAAACTTACTCTGACACCGCTATTCAATGCTGTTTAATGATCAAATCTTTATTCAGACTCTCTTTACGCATGGTCACAGGTTTTGTTCAAAGTCTGATTAACCTTTGCGGATTAAATTGGACAGCACCAGATTACAGTACGCTTTGTAGAAGACAAAAGCATATTGATATTCAAATTAGCTATGAGAAGAGTTGCAATGGACTGCATCTACTCGTCGATTCCACGGGCTTGAAGTTTTTAGGTGAAGGTGAATGGAAACGTAAGAAACATCAGCCTGAATATCGTCGCCAATGGCGTAAATTACATATTGGTATAGATGCTAAAACCCTGCAAATACGCGCTATTCAGCTCACAACCAATAATGTCAGTGATTCACAGGTACTTGGTGATTTACTTAATCAGATTCCACAAGATGAGCAGATTGACTCTGTTTATACCGATGGAGCTTATGACACCAAGAAATGCCGTCAGGTCATTGCAGATAGGCAAGCGCATGCGGTGATTCCACCTAGAAAAAATGCGAAACCATGGAAAGATACAAAGATCAGCTCGCTAGAGCGAAATGAATTACTTCGAACAGTTAAACGTTTAGGCAGGACACTATGGAAAAAATGGTCAAGCTATCATCAGCGAAGTTTGGTTGAAACCAAGATGCACTGCATCAAATTATTAGGCGATAAACTCAGTGCTAGGAATTTTGACAGCCAAGTGAATGAGATCCATGCACGCGTAGCCGTATTAAATAAATTTACAGAATTAGGCAGACCTCATACCCAAGTTGTAACCTAAATTTTAGCAACTTAGGAAAACTCTGCCGTCAAAGGCTTTATGCAACAAAGCCAATTAAAAATCAAAAACATATACAAATAGCGTCGAAAAACATAATAAATTAAAAATTAAATCAAATGATTCAAAATAAACTTTTAAAAAAATTACTATAAAAATTAACCATTATTTCATTTTAATATTATAGAAATAAAAATCAAAAACTGCATTTAATAAAACCAAATTAAATACAAAAAATAATCACATAAAATATTAACTACATGATTTAAATTATTATATGTATAAAAAATTATTACAAAAATTGAGATAAATTCAGCCAGAAAATTACTAAGAAAAACTACACAATTAAAGAAACTCTTCCAGTACTGAATTTAAAAACACATGCCCCTGCTCAGTACAAGCCAAACGAGTTTCATCTTCCAGCATTAATTTTCGACTGCGCAATGAAGCTAAGGTTTCAGACAAACCCTCTAAACTTAAACCTGTACGCTGTACATAATTCTCTGCCGCTACACCGTCATTTAAACGCAAGGCATTCATCATAAATTCAAACGGTAATTCATCTGCTTCAATCCGTTTAAACTGCACATGCTCTGCAGGCACTTTGGCTAAATAATCTTTTGGCAAACGGGTCTTCTGAAAACGGTAAACACCATCTGGCATCGTGACTTTGGCATGAGCCCCAGCCCCAATCGCCAAATAATCACCAAATTGCCAATAATTTAAATTGTGTGCCGAAGGTAATTCTTTACGCCAAGCTGAGACTTCATAGTTGATAAAACCCTGTGCTTTTAAATAGGCTTCACCCTGTGCCTGAATTTCTTCTAGCACGGTATCCACAGGTAAAATGGGTTGAGTTCTAAAAAACACGGTATTGGGTTCAATGGTCAGTTGATACCACGAAATATGTGTTGCACCACTTTCTACCGCCAGTTTTAAATCCAATAAAGCTTGTTCCAAAGTCTGCTCAGGCAAGCCATGCATTAAGTCAACATTAATCCGTTGAAAACCAGCATCTCGCGCTAAACCGATCGCCGAAATCGCATCGTTATTGCTATGAATTCGCCCAAGTTTTTTTAAATGCTCGCTATCAAAACTTTGCACGCCAATGGACAGACGATTAATGCCTGTTGCCAAATAATCAGCAAAGGGATCATGTTCTACCGTACCTGGGTTGGCTTCCAGCGTAATTTCACAGTCATCTTCAAAAGGCAGTAATGCTTTTAATTGGCTAAATAACCAAGCATAACCTTGTGCAGAAATCAGCGATGGCGTACCGCCACCAATAAAGACACTATGAATGCTACGACCTTGAGCAAATTCAACCTGAGTTTTAAAGTCTTCCACTAAGGCCTGTAAATATTGTTGTTCCAAATCTAAAGACAGTTTGCCATCAGGCACCGCATGCGAGTTAAAGTCGCAGTACGGACACTTACGCACACACCATGGCATATGGATGTATAAAGACAAAGGAATATTGGCAGGATGTAAATCAGTCAAGGAGGAGACTCTAAAGCACAGCGAAAATCCTGCACATTTTAACATGACTGCATCAAGACACTTATGAAATCTGTGTGTATTTGCATTAGACTGATAAAAAGACAAGAAGAATGAATAGGTTGAAATGATAAAAATATCGAGCCAATTGCTGTTTTTCTTACCGCTCGCCTTCGGTATAGGCATTGCCATGACCTTTCAAACCGCAATTAACTCGCAACTCAGAGAACATTTACACTCTCCGCTTCAAGCTGCCTTATTGTCATTTTGTATTGGTACCATTGTATTGGCACTGTTAACCCTGTTACAGCCTGTCAACAAACCGACTTTAGAGGAATTTTCCAGTATTCCTTGGTACTTATGGCTGGGTGGCTGCTTGGGGGTTTATGCCATCAGTATAAGCATCTATACTGCCCCCAAATTAGGTTTTCTCACGTTTTCAGGTTTGGTGATTTTTGGTCAAATTCTGACTTCGATGATTTTTGACCACTTTGGTCTACTTGGTACCGACAAAACGCCTGTGAATTGGCAGCGTTTACTTGGTGGCGTCGTAATTTTTATTGGTGTGCTTCTCACTTTACAACGCTGAATTTATTCTGACCAAGCACATAATGAAGATGAGTAATTTTTGTGTCGAATGTCATATCTACCCGCTATGAATTAAAACAACTTTTCCATTTAATGTTGCCAATTTTGGTGACGCAATTCGCCCAAGCCGGTTTGGGCCTGATTGATACCATTATGGCAGGGCATCTTTCTGCGACTGATTTAGCTGCAATTGCCGTGGGTGTTGGTTTATGGATTCCTGTGATGCTGTTGTTTAGCGGCATCATGATTGCCACCACGCCTTTGGTGGCTGAAGCCAAAGGGGCGCGTACCCCTGAAAAAATTGCCACGATTGCCCGTCAGTCCTTATGGGTCGCCTTTATTCTAGGGACGATTGCAGGGCTGATTTTACAGCTCATGCCATTTTTACTGCCCTTATTTGGCGTGCCTGAAAGCCTGCAACCCAAAGCCAGCCTGTTTTTACATGCCATTGGTTTTGGTATGCCTGCCGTAACCATGTACGCTGCTTTGCGCGGTTATTCCGAAGCTTTGGGTTATCCACACCCTGTGACAGCCATTAGTCTGTTGGCGTTAGTCGCACTGATTCCCCTGAACTTTGTGTTTATGTATGGTCTGGGTCCAATCCCTGAACTGGGCAGTGCGGGCTGTGGTTTCGCGACAGCGATTCTACAATGGCTGATGTTCTTTACCCTTGCCAGCTACATTTATAAAAGCAGTGCTTACCGTTCTACACAGGTGTTTGCGCTGTGGGAAAAGCTTGATCAGTATTGGGTGAAGCGCATTTTAAAACTCGGCTTGCCGATTGGTTTAGCCATTTTCTTTGAAGTCAGTATTTTTAGTACTGCTGCAATTATTCTCAGTCCTTTGGGCGATACCATCGTTGCAGCGCATCAAATTGCGATTTCGATTACCTCACAGTTGTTTATGATTCCCATGTCCTTGGCGATTGCTCTGACCATTCGGGTCGGCACCTATTATGGTGAGAAAAACTGGGCAGCGATGCGTAAAGTACAATATGTCGGACTGGCTGCGGGCACCTGTTTCGCCCTGATTACCATGCTATTGCTGTGGTTACTACGTGCTGAAATTATTGCAATTTACACCTCAGATGATGCTGTTACGCAGATTGCCATGTATCTGGTGCTGTTTGCGATTGCCTACCAACTTATGGATGCTTGGCAGGTCAGTGCTGCGGGTTGCTTACGTGGGATGCAAGACACCAAAGGTCCAATGTGGATTACCATGCTGGCGTATTGGGTGGTGGCTTTTCCTGTCGGCATTTATTTGGCGCGCTTTACCTCCATGCAAGCCGCAGGGGTTTGGGTCGGTTTGATCGTCGGACTCAGCGTTGCCTGTGTACTGTTGCTCAGCCGCTTGTATTTGAATAATCATCGTCTGAAGCAGACTGTTTAAGCCATTGTTATGATGACCTTGAGCGTCTTGTTCAGGGTCATTTCAGCCTCCTTCAATTCTCATCTTTATCTTTAAACCATTCAGATTACAACGTAGTTCATCTTTCATTTGTTTTTTTCCATTTGAAAATGCTCCAAGACACCATACAAAAATACTGCGATAAACACATCCAAGGCTGAATTCGACCAAAGGCTTAACTCCAGCTACGCATTTTTAACAATTTAAAATAGGCAAATCCAGATTTACCCCCTATGATCAAAATACCCCTGACCGAGATCATTCCGAGGAACACTGCATGGCCAAAACGACTCATACATCTGGTCGTCGCTTTATGAAACTTGCCAGTATGACGGCAAGTATTGCCACCAAAACCGTGTCCAATTCCATTAAAAACTTCAATGCCGATGAAGAACAAAAAAATGCTGCGCGCAGCAAATTGTTTCAGGACATTGGGGTGCAAATTGCCGACACGCTGGGGGAAATGAAAGGCGCAGTGATGAAAGTCGGTCAGATTGCCTCGCAATATAAAGATATTTTCCCGCCTGAAGTGGCACGTGCCATTGCCAAACTGCAACGCCAAGCCCCTGCCATGCCCTTTGCGGAAATTAAAAAGCAAGTCGAGAAAGAGCTGGGGAAACCACTCGATCAGATCTTTAAACAGTTTGATGAACAGCCTTTTGCAGCCGCTTCGATTGGTCAAGTGCATAAAGCCATCTTGCCGCATGGGGAACAGGTGGTGGTCAAGGTGCAATATCCAGGGGTGGATGAAGCCTGCGAAAGCGATCTCAAACAAGTTCGACTCGCCTTGCGTTTGATGGGTGTTTTAAAGGTTGATCGGAAATTACAAGATCGTTTATTTAAAGAAATCCAACACAGTTTGGACAATGAACTGAATTATCAGATTGAAGCGCAGAATCTGGAAGTCGCGCGCACGTTCCATGAAAAACTCGACAGCAAGATCATTATTCCGAAAGTCTATCCAGACTATTCTTCACGACATATTCTGACCCTAAGCCTAGAAACAGGTGAGAGTATTGAAACCGCAAGCACATGGTCACAACAAACCCGCAATGAATTAGGGCGACGTTTACTGCGTGCCATTGGGCAAGAAATTTTTTATCTGAAGCGCTTTCACTGCGACCCTCACCCAGGCAACTTTGCCTTCCGTGAAGATGGCAGTGTCATTATTTACGATTACGGCGGTGTGAAAGTGCTGTCCAATGACATTGTGCATCATTTCAAACAACTCATTCAGGCAGCGCGTCGACAGAATGTTGCCGAAATTGAACAGCAGCTTGATGCTCTACACGCGATTGCTGAACAAGGCAAGTTCCCTGAAAACCTTTATCAAGCATGGCTGGAAGTGCTGATGCGTCCACTGACCACGCATTATGATTTTGCAGAAAATTCAGCGCATCATGACGGCATGGAGCTGGTGAAATCCTCACTGAAATATTGGGATGTGTTTAAGCCTTCTCCTGATACTTTAATGGTGAATCGTACTGTGTCAGGACATTATTGGAATCTGATTCATTTAAAAGTGAATGACAATTTAAATGATGTGTTTGAAGAGTTGGTCCCGTCTCCACACGGTTAAATTGATGCTTAAAAGGTCGCTGGCAACATCGACCTTTTTATTTGGCTTATTTATGTTATATTATAACATATCAATTAAACCCCATCAGGGAGTCCACCTATGCGTCCAAATATCCATCCTGAATATCGTGAAGTACTGTTCCATGACACCAATGCCGATGCCTATTTTATTATTGGCAGCACCTTACAAACCAAGCAGCAACGCGAATATCAAGGTCAAAGCTATCCTTATGTCACTTTAGATATTTCCAGTGCCTCACATCCTTTTTATACTGGTGAAGTACGTCAAGCCAGCAATGAAGGTCGTGTTGCCAGCTTTAATAAACGTTTTGGACGTTTTCAGCGTAATCGTTAAAAATTAATCTTGCTTTAAGTTTGACGTTCTAAACTACAACCATTCAGAAGTCTAAGCCCCTATCCTCCACTTAGACTTCTTTTTTTATGTTTAAGCTTTGAACTGGAATAACTGAGAAAAAATTAAATAACCAATCGCCAGAAAAATTACCCCAAGAATCACACTGGAAACCGCATAGCCAACCGCCCACATGACTTGTCCTTCGCGCAATAAATTGAAGGTCTCGAGCCCGAAACTGGAAAATGTGGTAAATCCCCCCAAGATGCCGACCATCAACAATAAACGGGCTTGATTTTGTAAAGTGGGATATTGCAAACTCACGGCAAAGAACACGCCTGCCAAAAAGCAACCCAAAATATTGATGCACCAAGTTGCCCACGGAAAGGTCGAGCTGGATTTAATTAAGTAACTGCCCAATCCATAACGAGAAACAGCACCGATTGCACCACCCAAAGCCACTAACAGCCAATTCATGCCTTGATCATCTTCATGCAAATAAACCCTGTTATCCTCTTCCCATCCCCTATTGTCAACGTTTACGCCCTAAAATACCGAATCAATACTGAGAAAAACGCGCCGAATTTGGATAAAACTTGTTATAGTCAGAACCCATTTTCTACTGTGTTTGAGGACATTATGGCTCAGGACTTACTTGCGCAATTACAATCAGGTGAAGCGAAATTTGCAGATGTATTGGCGTATATCGAAGCACGTTATACCCATACCCCAACTGCATTCAAAAATGGACAACACAGCAATGCGGCAACTGAAAACCAAGGCAGTGCTAAAGTGTTTTCTTTTGCAAAATTGAATGATTTAAATCCTGAGCAAACTTTGTCTTTATTTGCAGAACATTACGCTGCGGTATTGGCAACCCCAGAAGCGACAGATCACCAAAATATCCGCCAGTTTATGCAACACGGCTGGGCAGGCATTGAATTTGAAGAGCAAGCATTAACCGCAAAATAATTGTTGGTTGATTTGTCCCCGCACTGTTCAGTTTGTTTTCTTGATTCAAAGCGCAGACTGAGCAGTGCATGGCTTCCTTATTAGCCTTTAACTTTTTCAATCCAGATGATCGAATTCACGCGGAATAACTCACAAGCGCCATCGCCTGTGTCGGTCGGTGTTAAAGAGGAACGCCAGACCAAGTCTTTGTCTTTAATTTCCACCAGTTCGCCCTGTAAACGCACCAAATCCCCGCGTTTTACTTTTTGAATTTGCTGTGCAATCTGCGGATTGGCAGGAATAATATGCATATTCGAAACCATCTGCATGGCTTGCTCAGTCGGTACGGGTACTTTATCCATTTTCCAGTTCAGAAAGCGATCATACTGATTGACCGAGATATGCCGTGCAATTTCAGGTTCTGCAAACAGGCCCCAACTCACCGCATAGTCGATGGGGGAAAACTTGGCTTGTTCATCATCGGTATAGGTTTTAGACCCCAAAATTCGGAAATCACCCCGAAATGGCTGTAACACCGAAATGGATTGATCTTTGGCAATCGGTGCCAAACCTTTGGCAATATTATATTCAATTGAAGATGCCATTGAGCCTGTGCTCAACATACTCAAACCCAATAATGAAAGTGCAATGAGTCGAATGTTCATGGCTACCTCTTGCAATGCTTTTAAACCTGTTCTAGTGCCAATCATACGCCTGAATCCAAGCTTAAAATTTGCAGAATTGGTAACAATATTGAAGAGTTTGGTCACGGCAAACCCGCTTGGCTACTGTTTAAAATGGATGTATAGCGCAATGCTTTATCAGTTTTATCAACAACAGATTTTTCCGCATTTACTCAATCAGGTCATGCAAACCGCGAGTTTGATGGATAAACGCAGAGAACTGCTGCTGCCCGTCGCAGGGGATGTGCTGGAAATTGGCTTTGGCACAGGCATCAATTTGCCGTTTTATCAAAACGTTGAAAAGCTGTATGCATTGGAACCGAATCAAGATATTTTTAAACTGGCGTCCAGCCGCATTTTTGAAAGCAATCTTGAGCTACAGCATTTACAAGCCAGTGCCGAGCATATTCCGCTTGCCGATCAGTCCATCGATCATGTGGTCAGCACTTGGACTCTGTGTAGTGTGCAACGGCTGGATCAAGTCTTGAAAGAAATCAAGCGTGTCCTGAAACCAAATGGCACTTTGCATCTGGTTGAGCACGTTTTAAATACCGAAAATAAAAAAATTCGCCAGCTACAACATCTAATTACGCCCATTCAAAAACGCTTGGCTGATGGTTGCCGTTTGAATCGCAATATTGAGCTAGCCTTGAGCAAAGCAGGTTTTCAACTAAGCCAATATGATTATTTTTATGCTGAGGGTATTCCGAAAATTGGACAACAAATGTTGTTGGCACGTGCACAGAAACCCTAATATCGCATTCCAATCTTTTAAGCAATCACCTTAATCTGGCTGGCTCAAGTCTCTTCAAAATCAATGCGGATGGTTTCAAAACGAATCCGCCCTTGCTGGATGGCTTGGGCAATCGCCTGTTGCCCTTTGGTCAGCCGTGCGCCGCCACTTTTAATATCAATCAATACAATCTCGACATCATCCGCACTGCCTTGCCCATCGCGTAAATCGGTATAGCCATCAAACACCACATAATCGACAGGATCGCCTAAGAATTTGGCATCACTGGGTAAATACTGAAATTCAGGCAAAATCGGCGCAAACTGTTCCGCCATCTTGCCCTTTAATACTGCACGACTGGTATTCACACTGCGTTTTTGCGCCTGACTCAAAGCTTGCTGATGTTTCAGTTGTAGCTCTGCAATATAGCGCTCATATTCGGCTTTAATTTTCCCATTTCGGGTTTGACTTAAAATTAAAGTCGTCAGTACCACACCTATACATGCCCCAATCAGCATTGCCATCCAAATCGACATGCACTCATCCTAATTTCGAGTAAATTTTGCTTTACAACTTTTGTCCTGTGCCCTCGTCTTGGCACAAAAGAATGATATGCTAGGACTGAACAGAATTAAATCTTTAGGGTCATGAAAACAATTTTAATTGCCAATCAGAAAGGGGGTTGTGGGAAAACCATCACCGCGATTAGTCTTGCCGCGGCCTTAGCTCAAAAAGGCTATAAAGTGGCGCTTGCCGATGCCGATAACCAAAAATCTGCCCGTCAGTGGCTGAAACAACGTCCTGAAACTGCGGCCAATATTCAAAGTTTGGATTGGCGTCAGGACAAGTCGGTCGGTGAAAGCCCCAAGCATATTGAATATTTGGTGATTGATGCACCTGGGGCATTATCGGATAGTCAGGCTGAGCAACTGATCAGTGAAGCACATGCCATTATCACCCCCTTGCAGCCGTCTTTTTTCGATATCGACAGTACTCGACGTTTCCTGAAACATTTACAAGACATTAAGCGTATTCGTAAAGGCAAGGTACAGATTTTACTGCTGGCAAACCGTGTCAAAGCCAATACCTCAGGCTCGAAAGAAATTCAGGAGTTTTTCACTAAAATTGAGCAACAACCTGTGGCATGGATTTCTGAACGCACGGCCTATGGTCAGCTGGCGATGCAAGGTTTATCGGTGTTTGATAAGCCGCAGAAAAACTATATTACCCTGCAAAATCAATGGCAACCCGTATTGAATGCCATTATTGATGATCCGAGCGAGTGGTTCTAATTTTTCAAGATGTGTTCGCCCGCTTCGAGATTATGTGAAACTTACCGAGCACTCATGTTCGCGTGTGCTGTTTTCGGTTAAGATGAGTTTGACCTTTAAAATGAATCAGTGAAAATAGTGCAACAATACGCGCCGACCATACAGAAAGTCTTATTATTCGGGTTGTTTTTTATCCTGATGTTTTTGGGCTTTCATGTACTCAAATATTTTATTGTTCCTGTGCTGTGGGCCAGTATTATTGCCTATATGACTTGGCCGTTGTATCAAGCTATTTTTCGTGCCTGTGGTCAACGCTCTACACTCAGTGCGACCCTGATGATTTTAATCATCATTTTAGTGGTTGGCGTACCACTGACGTTTGCTATATTCATCTTGCAACATGAAGGGCGTAATCTGTATTACGAACTGCAAAAACAGGTCTTTTCTGGGCATGTCAATGTGCCGCAATTTATCCGTGACCTGCCTGTCATCGGCAAAGAAGTGACCCGTACCCTAAAAGATTTAAATCAAGATCCGAACAGCATTATTCAGAATATTTCCGACTGGATTCAAGGGCATCTGAATTACGGCAAAGCACTCCTGAATGAAGTCAGTAAAAATATTATTAAGCTGTGTTTTGCCGTGATGTCCTTGTTCTTCTTTTATCGAGATGGACACACCATTTTAACCCAGGTCAGTAAAGCGTTAGAAATGGTGATTGGTCCTCGTGTACATCATTATATCGATACCATTTCAGAAACGACGCGTGCGGTGGTGTATGGTGTCGGCTTAACTGCGGTTGCACAATCGGTATTGGCGGGTTTGAGCTATATGGTTGCAGGTGTACCCAACCCAATGGTGCTCACCATCGTCACCTTCTTGCTGGCACTCATTCCTTTTGGACCGCCTTTGGCGTATACCTCTGTCGCACTCTGGCTGTTTGCCCAAGGTCAAACCATTGAAGCCATTGGTGTCATGGCTTGGGGGGTGTGTATTGTCAGTACTGCCGACAACGTGATTCGACCTTTGGTTATTTCAGGGGCAACCCAAATTCCATTCCTGCTGATTATGTTCGGGGTTTTAGGTGGTCTTGCCAGCTTTGGTCTGGTCGGACTGTTTATTGGTCCCGTGATTCTGGCGGTGTTATTGGCCATCTGGCGTGAATGGCTACATGAAACTCATGATGATGAAGCCTTAATCATGCCGAAAGCCACACTGGCCTATGATCTGGATGATGACTTTGATCCTCCCAAAGATCCACCTAAGTAAAGATTCTCTTTAAGCCAGTTGTATGCCAACTGGCTTTTTTATTGATGAAATTCATACAATCCTCTACGCAATCCATACCCTAGAGTCCGCCAATCTCTGATTAAATAGGAATCATTTACAAATAAAACTTCATAAGGACAGTAAATGCAAACTTCTTTGTTTAAAACTGGAGTATTGGCTGCCTGCGCATCCCTACTGATGGTTGGATGTAGCACCACCCCAACCCAATCCACAAGCAATATGAAAACCGTCGAACTCAATGCAGTTTCGGCAGATGGCATTGGTGCTTCAGTCGGTACCGTCACCTTACAAGACAGTCCTGTGGGCTTAATCATTCAAACCAATTTAAGTCATTTGCCGATCGGACCACATGGTTTCCATATTCATGAAAAAGGCTCGTGTGAACCTGCTGAAAAAGATGGAAAAATGGTGGCTGCGTTGGCTGCGGGCGGACACTACAATCCGACCCAAGTTGCTCATCACGGTACCCCAATGACAGGACATCTAGGAGATTTGCCTGTATTACATGTCAACTCTGCGGGGCAATCGCAACTCAAACTGATTGCGCCACGCTTAAAACTGGCTGACATACAAGGTCATGCCATGATGATTCATGCGGGTGGAGACAATTATTCCGATCAACCCAAACCCTTGGGGGGTGGTGGAGACCGTATCGCCTGTGGTGTCATTTAAGATCAACTGTGGATAAGTTAGCGGTTATACACAAGCCTAGGTTCACAATTTGAACCATGTTGATAAACTGAAACTTATCCACAATTTTGCCAAATTTACGCACTGCTCTACAAAAATAACTCCCCTAAAGTTGCCATGTCCAACGAGAAAATAGCATTCAGTTGGACGCCATCTTTCATCAGCAATTGACAGTCCGACTAAAAAAGTTCAGGCTAACTGAAAAGCAAAACAACCGATAAAGAACAATATTGTGAATCCTGTGCGTCAGTTTTTCTCCAATTCAATTTTGGTATATTGCCTGCAAATCTTGATTGTTTTAACAGGCACAACGCTAGGGTTGTTCTACACAGGGCATCAACTTTTAATTGTGCCTGTGACTTTGGGTGCCATTGCCGCAGCCCTCACGGATTTTGATGATCGGCTCAGTATTCGACTACGCAATCTGCTTTATGTCTGTCTTTTATTTTTCAGTGTCAGCAGCATCCTTGAATTTTTAGCTCCTTATAAACTGCTGTTTATTTTGTATTTATCTTTGTCCAGTGCCTTGCTGATTTTACTGGGTGCGCTTGGGCAACGTTATGCCACCATTTCTTTTGGCACCATCCTGCTCTCGATTTACACCATGTTTGGTCTGGGAGAATATCAGGCGTGGTATCAGCAACCGTATTATTTTGTCTTGGGGGCAATCTGGTACGGGTTCAGTTCCATTCTGTTTTATTTGCTCAAACCGACTCAAGCCGTGCAGGATAATTTGGCGCAAAGCTTTCAACAACTTGCCACACTCTTACAGGCAAAAGCGCGACTGTTTGACCCCGATAATATTGAGAATGTCGAAAGCCTGCTGTTTGAGGTTTCCCTACAAAATACGCAAGTGGTGCAACGTTTAAATCAGTGTAAAGCTTCTCTCTTGACCCGTTTAAAAGCCTCACGGGCCAATCAAAAAACCATTTACTGGCTGAATCTGTATTTTCTGGCGCAAGATATTCACGAACAAGCCACCTCCAACTATTTGCACTATGAAAATATTCATCGCAACTTTAGCCGTACCGACTTAATTTTTCGGATTCAAAAAAATATCCGCTTGCAAGCCCACTCCTGTCAACAATTGGCAAGCTCCATTTTGCAACAACAGGCTTTTCAGCTAGATGCTTCACACGCCTCGGCTTTGGCACATTTAGATGCCTCGATGCAGAGCTGGATTCAGGACAATCCGCACAACATTGAAGTAAAAAATTTGGGCTTAGTGCTGCGCAATTTACACAATGTTCAAGAGCAGTTTGCCAATCTGGCAATCGAGCAAGATCATTACCAGCAGCATTATTCGACTCATCAAGACAATTTAAACCTGCTGGATGACGACATTCATGGCTTTCAGGATTTATGGCTCAAACTACGTCAACATTTAACTCCGCAATCGGCACTGTTTCGACATGCGGTACGCATCGCCTTTGTCTTTGCGGTGGGCTATGCCATTTCCTTGTTGCCCTTTGCCAAAAACGGCTACTGGATTTTACTGACCAGTTTATTTGTCTGCCAGATCAGTTATTTCGCTACCAAAAGCCGTTTGAAACTGCGAACTTTGGGCACAGTGCTGGGTGTGATTTTAGGCGTGCCGCTGCTGTATTTTGTGCCCAGTATTGAAGGGCAATTGATTCTGACCATTTTATGCGGCGTGGCCTTTTTCTATTTACGCTCGCAAAAATATGCGATTGCGACCCTCATGGCAACCTTAATGGTACTGCTGATCTTTAACCTGAAAGGTGCAGGTTATGACATTATTCTGCCAAGAATTATCGATACCCTGCTCGGCTGTTTTATTGCATGGTTTGCGGTGAGTGCCATTTGGCCTGACTGGAATTTCCGTAATATTTCTAAAAATATTCAAAACAGCAGTCAAGCCACACTGGATTATTTCACTGCCATTGTCGAGCAGTATCAACACGGTAAAGATAATAGTGTTGCCTATCGTAAGGCACGGCGCTTGGCACATAATGCGCAAATTGAACTGTCCAGCATGATTTCCAGTCTCAGTACCGAACCACAACCGAATCCTGAACTGATTCAGCAGGCTTTTCGTTATTTGGTCTACAGCCATAGCCAACTCAGTTATATTTCAGCTTTAGGGAGTCATCGGGAGCAGCTTCACGATCCGCAAATTCTGGAACTGATGCAGTGGTGTTTACAGACCTTGAATCATAGCCTGATTCAGCAACACGCCTTAGACCAAGCTCAGATCCAACGCAAACTGGATGAACTGCAACGCATGAGCAGTGACCCTGAACTGCCCGAACATTGGCAATTGGTACTGAAACAAATGAGCCTGTTACTGGAAACCTTGCCAGAATTATTAAGCCTAAAACAACGCTTGTTGGCATTAGACATTAAATAGATTTGGATGAGGCAAAGAGTAGGAATATAGAAGTGCATGAATGGTTGATGTCAGAATGACTTTCTGAATTGAAAGTTTTATCTATCGGCTAATTTTTTAAGTATAAAGATTCACCCATTTCAGCTAGAATCGAGATTCATTCTCAATTTTATTGTTTTGAATATGAATATTAAAACCTTGCGTGTTGTTGGTTTTCTGGAAGGCTTATCTTTCCTGCTGCTCCTGTTTATTGCCATGCCGTTGAAATATATTTGGGGCAATCCACTCTTGGTCAAATTTGTCGGCATGGGACACGGTATCTTGTTTATTCTGTTTTTAATTGTGCTGTTTGCGGTGTGCGAAAAACAAAAATGGTCAATTAAAATGTTTATTCTCGGTTTTATTGCTTCAATTCTACCGTTTGGACCTTTTGTTTTTGATCATAAACTCAAGAAATTTGAATCTTAACTGATGTCACATTTACCGTAAAAAAAATCCGCCAAACAGGCAAATATATGCCTGTTTGAGCCAAGTTTTCATGCCGAATTAAAACTCACCTTTGGCTTTACGCTCCAGCAAGACTTGTTGCAACATGCGCCGCGGAAAACTAAACCATAATGCAATCAAGACAAAACATGCCAAGCCATATGTCAGTAAATGGTACTGTTCATACAGAATGCGTACCGCTTCAATAATAAAAAAGAAACTGAACATCAGCAGCATCGACACCGCCGCAGCTACTGTCCCTTTCGAGACTTCAGAAGACATCAGCGCGAAACGGTACAGCACCGAAAAGCTGATCCCTTCACCAAAACTAATCAAAGTCATGCCGACAATTAAGCACAGCAAGAAATAATCTCGCCAGAAGATACCCGCTAAAATCAGCAGCGTCCCCAGCAGCATAATCGGTAAACCGATCATCACCGTTTTACCCAAAGCCAAGCGATCAATGATTTTAATCAGCACCAGATTGCCCGCAATCAGACCACCCAGCACAGGAAATTGTGCCAGACCGTATTGCAAACTGGTGAGTTTTAATTCTTCCACCAGCATCACAGGTGACAGTGCAATCCACAACATCAACGGCATACTGACCATCGGCAATGCCAAGGTTAAACCAAGAAAACGCTTATTTTGATAGATCCGTTTAAAGTCTGAAAAAATATAACGTACGGGCTGTTTCACTACAGCCTGTTGGCTGGCTGGCATTTTTGCTTTTAAACCAAACCAACTGAGAAATGCCAACATAGCAATGCCGATAAAGCCCCAATGCCATGACACATGGTCAATCAGGAAGGCACCTAAAACAGGACCCAGCAAAGGTGCCAGCAGGGAAATATTGGCCATCAGCGCCATGACTTTAATGGCATCCCGCTCTTCAAAGGTTTCTTGAATGGCGGCATAACCTACAGCGGAAATGACCGTTAATCCAATGCCTTGTAAAAAGCGCAGGGCCAGAAATTGCTCAATATTGTGAGTGAGTAAAATCAGTAAGCAACAGACGCTAAAAAACAATATACCTGTGAGCAGGACTTTTTTACGCCCCAGTCGATCTGACAATGGACCCAACAGCCAGGCCACACAGGCACCACCTAACAAATAAAAAGACATGGAAGAAGGTGCCCAACTGCTGCTGACACCAAATTCTTTGGTGATGGCCAGCATGGCAGGCTGAACTAAATCATTTGCGATATAGACGGAAAATTCGAACAGCACCAAGGCTAAAGGAAACATCAGCGTAGCGCGGTTCAAGGTGGTCGTTTGAACTTTTTGCATTATTTTCTACAGGTCATGATGGTCTGGTCGGGGTCTTACGCTATTTTTCGGGAGATAAGCGTCAGCCCAATGACCAGCACTGAGAGATTTATTTAAATTACGTTTTTTTGAATGCGCTTAGGTTAAGCGGCTTAATACACCGTATTCACAAGGTGTCTAAGACAAATCAAGCTATTTCAGTTGTGAGATTTTTTATCACTCAAGCTAGTACACCCACTAGGTCAAGTGGGTGTAGTGTAGCAGTTTATGCGTTGGGAATTGTAATTTTTTACATTAATCAAATGATCATACTCTCAAACTATTTTCTGCTCTTCAGCTTCTAAAAAATTAACTTCAGGATTTTCTTTAAATTGAAGCCACTTATTTTTCATCCACTGCTCAACTTTATCTTTGCCTAAAATAGCCAACAAATTATTGAGTAATGAAAATTTGGAATTTTTATCAAAGTAATAGACTGTAACTAGAACATTTCGATCTATGTCATCATTTAAGCTAAACAGATCAATAATATAGTCTTTATCTGAAATATCTAGTGAATGACCCCAGATACTTATATTCAAATTGAGTTTACTTTCTGTCTCGATTAAGTGTTGTCTTTCAAATTTCTTGGCTGTTGAGTCACGGTTATCAGAATCCTTCTCAAAATATTCAACCTTTTTCTTGTGACTCTCAACTCTCTTTAAGTATTCATCTAAAAATGAATAATTTGTTTCTTTAAATAATTTCTGATGATACTTAGTGAAACCGTACGCCTTTATTTTCTTTAATGCTTCATCTTCTAATTCAGCAATGCCCAAAACAATATTTTGATCGTCGCCACATCTGCCATGTAAATAATCAACCTCAATAGCATGATAAAGTCGTTGATAGGTATTGGTATAATTAAACGAGAAGATTTTATCAGGATAATTATATTCTCTAAAATTAATCATCAACCTATTATTAGGATTTAGTTTCGCAATTATTAAGCTTAAATATTGCTCAAAAATAACAATAAAATCATCCAACTGCTGATATAAAAACCCTAAGAATCCTGATGAATTAAATCCATTCAATAACTGTCCGCCATGACAAAACTTTGGATTGATATTATCTCTAAACATCACCTTGTATTTTGTTTCTGTGTGTAATGATATCGATGGTAATCTAGCCTTATATTCTTCCGTAGCTATAAAGTTAAAAAAATTTAATATTTTGAAATCTCTTTCTTTAATCCGGTGACCATCATCTTTCTTATGATCAAAGTATTCAAATAGCTCACTTGGTCTTTTAATTTTTTCAATCTCTAAAATACAACTCGCGAATGAGTTTAAAACCTCTTCAATTTTTAATTCAAAATCAATCCATGTTTTTACTTCTTTTAGGCTTTGTTGCACAAAGATTTGAAATGCAAAGCGCCCCTAATTGAGCCAAATTTAAGGCGTAACTTGGGTAAGTGGGCGACCTAATTCCGTAAATCTGTTAAGGACTGCTACACGTGCATGGATCTCATTCACTTGGCTACCAAAACTCCTTGCGCTGAGTTTATCTCCTAATAATTTAATGCAG